>JAITFN010000044.1 GCA_031281345.1 Candidatus Fibrimonadaceae bacterium
ATTAAACACGCCGGGGAGTAAATGTGAAAAGAGTTTATGCAAATGAAAAATGGTGTTTGGCTTGCCACTTGTGCGAATATTGCTGTGCCTTTGCCGGAACAAACGAAAAAGACATGGCAGTAGCACTTAAAAATGTAAAAATCAATCCAAAAATCAGAGTGGAAAAACGCGGCGAAATTAGTTTTGCTGTTTCTTGCCGCCATTGCGAGGAACCCTTATGTGTTAGGGGTTGCATAACCGGAGCTTTGAGCGTAAAAGACGGAGTTATCACAATAAACAAAGATAAATGCGTGAGCTGCTACACCTGCATTCTGCTTTGCCCTTATGGTTCAGTTTCTCCATCAGATGACGGAGCTGTTCAAAAATGCGAGCTGTGCGTAAAAACAAAAGCGGGAACTCCGGCTTGCGTTAAAGGTTGCCCAAATGGAGCACTTGTTTTTGAGGATAGGGGGTAAATATGAAATATGTTATTATAGGTAATTCTGCGGCTGGAGTTGGAACAGTAGAAGGCATAAGGCAAATAGACAAGGAAGGTGAAATAACCATTATCACCGATGAAAACTATCACACCTATTCCCGTCCTCTTATATCTTATTTTTTGCTGGGCAAAACAGATGAAGAAAGAATGAAATACAGGGATAATGATTTTTACACAAAGAACAATGTGAAAATGATTAACGCAACTGCAAAAGAGATAAATGCAAAAGCAAAGCAGGTAATTTTATCCAGCGGTGAAAAAATACCTTACGACAAACTTATGGTTGCAACTGGTTCTTCGGCATTTGTTCCACCATTTGAAGGGCTTGATTCTGTAAAAGATAAATTTACCTTTATGAGCCTAGACGATGCAAAGAAATTGGAGATATCGCTTGCTCAAGACGACAGACGAGTGTTGATTATAGGTGCTGGGCTTATTGGTCTTAAATGTGCGGAAGGTATTTTGAAAAGAGTTAATCATATCACAGTACTAGATCTTGCTCCGAGAATTTTATCCAGTATTTTAGACGAAGGTGGAGCAAAAATTGTTCAAAGCCATCTTGAGAGCAAAAATATAGAATTCAAACTTTCTGCAAGTGTTAAAAAATTTGAGCAGAATGCCGCCATTTTGGAAAGCGGTGAGAAAATACAATTTGATGTTCTTGTTTTGGCTGTGGGAGTTCGCCCAAACACTGCTCTGTTAAAAGGTATTGCAAAAATAGACAAAGGCATTGAGGTAAATTCAAAATCCGAAACATCCGCCCCAGACATTTACGCAGCCGGAGACTGCACACAAACCACTGATATATCTTGCGGTCAAAACAAAATTATGGCACTACTACCAAATGCTTATATGCAGGGCGAGTGTGCTGGCATCAATATGGCAGGTGGCGAAAAGAAATTTGAAAATGCAATACCTATGAACGCTATTGGCTTCTTTGGTCTCCATATGGTTACTGCTGGCAATTATTCCGGCGATGTATATGCCAAAACCGAAGGCGAAAATTACAAACGTCTATTTTACGGCAATAACAAGCTAAACGGGTATATCCTAATTGGCGGCGTTGAAAGAGCAGGTATTTACACAAGCCTCATTCGCGAAAGCAAACCGCTGGATACAATAGACTTTAAGCAAGTTTGTGAGAAGCCGGAGCTTATTGCGTTTGTGAGGTAGCCACCCTATAAATCCAAGGCCAGTTTTTGCCCGTAATCCACAAGTTCTTGCCGTCAAAAGCTATTCCATTCAGCACTTCCGCTTGGGGGTGCTTTTTCCTTATGTTCTTTGCCTGCTCCGAAAAATCCAGCCATTTTATAACGCTCCCGCTTGGCAATAAAATAACAGCAATGGAATCGCTTTGCCACACATTGGCGTAAAGGGTATCACCAACAGCTTCTAATTCGTTCAATAAAGCAATAGGAGTCTTTATTTTGTTAGTTACGCTCATATCTTTTGACGAAAGTTCAAGAAGCGAAGAACTGCCGTTGCTCATAAGCCAGTTGCCTCTCCAAACGGTTAAACCCCAACCCTCGCTATCAATTTTGAAAGTGCCTAAAATCTGTAAAGGGCTTGCAGATAAGATAAAGCCTAAATTGGAATGCCAAGTGAGCCAAAGCATTTTGTTGCCTATTTTTGCGATGCCTTCTCCAAAATGATCACCTTTTTTTGCGGTGGGCATAGCGATGGAATCAAAGGTTTCGCCTTTTTTATTCATTCTGTAAATTTTAGATTTGCCCTCCAAACCCGTTGACTCCCACAAGTCTTCGCCGTCAAAAAAAAGCCCCTGTGTAAAACGAGTTTGCGAATGGGGAATTGAATCCAAAACCTTTAATTTTTGTACAGGCAAAGCCGCACCAACCACTAGCCACTCCCCACTAGCCACTAACCAAAAAACCAAACTAAGTAGTATATTCCGCATTGATTTTAACATAATCATAACTCAAATCACAGGTATATACGGAGGCATTGGAGTCCCCGATGTGCAAATCCAAGGAAACTTTGTATTCTTTTTGTTTTGCAATTTGTACCAGTTTATCTTGGGCAGCTCTTACTGGTACGCCGTCTTTAACTACTTGCACACCTTCAAAATACAGAGATAATTTTTCGGCAGGGAATGCTATACCGCTTGCACCTGCGCTGCTAACTATGCGTCCCCAGTTTGGGTCTTCTCCAAACAAGGCGCATTTCACCAAATTGCTTGTGGCTATGGATTTTGCAACCTGCATAGCTTCGGCTTTGTTGCGCGCTCCGCACACCTCAATTTCCACCCTTTTGGTTGCTCCCTCGCCATCGTTTACAATTTGCAAAGCCAAATGTTTCATCAATTCAAAAAGAGCATTGCGGGCATTGGATTGCTCTGTTATGCTTAAATCGCTCAAAAAAACTCCGCTTTGCCCGTTTGCAAGCAAAATGCAAGTATCGTTTGTGCTCATATCACCGTCAACTGTTATAGCGTTAAACGATTCATTCACCATAACTCTAAATTCGGTTAAAAAATCTTCTGGGAGTTTCAAATCTGTTGTTATGTATGCGAGCATTGTTGCCATATTTGGGTGAATCATTCCAGAGCCTTTGCACGAGCCACCAAAACGTATTTCGCCTTTTGCCGTTTGCAAAGAAACGGAACCGGTTTTTATTATGGTATCGGTGGTGCATATCGCTTTTGCAAAAATTTCAGAATTTTTGTCGCTTAAATTTTTTACAAGTTCGTGGATTGATGCAGTTATTTTTTTCATTGGAAGCGTGTGCCCAATAACTCCGGTGGAACTGACCAAAGCGGAATATTTGCCAAGTCTCAATTCTTTTTCCACAAGTTCTGCCATATATGCTGCATCAACATAACCTTGCTTTCCGGTGCAAGCATTTGCATTTCCACTGTTTATTATTACGGCATTTACTGTATTATGGTTGGCTAAAACTTCTTTATCGTACAAAACTGGGGCAGCTTGCACTTGGTTTTTTGTGAATGTGGCAAAACACCGAGCTTGTTCTTTGCTGTAAAGTAGGGCTAAATCCAAATTTCCACTGGCTTTTATTCCGGCTTTTATTCCAGATGCAGAAAAACCTTTTGGAAAACAAACACCGCCACCTTCTATGTCTATCATAACGTTTAATTTAGAAAAAGAGTGGCAGTGCCAAGCTTTTGAGCCCCCCTCAGAACTCACCCCTCCATGCTCGGCACTGCCAAATAAAAACAATTCTCTCCGAGTAAAAATACCCTACCCTCACACACTCAAAATAAAATATTGGTGGCTATCCTTTTTTCAAGTAAATAGCCCCCAAAGGTGGAACCGTTAATTCCAGACTGAAATCCCTGCCGTGAGACGGCGAGTCTTCTGTCCAGCGTTCTCCTGCGTTGCCCATATTGCTGCCGCCCCAAAGCTGTGAATCTGAATTGAAAATTTCAATCCATTTTCCTGGTGCTGGAGCTCCCAACCGATATGGAATGCGGGGCACTGGCGTAAAGTTAAATACGCAAATGATAAGTTCTCCGTTTCTGGAACGCCGGAAAAAACTTAGCACAGAATTGTCCACATCATCGCAAGAAATCCATTCAAAACCATCCCAGTGATGGTCTATTTCCCAAAATGCTGGTTCTGATTTATACAGCTTGCCGAGTGTTTTCATCATATTGTGCAAGCCGTTGTGTACCTCAAAACCGAGCAAATGCCAATCCAAAGAATGTTGTTCTTCCCATTCCTTGCCTTGACCAAATTCGCTACCCATAAATAAAAGTTTTTTGCCTGGATGCGCATACATAAACGCATAAGCGAGTCGCAAATTTGCAAACTGCTGCCAGCAGTCTCCGGGCATTTTACTTAACATGCTGCCTTTTCCGTGGACAACCTCATCGTGCGAGAGCACTAAAATAAAGTTTTCGGAATAAGCGTAAATCATGCTGAATGTTAAATTGTGGTGGTGATACTTTCTGTGAATTGGCTCTTTGCTCACATAAGTTAAAAAATCATTCATCCAACCCATATTCCACTTGTAGTGGAAACCGAGGCCGCCATATTCCGGTGGGCGAGTGATGCTTGGGAAACTCGTGGATTCTTCGGCAATGAAAATCGCGTGAGGAGCGTGTTTGCCCATTATGCTGTTCAAGTGCTTTAAAAATTCAATTGTATCGTAATTTACATTACCACCATCTTTGTTGGGAATCCACTCGCCGTGATTTCTGCCATAGTCCAAATAAAGCATACTTGCAACGGCATCCACACGCAAGCCATCTGCGTGAAATTCGCGTAGCCAATACATTGCATTTGAAATTAAAAAGTTTGCAACTTCTGTGCGTCCATAGTTGAATATGTAGGTTCCCCAATGCGGATGTTCGCCCTGACGTGAATCTGCGTGTTCATAGCAAGCACTGCCGTCAAAACGACCAAGGCTAAAACCATCTTTTGGAAAATGCGCTGGAACCCAATCTAAAATAACGCCTATATTGCTTTGGTGGCATTTATCGACAAAATGGCGAAATTGGTCTGGAGAGCCATATCTGCTGGTTGGGGCAAAATATCCAGTAACCTGATAACCCCAAGATTGATCCAAGGGATGTTCCATAACAGGCATAAACTCAATATGCGTGTATCCCATTTCCAAAACATAAGGGATAATTAGTTCTGCAAGCTCTTCCCAATTTAAAAACCGATCTGGATTTTCTGGGTCGCGTTTCCAAGAGCCGGGGTGCACCTCGTAAATGTTCATTGGGCGGCCAAATACTTGTGTCACATTGTGAGTCTGCATGTAAAGGTCGTCTCCCCAATGGTAGCCGTCCAAATGAGTGACCACAGATGCCGTATTTGGGCGAAGCTCGCTGAATTTTGCAAGCGGGTCTGCTTTTTGGAACATTCTGCCATCTTGGGAATGCAACTCAAAGCGATAAAGTTCGCCTTCACCAATTTCTGGGATAAATATTTCCCAAATTCCGCTATTTCCGCGTACTCGCATTTGATGCCTATGCCCGTCCCACGAATTGAAATTGCCTATAACCGCGGCAGACCTAGCATTGGGAGCCCAAACGGAGAACAAAACACCTTTGATTCCCTCTACCTCTGCAAGGTTTGCACCCAATTTGCGGTAAAGTTCGTAGTGAACGCCGCTTTGCATCAAGTGCAAATCAAAATCTGTTAGCACAGGTGGAAATGCATAAGGGTCAATTACGGAATATTTTGTGCCATTTTCCAATTCAATATGCAACCTATACAGAAAATGCTCAAACTTTTCTTCTATTTGTGCTTCAAAAAAACCTGAATTTCCGAGTTTTTCAAAACTAAATTTGCGGGATTTGTCTAATGATTCTCCAGAAATTGCTTTTGCTCCCAGCAAAAAAACTCTAATGCTCATACCGCTGCCTTTGTGCATGGGGTGGAGTCCCAATATTGAAAATGGGTCTGAGCACATAAAATCATTCAATACCTGCATATTTACAGGTTTAATCGTTGTCCATTTTAGCCATTTCGGAGCTGCTGCCATTCAAAACCTCTTATTTTGGGTAAATATAGAAAATTCAAATGGCTACTGCTTTAATGAGTAAGTCTGCTATCTACGTACTCCTTATCTTCGTGTTTTAGAGACCCGTTTTTTTCCAAGGCGTAGGTCAAGGCTTCAATAGCGCTGTTCAAATGAGCTATATCGTTGTGCTTCAACTCGTCTATTCGGCCATTCAAAGTTCCCCTTAGCTCATCTATCCGGCCGTTCAAAGTTACCCTTAGCTCCTTTATAGAATGCCCCATTTCTTTCATTTGGCTTCTCATAAGCACATAACCGCTAAAACCGAATACTAGCAACACCAGCATCCGTACATTTTCTGCATTGACTATGAGGTTCAAAACGCTTTCCATAGAGCTACCTCCTTCAAAGATACAAAACTGTTGCCACTGCCACCACTGCAAGGTCTAGCCTTTTCTTTTTTCATAGAACCTCCATTTTTTTGTTCTATTACTTAGACGTAAAAAAACGGGAAAAAAATCCTAAAAAGTGAATTTTGCAAACAAGTGTTTGCAAAATTGTGCATTTTTTTTGAATTTCGCTCATTTCGGCTTCGCTCAATGAGCGGAAGCCTATAGGAACTTAATCTTTGATACAACGGACACTCATATAAAAACTTTTCTTATTACCCTCTTGAAATTGGGTAAAATCAAATCTTTTGCTTCCCATTATCCTAGTACTTATACTAGTCCAGTAAGCGTTGTCGTTATTGTTTGTGCTACTCCACCAGTTGCCGTCATAGCCGATAGAACTGAATTTTAATTTATTACTCTGCATAACGGCATCACCGCCAGGCAGAGCGGAAAAGCCGAAGTTATCCGTGCCGTTGCCTGATGTTCCTTTATTATCAACATTATCCCAGCCGTTAGTAGCTTTAAGGAATATGCCAGCCGTTTGGCTACTGTAAGG
>JAITFN010000058.1 GCA_031281345.1 Candidatus Fibrimonadaceae bacterium
CATAGTTTAATAGAGGCGTTAATGTCCAATCCTTTGCCGTATCTTCCGCAAAAATATCGGTGCATATAAGGAATAAAACAAAAATGCAAAAATATGATTTCATGCTTTTTAAACACTTAGAGTAAGAAAAAGTGTTACTTTTTAAAAAATGATTCGCCAAAAACAAAATATACTCAGCTTTCTCAAACCGCACGCAAAGAAATTATAGTAAATGCTGATTAATTGCTACCGTTTTATGGAGAAATAAATTATATTTGTATATATGGAAAAAATACTCACATTTTCGGATTTGGAAAAGCAAAACAAGAAAAAGCCCTGTATGTGGTTGTCGGTTTTCCGTAAATGCGAACCTCGTGCGTTTGGGGGTGGTTGTGTTTTTTCTATATTAACTATTATGAAAAGAAAACTATCAGTGCAAGAACCTACATCTAAACGTAAAAAGAAAAATGTAGAATCTCCAAAGAATTTTTGGTTTCAAATGCTGAAAGAACTAAAACAGCTAGGGTATAAAAGTGACCTGCCCAACAGCCATAGGGCGTAATCACCACGCCTTTGCGGAACACCCTTTTGGGAAATCTATAATCCTAACCGCCATAACATCAGGCTGCTGCAAAACATAAAAACCTTTCTCCAAAGCATAGTTAATAGGCTTCTCTCTCGCCACCGCAGTTGAAACCGCCCCATATATTTTTTTACCCTTGAACCTTGGAACTTTGCGAAGTGCCTGGTAAAAATCATCAAAACACGGGATAAAACATTTCCTGCAAGTTAGAAAAAATAATTTTTGTAAAAAACTGGGAAGTGTCAGATTTTAGTCAGTTCGTAAGTTGGCACGGCACCTATAAGTACCGCTTGCTAAGTGTTCGTTGCGTGAAAGACTGAGTTCTCTTCGGCTTCGTTTAGTGAACAAGGATTGGATATATGCGAACCTCGTGCGTTTGTGTGTGGTTGTAGGTGTTTGCTAACGCCTCTACTTCTGGCTTGTGTCTCCAAATAAATGCCTCTCCCGCCATTCCATAATCAAGGCTTCCTGTTCTTCTAGTGGCAAGGAAAATTTTTTTCTGCCCCTTAACCTCATATAAACATCCAAATAAGTCAAAAGAATACCCGAAGCAACCGAAACGTTCATACTTTCTGTGAAGCCATATTGAGGCAGAACAAAATTGCAGTCTGCGTATTTAACGGTATCGGGGTGATTGCCGCGGAACTCCGCACCCATATAAAAGGCAGTTGGTTTGGATAAATCCAAATCCAAAATTGTTTTTTTGGCGTGTGTGTTTGCTACCGCTATCGTGTAGCCCTTGCTCTTTAAGCCTTCTATGCAAACTTCCCTTTTTTTATACCGAAAAACATCCAACCATTTTATAGAACCCTTCAAAATAGCCTTATTTATCCTGTATGGATTATCTTCCTCTATTATATGCACATCTTGCAAGCCATAGACCTCTGAGGTGCGGATAACGGCAGATATATTGTGGGGGTCAAAAAAATCTTCCAAAACGAGGCAAAAATGCCTTGTGCGCAGGGAGGCAACTCGCTCAAAAAGCTTCTGCCTGCGTTCTGTTAGGTCTGTGAATTGCTGCACGGTGCTGGAAATATAGTAATTGCGTCTTTTATTTACTATATTACCCCCGAACAATTAAACAAAGAGGTTCTTATGTCCATTAAAGTAGGTATCAACGGATTCGGCCGCATTGGTCGTATGGTTTTCCGCGCTGCCGTTCAAAATTTCTCCAACGACATTGAAATCGTGGGAATCAACGATTTGCTAGAGCCTAAGTATCTAGCTTATATGCTCAAATTTGATTCCGTTCACGGTCGCTTCCAAGGCGAGGTTGGTGTAGATGGCTCAAATCTAGTGGTGAATGGCAAAAAAATTCGCCTCACCGCAGAAAAGGACCCTGCAAACTTGAAATGGGGCGACGTTGGTGCAACTGTAGTGGTAGAATCAACTGGATTCTTCTTGGAAAACACAGACGCATCTGCTCGCAAGCATCTTCAAGCTGGCGCAAAAAAAGTGATTATGTCTGCTCCTGCAAAAGACGATACCAAAACTTTTGTTTATGGCGTTAATCACAAAACCTATAATGGCGAAGATGTTATTTCCAATGCAAGCTGCACAACAAACTGCCTTGCACCACTCTCAAAAGTGGTTCACGAAAAATTCGGCATTGTTCGCGGTTTAATGACCACCGTTCACGCCACAACAGCAACCCAAAAAACCGTTGACGGTCCTTCTTCTAAAGATTGGCGCGGCGGTCGTGGTATTCTGGAAAACATAATTCCTTCCACCACTGGCGCAGCTAAGGCTGTAGGCTTGGTTCTTCCCGAAGTCAACGGCAAACTAACTGGCATTTCCATTCGCGTTCCAAGCAGCGATGTTTCCATCGTTGATTTAACCGCAGAGCTGAACACAAAGTTCAAAGACAAAAAAGAAGCTATGGAAAAAATCAACGCTGCTCTCAAAGAGGCTTCCGAAGGCGAACTCAAAGGCATTCTTGGCTACACCGAAGATCAAGTTGTTTCCACAGATTTCCGTGGCGATCCCCACACTTCCATTTACGATGCAGAAAAGAGCCTCGCCCTTGACGGCAACTTTGTGAAACTCCTTTCTTGGTACGACAACGAATGGGGCTATTCAAACAAGGTGTTGGAAATGGCTAGAGTTATTGCGAAATAATTCATCCCACACTTTTTTCTAACTTGAGCGTAAGCAATGACCTTGCTTCGCTCGCAAATTCCCCTGGCAACTCTTTAAATACATCTCTGCTAAAACCGCCAACTATTAACCCAATAGCGTCTTCTCTTGAAATCCCCCTTTGCTCCAAAAAGAACAGCATATCTTCGCTTATGCGGCTGGTGCTTGCTTCGTGTTCGGCTTTTGCGGTTTTGTTTTGCACAACGACTGTTGGAAAAGTATGTGCGGCACACTCATCACCAACAAGCATACTGTCGCATTGGGTGTAGTTTGCGGCGTTTTCTGCGTTTGCCCTTATTTCTACTAGACCTCTATATGCGTTTGAGCTTTGGTCTGCGGATATTCCTTTGCTTATTATGGTGCTTTTTGTGTTTTTGCCAATGTGAATCATTTTGGTGCCTGTGTCTGCCTGCATTTTTCCATTTGTCAAAGCAACCGAATAAAATTCGCCAGCCGAGCCATCGCCTTGCAAAATGCAGCTTGGGTATTTCCAAGTAATTGCGCTGCCGGCTTCCACCTGTGTCCAGCTTACGTGGCTGTTTTTTCCTTTGCAAAGCGCTCTTTTGGTTACAAAATTATATATGCCGCCTTCTCCGGTTTGCTTGTCGCCTGCATACCAGTTTTGCACGGTGCTGTATTTTATGTTTGCGTTTTCCAAAGCTACAAGCTCAACAACTGCGCTGTGCATTTGGTTGCTGGAAAATTCGGGAGCTGTGCAACCTTCCAAATAGCTCACTTGTGAATTTGCATCCGCTATGATAAGCGTGCGTTCAAATTGACCTGCTTCTTTATTGTTTATTCTGAAATATGTGGATAATTCCATTGGGCATTTTATTCCGGCGGGAATGTAAACAAAACTGCCATCGCTGAAAACTGCGCTGTTGAGTGCGGAATAATAGTTATCGCCTGGAGGAACAACGGAGCCTAAGTATTCCTCAATGAGTTCGGGATATTCCTGAACCGCCTCGCCAAAGCTGCAAAAAATAACGCCTTGTTCCAAGAGTTTTTTTTTGTGGCTGGTGTAAATGGAAACGCTGTCAAAAACGGCATCCACAGCAACGCCCGCAAGCCTTTTTTGTTCGTCTAGAGGAATGCCTAGTTTTTCAAAAGTTTCCAAAAGCTCTGGATCAACATCTTCTATATTTGCGTGTTCTTTTTTATTTTTAGGTGCGCTGTAATAAACTATGTTTTGCAAATCAATGGGGGCATATTTCAGTTCGCCCCAGTTTGGAGCCTTCATGCTCAAAAATTTTTCGTAGCTTTTCAGGCGAAATTTAAGCAAAAACTCCGGCTCCTTGCGAATGCGGCTCGCTCTGCGGATAATATCTTCCGAAAGCCCTTTTTCAAAAGATTCGGTTTCCACATTGGTCACAAAGCCATATTTGTAAGAGTTGTCTATTTGCATGGGCTAAGTGGTGAATATAGTAAACGTTACTGTAATCAGACAGTCTTTTGTATATTATCCTTGTGAAGCAGAGAATTTACATTGACACATCTATCGTAGGAGGCTTCTTTGACGAAGAATTTGAAAAGCCAACAAAGGCTTTATTTGAAAAATTAAAACAGAAAGAAATCATTTTCGTTGTATCTGACTTATTAAGAAAAGAATTGATAAATGCACCTGATAATGTACGTTCCCTACTTGAAAATTATGAACAGGAATGTTTTGAATTGGTTAACTTAACAGAAGAAGCTAAAGACTTGGCAAATGATTATATAGCTGAGAAAGTTATAGGGAAAACCAGCTTAGAAGATTGTCAACACATAGCAATGGCAACTATAAATAAAGTTGATATATTGGCCAGTTGGAATTTTAAGCATATTGTAAATATAAATAGAATTAGAGGATATAATAGTGTAAACTTAAAAAATGGGTTTCAAACACTTGAAATTAGAAACCCTAAAGATTTGGTAGAATATGAAGAGAATTAAAGAGTTTGACTGTGTTAAAATGAAAAACGATATTCAGGCAAAAATATATGCTGAAACAAAAGATATGTCGTTTGAAGAGCTAAAAACATACTTAAATTATGGTTTACAGGAAGACCCTTTTTGGAGTTCTTTGCAAAACCGACACTAATTTGATTTGAATTTTCTATATTAACCCAAATATGACTCATATTGGCAAAACAACATTTAACGCTAGGGCTTGCGGAGCAAGCCCTAAAAATGTTTTTACCAATAGCCAAAGCAGCCGAATAAATCCGCTGTCTTTTACCCCCCCCCCCCCCCATTAAACACCTAGGGTCTCGGCTCAGTAGGCAGGGGACTAACAAAAAATTCCTTTTTCACAAAAAACAACAATGGAGGTTCTTATGAACAAGATTAAATCTGTTCTGTTCGTGGCAGGCATTGTACTTGCTTTGGCTTTCACCTTTTCCTGCTCTGGCGGAAGCGATAACGAAAGCGGTGGTGATTCTTTTGATGTAAACTCGCAAGTTTACAATGGAAATGACGGCACTCCATATACTGGCAATGGAGTTATTAGTATGGTAGTACCATATTCTTACGGCGGAATTTTAGAAAATGTAGGGAGCGTAAAGAGTGGAATTGTCAATTTGGAACTGCCTACAACAATCTCTGATGATTATTTACTGAGTCCCTCAGATTTCCAAGAATTTTCAGAGTGTACATATCCCAAAGATTTTAAATTCCTTTCGGGATATTTTGTACTAACTAATGGCGATCAAAAATTTGAATTAAATATTGGTTATTGGAATGAACAGATTCGTGAAACAATAGGGTATTCCTATTATTCAAAAGCTGGAAAAATAACTTGCAGTGGAGTTACAATGGATGTCAAAAAAGGTTGGACTAAAGGGTATATGAGATGTATACGTTCTGGAGAAGACGAAGTATGTGAATCAAGCTCAAATAATATTCTAAAAAACGAAGTGAGATGGCGGTTATGGAAGATTGGCTAAGACGTAGCCGAAAAAGAATTTGCACCTAGCCTAGTGGTGCGGAGATTTGGCAAGGGTAAAATCCAGCAATCCTGAAAATCCTTTAATCGGGGTTCATACAATATTTAAGAACCTTCCTTATCTTTTGCAAAACTAAATCCCATTGCTTCCCACTTAGGACCAGTTTCACGTAAATATGCGTGATATCCTTCTATTCCGCCGTGTTCTTCCAATAAGGCAAGACGAACACGATAAACCTCGTCTATGGGATCATCCAGCTCTTTATACTCTTCCATTTTCAGCCTCCTCTTTTTGAATTTTCATAAATATATCTGGCGTTAGCAATTCAGGCAACCACAATCCGTGAGAACCGTTATATAGAACTATCTTTGAATACGTGGGATATCCTAAATGTGTCATATTCCAACTTATCAAGAAATCAATTTTTTTAACAACGCATATTGCCAAGTGAAAACAATCAGTTTTAGCTTTTTCAGGAATGTTCAAACATTTAAAATATTCTTCAGCTAATTTCTCAGTTTCTTTATCTATATCCAAAAGAGTAACGTCTTTTAGAAGTTCTATTCTTTTTTTTGCCGCATCAGTATCACCTTTGCTACACTCTTCAAGCACATATTTGCTTATGAAAAGGTCATATTTATGTCTTTCATTTTCCCAAAATTCTCTGCTTACTTCTTGGTGATACAAATTTCCAATATCCCTGCTAGGTCTAGCTGTGATAACGCTAGGTATAGTAGTTTCTATATACACCTTTTTTTTAACAGCTTGCGACATAGAGATAAAATAGAAATAAATCTACAATCGGGAAAAGCGTTTTACTAAATTCACTATGTGGCGAAAATCCTGCTTTTAACTTTTGTGCTTGCCGTTTCTCTTTACGGCGCAGAAACCTCCATTTCTCGCTATGCACGCTCCGAGCAAGGAGTGCTTTCAAGAGAATACGATATGGAAGGTGGCAGGGCTTATTGGATTAACGGGATTTCCATTTTGGGACTGCCAGATGCCGGAGCTAGCTTAGTTGGGTTTTCCGAGCCAGCAAGAAGATTACCGCTTGGGTTTGCGGGGATTTATTCGCCTGTGCCTATTTATGAACCTTATGGACTTTCTTTAAACGCAAGCAATGGGAATTTGATTTTCAAAGAAAATTACAATCCAATAGACACGCCCGTAACCGCAATTTTATGGGAACGCTATGGATTGGAAGGCAACGCATTCAGGCTGGAATTCAACAGGCTGCTTTTAGACTCAATTGCTTTTTCGATTGGGATTGCCACGCATTCGGTTTCAGAAAGCGATAACTTTGTTTACAGTGATGTTGTTCACCAACTTTATGTGGGAACAATGAAAAGAGATTCCAGTAGAGTTCCCTTTGCTGGCAGAAATCTTTATTACAATTCCATTCATCTAACTCCAGCAATTACTTGGGTTTTTCCGCATTCAAGCATAACTACGCAAATGAATTACCTATTTTTTGACAATGACGATGCTACTCAGCATTTTTTCACAAAAGATGCAGATGTATTCATAAATTTTCCGAAGAACCCTTACAATATAAAAGGTAGCAGCGGTTTTTACGGGCTTATTTGGAACTACAATTTTTTGCCAAGATATAATTTTAACATAGCACATCGCTTTGTCTCGCAGGAATTTAATTTTTCAAAGCCAGATACAGTAGAAAGCTACCACGGGCAAAGCGGCGAAGGAGAAATTTCGCACAGTGGCATTTTGAACCCTAGCGTAAAAGTTAAGTATGAATATATGTGGGGAGAAGAATCTCTATACCAAGACAGGCAACTGATTGTGTATGGCATAAAAGACACATTATGGAGATTTGCTTTTAAGGGAGAGTCTGGCTTGCAAAGAAATGCCTTTGCTTTTGACTCAGTGGACACTGAGGATTTTGCACCTGCGCTTTTTCTCGGTTTAACCCTGTTTTTGCCATATCATTTGTCGCTAAACACCTATTGGCAACAAGACACCCGTTTTCCAGATTTTACCGAAACGCATATTAAACGAATAGGCAGAATTACCTTCCCTAACGAGAAATTAAAAGCTGAAAAAAGAGAGAGATTTGAGATGAATTTGGAATATAGGCTTAGCGAACATTTCTTTTATATGGCAGGCTACAAACACGAAAAAGCTCTGAATGCCATTATGCCATACTGGGCACTTCAAAATGAGAGCTATTTAAAACCACTGCCTGCAGACACAGCTTTTAAATGGATGAATTCCTACCAAATTTTATGGAATCACGAACTTTTTTGGCGGCTTGGCTTTGAACTTGGAAACTGGCGTTTTTATGCGGAGCGCGGGAAAAAAATTCTGAGAGCACCTGTGTTAAATGTTCCTGCTCGCTACTACAAGGGCGCAGTTTATTGGAGCAATCGCTTTGTGCAAGAGCGTTTAAAGGTGAGCGTTCAGTTTGATGCAGACTGGTTTGGCGACAGATGGGATTACGGTTTGGAAAACGATATGACTGCCACTCCGATTAATTTAAACAAATATCTCTGGCTTAACTTCAAAAGCTCTATGCAAATACAGAACTTTAACATATATACAAAGATTGAGAATATGAACCATAGCATTATGGAACCAGAAGTAGGCTACACACCGCCTGGCATTAGGTTTGCTTATGGAATTGAATGGTCATTGGATGATTGATTTTCTAAATTACCCCAATGCCCAAATACGCACCGCAAGAGATAGAACCAAAATGGCAAAAATATTGGGAAGAGAATAACACTTTCCAAACGCCCGCTCCTAAAGAAAAGGCAAAGAAATTTTATTGCCTTGATATGTTCCCTTACCCAAGCGGAGCAGGTTTGCACGTTGGGCATCCAGAAGGCTACACCGCAACGGATATAATTTGCCGCTATAAAAGAGCAAAGGGGTTTCAGGTTTTACACCCAATGGGTTGGGATGCTTTTGGGCTTCCTGCCGAGCAATACGCAATACAAACGGGTACGCACCCCGCAACAACCACGCAAAAAAATTGCGATACTTTTCGCAAGCAAATAAAAGGACTTGGGCTTTCTTACGATTGGGAAAAAGAGATAAATACCACCGATCCAAAATACTACAAGTGGACACAGTGGATTTTTTCAAAACTCTACAACACTTGGTTTGATGCAGAACAAAATAAAGGTCGCCCAATTAGCGAGTTACCGAGGGAAGAAAACATAGAAGAAAAAAGGCTTGCGTATTATGCGAATGCACAGGTGTGGTGGTGCCGTAAATGCAAAACAGTGTGCGCAAACGAAGAGGTTTTGGCAGATGGCTCTCACGAAAAATGCGGAACTTTTGAAGTTGAGCATCGCAATTTAAAACAATGGTTGCTCCGCATTCCTCTTTATGCAGAACGTCTTTTGAGTGGGTTGGAAAATTTGGACTGGCCTGCCGGCATAAAAGATATGCAGCGGAATTGGATTGGGAAGAGCAAAGGTGCAGAAGTGGATTTTGCAATACCCGCTGGAAAGTTGCGTGTTTATACCACCCGCCCCGACACGCTTTTTGGCGCAACCTATATGGTGATAGCACCCGAACATCCGCAAACAGAAAGCCTAACAACACCGGAGCAAAAAGAAAAAGTTGAAGCATATATAAAAGCTGCCGCACTCAAAAGTGAGCTTGACCGCACGGAACTAGCAAAAGAAAAAACCGGAGTATTCACAGGCTCTTATGCAACTAACCCCGTGAATGGAAAAAAAATTCCTATATGGGTTGCAGACTATGTTTTAACAGGATATGGCACAGGTGCGATTATGGCAGTTCCCGCACACGATACACGCGATTTTGAATTTGCACAGAAATTTGACATTCCTGTTATTTGCATAATGGAACCTGATAACTTTTGCCCGCCAGAACTCAAAGAAAAAGTTTTGGCTGGCGAAGCTTGTTGGACAAGCGATGGAAAATATATTCGTTCCTCAAACGATGAATTGAATTTGAACGGACTTTCAAAAAAAGAAGGCATTGCGAAAATTACTGAGTGGTTGGAAAAAAAACAAATTGGCAAAGCAACTACCAATTATAAGATAAGAGACTGGCTTTTTAGCCGCCAACGCTATTGGGGAGAACCTTTCCCCATAATTCATTGGGAAGACGGCGAAATATCTTTGGTTGACGAAGCCGAATATCCCGTTATGCTGCCAGAACTCTCCGACTACAAACCAGGAGACGGCGGAGTTTCGCCTTTAGCGGGAGCCACCGATTGGTTTAACGTAACAGACAAGAACGGTCGCAAGGGAAAAAGGGAATTGAACACAATGCCGCAATGGGCAGGTAGCTGCTGGTACTATCTGCGTTATATAGATCCTAAAAACGATAATGCTTTTGTCGCAAAAGATTTGGAAAAATTTTGGATGCCTGTTGATTTGTATGTGGGCGGAGCCGAACACGCCGTTTTGCATTTGCTCTATAGCCGCTTTTGGCACAAGGTGCTTTTTGATTTGGGCTATGTTTCCACAGACGAACCCTTTCAAAAACTTTTCAACCAAGGAATGATTTTAGCCTTTGCCTACGAAACAGCCTCTGGTGCAAAGGTTCCAAGCGATGAAGTAGATGAGAAAGACGGCAAGTTTTACCGCAAGGGCACAAGCGAAGAGCTAAAACAAATTATTGCAAAGATGAGCAAAAGCCTTAAAAACGTTGTTAATCCAGACGATGTTGTAAATCAATACGGAGCCGATTCTTTAAGGCTTTACGAGATGTTCATGGGCCCACTTGATGCCGTTAAACCTTGGCAGCCGCAAGGCATAGAGGGAATGTATCGCTTTTTAAGCCGTGCAATGCGTTCCATTGCTGGTGACGAAGGTTCTCCCGAATATACGGATAACGCACCGCCCACGGAATTAACGCGTCTTATGCATCAAAGCATTTTGAAAGTTAGCGATGATATTGAGAATATGCGCTTTAACACAGCCATTAGCCAGCTTATGGTATTCAACAACGAGCTGATTAAGCAACAGGTGCGCTACCGCGAGCCTTGCGAAATTTTTGTGAAGCTTTTGCATCCATTTGCCCCTCACCTATGCGAAGAATTATGGCAAATTTTGGGGCATAAAGGAAGTTTAACAGGGGTAGCTTGGCCTGTAGGCAGTGCAGAGCTTGCTGCCGAGGCTTCTGTTGAGGTGGTTTTTCAGGTAAATGGCAAAGTGCGAGCCAAGGCAAACCTCTCAAAAACGCTCAAAAAAGAGGATTTAGAGGATTTTGCCCTGCAAAACGAGGCTATAAAGGCAAATATTGCCGGAAAGAAAATTCTAAAGGTTATAGTGGTGCCTGCCAAACTGGTAAATATTGTTGTAATGTAGCTCCCCCCATTAGCTCTCCGAGCGAAAAAAATGGGGGGACGAATGGTGATTTTTGTTAAAAAATCTCTATTCAAGGGGGGAACTAAGTGGCTGATAAATTTGAATTTACTATAATTTGAATTTACTATATTGTACACCCTATCGTTATGAGATTTGTCAGTGCCCATATAAGTTTAGAAGACTCGCCAATTTCGGTGCAAATGAGTTTTCCCGGTTTTTTACTGTTTGTTTTAAGCGTATTCAAGCGTATAGCGCAGTTAGCTCTGCTAATTCTCGTTATTAACCTGCTAGGCTACTTTACGTACAAGCATTTTATGGAAGTTGCCCAAGAGCAAAAAAATCGTTTGTATTCAAGATTCCAAAGTCTAAACGATGAAATGGACTCTTTAGACAGCAAAATATCCCAAACTTATAGCAACGAAGACTTGCTGTATATAAAGTTCGGGCTTGCAGTGCCAGATACCAATCTAAGAGAAATGGGCATCGGAGGTTCTCCATTGCCAGATAGCTTGCTCGCTTGGTCTGCCGCACCCATAAAAAAACTGAAATCAAATGTATCTGAGAGGTTCCAAAGCATAGAGTCTAAAATGGAAAGGTCGCGCAATTCATATTTGAATTTGCAACTTTATATGGAGCGACTGCACGGAAATTTGCAACATACGCCTTCTGTTATGCCAACTGAGGGTTTTTTAAGTTCTCCCTTTGGCTTCCGTACTCATCCAGTAACAGGTGAAACAGAAAAAATGCACCTCGGAATAGATTTATCTGCACCTAGGTGGACTATCATTCGTGCCACCGCAAATGGTCGCGTTGAAAGAGTTGCAGACAGCGAAACCTTGGGCAGGCACGTAATCGTAGATCACGGCAATGGCATTGAAACACGCTATGGGCATATGGAAAAACCCTTCGCAAAAGAAGGGCAAATGGTATCTAGATTTGATGTTATAGGCTACATTGGGAATACAGGTCGCACAACCGGAAACCATCTTCACTACGAAGTGTGGGTGAACGGCGTGGCTGTGAATCCTATTTATTATATACTACCAGACCAGTACTCGGTAGAATAAATTTTATTTCAAGAGGTTGATATGAACCCATTTATAATGGGGGCGGCAATGTTTTTATTGCCGGAATGTCCTTACTTTTATGAATTTTTGCCAGACCCCACAGATATGGCAGATAACGAAGGAGAGTATCTTATTGTTAAGTGGGAAAGCACGCCGGTTCCTTGGGACACTATTTATTTGCAAATGGAAGAGCACAATCCTTTTGCCATTTACGTTCCACCGGATTCTTTTTTCACGGAACTATTATTGCACAGAAGCGCGCCCGAGGCTTGCCCAGCGAAAAAGGGCTTGCTGTGCGAGCCTCTCACAAGCACGGCTTTGCCAAATTCCAGAGCGAGCGTTTGGAATTTAAGCGCAGGTTTTTGCAGAGACACTGCATATTTGCCCGTTCCTAAAGCGGGAAAAGTTCTTGTTAGGGATTCGGTCAGTGGGGAGTGGGTAGTGGCGGCTAGCGGCAGTAGCTCAGGCTCGGAATCTAATTTGCTCAATTTGGATTCCATTGTTTCTATTTATGGAGAAATTCCGCTTTATATATCAGAATTTGCGCCCTGCCCAGAAGAGGGAATTCCCGAATGGTTTGAGATAACAAACCGCACTGCCCAAGCTTTTCCGCTAAATGGAATTTCCGACTGCAAAGCCAAAACTCCGCTAAAAAGCACGGACTCAATTAAAGGCAAAAGTTCTGTGTTGATAACAAAACATTCTGAGGATTTAAAGGATTTTTTGGGAGTAGAGGAAATTCCAATTTATCAGGTATCCATTGCAACGTTGAAAAATACAAACGATACTTTGCGGCTTTGCTACAACGGCATTAAACTGGATTCCATTATGTGGGGCAAGGCTGTGAACCGCCCAATAAAATGCCCGGGCACAGAAAAAATAAGCCCAGGTTTTGTGCCAAAAGTCACAAATAATCTAACAAAGGTTCTGCAAATATCCGAAAGAGTTTTAGAACGCTCAAACAAAAAGGCAATGCTCAGAATTCGCATAAATTCAAACATTAAATCTGAACTCAAATTAATAGACAGGAGTGGTGCTCATATTTTGAAAAAAATTGTTAATACGCAAATCAACGATTCTTGGATTGAAATTCCAGAGTGGCGGCGTTGCCAAAACGGACCGTGCTTTATACACTTGCAAGGGGAGGGAATAAATGAAACGGCTGCTTTTATTGTTCGTCCTTGAATGCCATGCGTTAATGCTGCCATCGCTGAATAACCTAGCAATTTGGAACGCACGAGATATTTTAGAAATTGAAAAAACTAAAATGATTGCATTTCGTTACAGCGAGCCTTTTGATAATTTTCATAACGGCAAACTGGATATCGCTTGGAGCGATGGTTCTTTTTTGGCGGCGGCAGGTTTTGGAAGCGCAGCTTTGGATTCCATTTACAAAGAACTTGAGTTTTCTGGGAGTATTGGTTTTAAGCCGTTTAATTTTTTATCACTCCAAATAGCAGAAAACGCAAATATATCTTGGGTTCCAGAAAACGCCTCTTGGCAGGAACACAATATTTTTGTGGGCGCGAGTTTTTTTTATATGGACTGGGCAAAAATTTCGGTTTTTCAGAAAATGAGCATTATCTCAAAAACTCCAATTGCTATTTCTTGGTTTTTTGCTTGCGAAACAAATTTCAGTTCGCTTTATTCATTTGGAATGGAATTGCCAGTAAATGCGCAAAACGAGGCAGACTTCAGGCTTTTTCAGAAAATAAGTTTGGGATATTTCAACATTTACAATTCCTTTGCATATCCTGGCCCTGTGCTTGGCTTTGGTTTTATTTTAAGCACTTCTCGCGCCTCCGCCGGAGCAGGGCATTTGCGAGGTAGCTATCCAAACGGGCACACGGGGTATATAATTAAATGGCAGGGACTGGACTGAGCAAGCTTTCATTTATGTTGAAAAAAATGTTGTGGTAATATTTTTCTATCAAATAAATTGCTGTTTTCGCATTTGACCAGTCTTTTTTAACTCCAATGGTTTCAAGCCCTCTGGTTAAAAGCTGCATGCTCTCTGGCAAATCGAATTTCCATCGCATTTCGTCCCATTTAAAAATAAGAATGGGAACTTTTGGGCTTTCTGCAAGACCTCGGCTACCTCTATCGTTTTTCACCTCAAAAGGACCGAGTTTTAAATCTTTTGCCCTGCGAAGAATTCCCTTTTCACCAAGAGCAAAGCGAAGCATTTTGTAATCTGGATATTCCGCAAGTACGTTTTCCCGGAGCAGCAAGCGATAGGTCACAATAACCATAATTTCGTGGAAAGGTCTTTGCACAACAAAAGCGCTGTCTTCGTAAAGGGCAGCCCGCTCTATGTTTTCTAGCCAATAGCGTGAATTATCTGTGAGCATCAGCAAAACACTATCTGGTACGGCGGTTTTTGCCGGAATGTTCAGCAGGTTTTGATATGCTGGTTCCAGAGCTTGCTTTCTCAATTGAATTTCGCTCTCTGTCATTTCTACCGTAGGAGAATTGTGGCAGGAAAATGTCTGAACCAGAATGGCTAGAATGAACAGAATTTTTAAAATGTTAGTCATTAGGCGTTCTCCATTAACAATTTAAATTCATTTTCTACCCAGCGGTTGCTCCAACCAAAAAATGTGGAACGCCGGATTATTCTTTTAACTGTTTTTCTAGTTATTTTTTTTCCGCCTTCGCTTATAACACGCAAATTATCTGCCGCCATTAGGCTGGGCCATAGGCAAAACAAACGCATTCTGTGTTCATAGCGTGGCAAGGTTTTTATATAGTCTTTTGCATCTTGTAAATGTTTTTTTGCTTTTTTTGTTAGTTCGCTCATAACTGAATTTTTCTTTTCTTGCGGGGCTTCTGGTGAAAAAAATTGCTGCACAGAATTTATGCCGTGCTTGCGGCAAAATTCCATTGGCACAAAGCAAACATTTCTTAGGAAATCGTCTTGCACATCTTTTATTATATTCACAAGCTGCAAGGCAAGCCCAAAAGAAACAGCTCTCTCACGCAATTTTTTTTGCCGTTCCTCATCAAATTTTTTTCCGGCAAAACAAAATAATTCGGTTAGCATATTGCCAACAAGCCCCGCTACAAAATAGCAATACCTGTCTAAATCGCTTTCGCTTTCTATTGTAAACCAATCGCCCGTTCGCTTGCTTTGCCGCAAAACAAATTCTGCCATTCCTTCGCACATTTCTTCAACGCCTTTTTTTATCGCATTTGAAATCGGCTCTGCATATTCAGAGAGCAAAGGTATCACGAGCCTCGCATTGCAGCACAAAAAGCAATCTTCTTTTCGGCTACTTTCCCAACTTTTTGGAAGTGCCTCTGTAAATTCATCTATGCTTTGCCCACCAAGGCTCACAGCTTTTGAGAATTTTTTAAGCAAAGAAACTTTTTCTTCAGCAGGCAAATCAGGGTCGTCTTCTATTGTGTCTGCCATTCTCATATAGAGATACGCCAAAAGAACGGGTCTCTTCAATACTCTCCCCAAAACTCTGATGTTGAGCGCAAAAGTCCGCGAAACTTTACCAAGCGTTTTTTCTGCGTATTCCCAAGCTTTTTTATTCTCAGTTTTCAATTTCCTGTTCTCAATTTAATTACAATTTCGCTTCTCCACGCAAAAACTGCAAGAGCCTGCCCTGCTTATCCGCTAGTCTAAGGTCGTTTTGCTGTTGCCATTGTGCTTTTGCGAGTAGCTGGCTATCGGAAATTTCGTCTCCTTTTGCGAGAGCCTGATTTGCTAAATTGGTATAAATTTGAAAATATCTGTCTTGCTGCAGGCGAATTATCTCGCCCGTTCCATAAAGACGGATTTTGAATTCCGCAAATACGGCAATTAAAAAACCAGCAAACAGAAACGCAATATGCTTGTAAGGAATTAAATAGTACAGGGCGCAGGCAAAAGATAGGCTCCCCAGCCAAAAGAGGAAAATGCTCGCTGTGCGAATCATTCTCTTTTTTTTGCCCTTCCAGTACATTGGCAAATATGGCCAATTCCTTCCGCTTCTAATATGGTTTTCCAAATCACAAGGATAGTCATAAAAACGGCACCAAAAAAAATAAGCAGGCAGTACCAGCACGGGTATCCAAAATAGTGACCCAAAACCATACACTTTATCTAAGAAAAATTCAAAATCCACGGTAGTAATATAGAAATTTACACTATCTGTTGCCAATTCGGCACTCCATAATTGCCATCTTTTGGCACAATAGACTTCCAGCCCCCTGTTTCCTCTGCGTGCTTGGGAACAACCTTGCTATCACTACCCAAGCAGTATGGTGGCAAAATTTCGGCATTTTTGTTAATCTGGTCTCTTGTGAAAAAATGGTCTTTGTGCAAAAAATCGCATATTTTTTTATCTTTTGGCCCTAGGTCTATCCGGTAAGTGGTTGTGCCGTTCATATCGCCTTCGCTTATCGTTTTTACTGTTTCGTTCAATGAATTTTGCCATTTTTCCATAAGGGAGCTTTTTTGCTCTGAATCTATGCCCTGCAAGTTCAGCCATACTTCAAGCTCTGCTTTGCTAGGTTTTGCGCTCGCAAGGGAATCTGCTATGGGGCGTAGCACTGCAGCGTATTTGCCAGATACCGCTATTTTTGAAATTCCCTCTGTTTCCCTTTCTCTATGGCTGTGGTGAATAACGATATACGCCCCTATGCCAGAGAGCGTTACTATCAAAAGCAAAATTGCAAGTACAATGGCTATTCCCATGCAAGCTCCTTATTCGTGCACAAATGTGCCTACACCACCGCTTTGATTTAATACTTGCGCCAAATTCCCTTCTGCCAATTTAAATACGCAAACGGGCAGTTTGTTCTCTCTGGCAAGAGTAACTGCTGTGGTATCCATAACCGCCAAATTCCTTTTCAAAATTTCTTCGTAAGTGATGTCGTTAAACTTAAAGGCAGATTTGTCTTTAAACGGGTCTGCGGAATAAATGCCGTCCACCTTGGTGGCTTTCATCATAACATCGCACCCGCTTTCTATGGCTCTCAAAATCGCAGCGGTATCTGTGGTGAAAAAGGGATTGCCTGTGCCTGCGGCAAAAATAACAACCTTGCCCGCTCCCAAAATCTGCATAGCTTTTCGGCGGTCAAAAATTTGGCAAAGCGGCTCCATCCCTATTGCACTCATAATCTCAGCGTCAAGCCCGTGCTTTTCGAGCGCATCTTGCATAGCTATGGCATTCATAACCGTTGCAAGCATCCCTATAGAATCGGCAGCCGCGCGGTTCATGCCACCCGCACTTGCAGAGACCCCTCTTGCAAAGTTCCCACCGCCAATCACAAGGGCAATTTGGGCACCCATTTTAACGGAACCTGCAATTTCCTTAGCCACCCGGTTTATTATTAAGTTGTCTATGCCGTGTCCGGCATCTCCAGCTAATGCTTCACCGCTTATTTTCAAAAGACATCTACGAAAGTCAGACATATAAAGCCTCCCAGCGGACTTGAACCGCCGACCTGCTGATTACGAATCAGCTGCTCTACCAGCTGAGCTAGAGAGGCTAGTGCGGGTAAATATAGAAAAAACCAAAATTTTAAAAAAAATCGCTAAAGTTCTGGTATTTTTATGCCGATATACGAATTAGGATAATTCTATATTATCCCAGTTGTGGTAAAAAAAAGCCGCAAAGGAGTGTTTTTATGGCTATAGAATCAGTTTCAGGTAGTTCAGGTGCCGCTACTGCTCCTGTACGTACAAATTCAGAGCTAACAAAAAAAGAAAAGGTAGATACAGAGGAAAGATATGCCGAAAAAAGGGCAGCTAAAGAGCAAGAAGCCGAGAGAAGGAGCGAAAAAGCAGCTGATGAAAAGAAAATGGAAGAAGTAAAAGGCGTCAAGGAAGTTGACACCAAGGCTTAAAAAGAGAGGTTTTTATGGCAATGCAAATTGATAAAGCCACCGGACTAAGCTTAGTCCACATAATTAGCGAAAGGCAAAAAGGCCTTTCCAAAACGCATGAGAAAATGGGCACCGGCAAGGAGATCAACCACGCCCAAGACAATGCGTCTGGGCTTGCCATTGCCAAACTTCTGGAATCTATGTCCAGAGGCTACAAGGCAGACCGCATAAACATAGGCGATGCCCAAAGTGCTATGAACATAGGCGAAGGTGCAACTCAGGGCATTTCCGATATGCTCAACCGTATGCGCGAACTGAGCGTTCAAGCCTCAAACGACACTTTAAGCGACAACGAGCGCGGTGCCCTTGATTTGGAATTCCAGCAATTAAAGCAAGAAATAGACAGGCACACAAAAGGCACTCAGTTCAACACTCAAGATTTACTCTCTGGTCAAAGCCCTTTGAGCGATGGCACTGGCAAATTCCAGGTTGGGCCTAATGCTGGCGGGGCAAACCAAATAGATGTTGCCGCATCTAACCTTAGCCCAAGTGCCCTTGGCATTATGGATATGAGCATATCCACTAGGGAAGGTGCTGCTGCCGCTATGGATGGCGTAGGTAAAGCCAACGAAATCGTTATAAACACAAGGGTTAATTTTGGCACACAATACAACCGCTTGGAATATGCATACAACAACAACGAAAATATGAATATAAACACAACTTCGGCTTGGTCTGGCATAGAGGATTTGGATTTTGCCAAAGCAGCTATGGACAAGGCAAGAGACGAAGTTTTGAACCAAAGTGCAGTTCTAGCGCAGCGCAATTTCCAAGATATTTCAAGGAATTCTATGCTGGCTTTGCTAGGTAACTAACTAGCAAATGGCTAGTGGATATGGAAGATTCTGAGCAAAATTGGGAACAAAAAGAAGCAGTCCGTTTGTATGCTTTTGGGGCTGCATACACGGCGGGCAAGCTCAAATCTCATCAAATGCTTTTAGAGAAAGCCATACTCCTTATGCACTCAATTAAAACCGGAGACTTAGAAAAACGAGACCGAGCGCAAAACATAGTTGCATATTTGCAGTCCAGCTTGGATATACAATATGAAGAAGCTCAAAGCCTATTCATAATTTACGGGTATTTATGGGATGCCTTAGAAGCATCAACACCAGAATCATTAGAACTAGCAGAAGAACTTTTAAGAGAAATCAGGGACTTGGTGATGGAAGTTCATCGCCGGCAACCAAGACCCATAAAAAAGAAAAAGAGATAAATGGAAAGCATATCTATAAAAAGACTCTCATTTAGCCGTACGGTTTTATCGTCTTCGGAACTGCCAAAGACTCCAAACAAATCTATTTCCAATATTTTAAACAAAACATTTGACAAAACCGGATTCACCAAAGCCATATTTTTGCCAAAGCCTCTTGAAATTCTTAAAAATGTGAATCTCACTCTTGAAAAAGGGGATATACTTTGCATATCGGGAAAATCTGGCGAAGGCAAAAGCACTCTTTTGCGGGTGATTGCTGGATTAGACAAGGCTACATCAGGAGAAATTTCGCTTTTTGATGAACCAATTAAGCCAAACGAATGGACAGCTCTCTCAATGGCGCAGAAAGGCCTTGGCTTTGTGTTTCAAAACAACGCCTTGATTTCTGATTTAACGGTAAGAGACAATATAGCTGTTCCGCTTCGCTATAATAAAATAGGAACCGAAGAAGAAATAGAGCAAAAAGTTGACCGCGCTCTTTTGCTGATGCTTGCGAGGAGTTTTGCAAACGAATATCCCTATTCTCTTTCCCTTGGAATGCGAAAACGAGTAGCAGTTGCCCGTGCTTGGGCAATGGATGCAAACATTCTTCTTTTAGACGAACCAACATCTGGATTAGACAAAAACAGCCGCAACAATCTTTTATCCCTTGTAAACAACCTAAGGGAACTCTACAAAACCACCATAATAATGGTTGTAAACGATTTGCTTGTAGCCCGCGACCTCAACAGCAAAATATCTTTTTTAATAGACAAAAAACTTAGCGATCCTATGTATTACAATGAAATAAGAAATAATGAGGATTCGCGTATTAGGGCTATGGTGATGTAAATTTGCAATGTTGATTTACTATATTACGAGCGGAGAGAATCATGAATAGATGAAGTATAATAACATTTTTTCAATACTGGTTTCCCGAAAACGCCAAATTTCCATGCGGCATAAATTTATTGTTTTTTCCTCTATTTTGCTTCTGTTTATATTGACTTCTGGAAACGTGGCATTTATCTTTTTGATGGATAAAATCCAGTATGATAGCACTGGGCAAAAATTAATGCAACTCATTGAAATTGAACGGCTTAAACTGGAAGCGTCCATAAACAGTGAAATTGCCCTTGCCCTGAGAATGGCTGATTCTCCTTTGATACAGTGGTACTTCCTTAACCCTGATGACGAAAATATAAAACAATTTGCATTAAGAGAAATAGCCGGATACCGCAAAGCATTTACCCAAAAGAATGTTTTTTGGGTAGGAGATACCGATAAAAAATATTATTTTAATGATGAATATATTTACACAATAGACCCGGAGGCAGAA
>JAITFN010000055.1 GCA_031281345.1 Candidatus Fibrimonadaceae bacterium
AAGGGCAGTCCCGCTACTGTAACGGCAAAAGCCGAAGCCAGAAAACTTGCTTGGGGGCAAAGCTCCATAAGGCGTTTTGCAACAATGTTCCGAGGTAGAATATGATAATACCACAAAAACTGGATTTGCGTTTTGGCGTAATTGCCACAATGATTCTCTTGGCGGCACTCAGCCGTCTTATTCCGCATCCCCATAACTTTTCGCCCATAGGCGGAATGGCTCTTTTTGGAGCGGCTTATTTCACCGGGCGACAATGGGCATTCATTGTGCCTCTGGTATCTATGTGGATAAGCGACCTCGCTCTGAACAATATAGTATATAGGGAGTATTTTGGCCATTTCGTTTGGTTTTACAGCGGCTCTCTGTTCACTTATGGTGCTTTTGCCCTCATTGTATTGCTAGGAATGTTCTCTTTGAAAGAAGTGCATATTTACAACTTAGGACTTTCGGCTCTTGGGGCTTCGGTAATATTTTTTATAGTGTCTAACTTTGGCGTGTGGTTCTCTGGAATTATGTACCCAAAAGATTTGAGTGGGCTTGTGGCTTGCTATGTTGCTGGAATACCATTTTTCCAAAATACCATTCTCGGCGATTTGTTCTATAGCGCGGTGCTGTTTGGAACTTTTGAGTTGAGTGTTAGGAAAGTGCCTAGACTTGCTGTTAACTAATATTTTTTTACCACACTAGTAAAAAAAAATATATATTAAAACTACCCTAGCAAGGCAACCTTGTGAAACTCAAGGGCAGTCCCGCTACTGTTAAAGTCAGAAAACTTGCTTGGGGGCAAAGCTCCATAAGGCGTTTTGCAACAATGTTCCGAGGTAGAACTATGACTAAGAGAATCATACTCTCATTCCTTATCGCCTTAATGCTATTTGCCTGCGGCGACAACAACTTTGAAGGCTTAATTGACTCAGATTTAGTTTCAAGTTCAAGTTCTAAAAAGTCTTCATCTTCAAGCAAAGTTGCTCCGAGCAGTTCTTCCCTAACCGTATCAAAATGCGGCAACCATGATTATGACCCTGCAACGCATATCTGTAAAGATGGTGAATTGCAAGAAATCTCGGGAGGAGGAGCAATTCCCAGCAGTTCATCCATTTCGCCGAGTTCTAAATCGTCAAGCTCTAAAAATACTTCTTCGTCAAGCAAGATTGTTCTGAGCAGTTCTTCTTCTGTTGTTATTGTTGTGGTGTCAAGCAGTAGCTTTTCTATTGTGCCAAGTAGCAGTTCTTTCCTTGTGCAAATCAGCAGTTCTTCTTATGCGCACTACGGCACATCTAAATCTGTGAAGAATTTTACCTTTGAAGACATAAAATACTGGGTTGGCGAGGGCAATAACAAAGCGATGCTGGTTATTCAATGGAATGATAAGAAAAGTCCGGCTGCCCTAGTATGGGGTTATAGATGGAATGGCACAAAATATGGATATGATATGATAGATGATATTGCCAAAGCTGACGAAAGGTTTTTTCATCTAAGGTTTGGAGCTGGTTATTTGGGTTATGCTATTGCTGGAATAGGTTTTGATATTAGCGGCGATGCCAAAATAAGCAATGGAGGCTCTTGCCAATCTCCTGTTGATGGCTCAGTAGATGCTGATAAATATGATTTTGATTATTGGAAATTATGCGCTGGTACTAGCGCACGCTGGAGTGCTGGATGGTATGAGGCATATTGGAGCTACTGGGTTTCGGATAATATTAAGGGCAAATGGGAGTATTCGGGTTTGGGCGCTTCTTCAAGAGTTTTGACGAATAACAGCGTTGATGCTTGGTATTTTGACCTTGATATGAATGACCCTGAAATTAGCACTTTTTACAGATGTATGGAAGAACCTGATAATTGCGATGGAAGAAATTTTTTTGGTGCCATAACTCCTGTAAATGCTCCGAGGTAGAAAATGATTAAAAGAATCCTCTTATTAGCCACTGCTGTTTTAACATTGTTTGCGTGTTCCAGCTCTCCCAGCTCAGACGATAATAATGAGCATAGATGTGGTTCCAACCCACATCAGGCTTTCAATACTGACTTGTATGAATGTAAACCGGAATTAAATCCTAATGGGATATACTTAAAACGAAAACCAAAAGATTCGCAGGGCAATGAATACGAAGCGGTGTTAATAGGCACCCAAGTGTGGATGGCGGAAAATTTGAATTTAGCCAAAGACAGAGACGGCAATGATATAGGCAGGTGTTTTGAAGACGACCCCGCCAACTGCGAAAAATTCGGAAGGATGTATATTCTTGTGGGTCACGGAACAGACATAGATTTTGGAGGAGGCGAAATAGAATGTCCCACCGGTTGGCGTTTGCCAAGCAGTGCGGATTTGACTAAACTTTTAAAGCACGTGGATCCCAGCCACAAAGAAGGCAGTGAGCTTACCGGTTTGGGCGATAATTCTGCCGGACCAAAGCTAAAAGCAAAAAGCGGATGGCCACCTGATTATGAAGGGAAAGACGGCAATGGCACAGACGACTACGGCTTCAACGCTTTACCGGGTGGCTATTGCGGTACGGGGTGCGGTGCTTACGAAAAAACAGGCGAACCTACCTTTTCAATACTTTACCCTCCTGTGGCTGGCAGCGCGGCTACTCCTAGCAAACGTGCCCTAATGTCTAGCTTTTGGTGGACTACCTCAAAAGGGCAGCCCGTGCCACTTGCTATCACTTGGAGAATATCATCTGGAGTTGTGGTGGACGATGCCTTTCAGAGCTACAATAACAGCCGCTTTTATGTACGTTGCTTAAAGGAGGCACCATGATAAGAAAATTATTTGCTGCTTTTGCTTTAACGTTGCTTGCGTGTAACGAACTAGATGAACAGTATGAGTTTAACAATATGGCTAGCTGTGATATTGGCACAAAGGGCAATTCCCTTTTGTTCAGCTTCACCAGCGATTATGCAACAGGCGAGCTTCGCTGGATGTCTCCAGATTCCACAACATATTTGCCGGGAGCTTTGAGTTTTGGGCAAGATACTTATGTATCTGCTGTGGGTGATGACCTTTTTGTTTTGAGCAGATATCCGGGTATTTTGAGTTGCGTTAAAGCGAGAAATATCTGCAACAGAAAAGCTATAAAGCAAGTAAAACTAGATGACGAAAACCCTTATGAAGTGGTTGTTATAGGCAAAAAAGGTTATATGGTATTATGGGACACGCATTATATACAGGTTTTTGACCCTAGCACTTGCACCCCAACCGATAAAATACCCCTGCCGAACTTGCCGCCTCTGCAAGAAGGGAATACAGCCATTGCTTCTAGAAATCCGGCTTCAATCAAAGCAAGCGGCGATACTCTGTTAATCACCATGCAAAGGCTGGAATGGGATGTTCTCGGTATGAGCCCAAAAACACCAACGGGGCTTTTGGTTCGCATAAATGCAACTACCAAAAAAACCATAGATACAATATCGCTTAAACTCTATAATCCCAGCATCTTTGGCTCCACCGCTTTGAGCAAGGGAAAACTTTATATTCCCCAAAATGGGCTTTGGGACCCCGGCATGAATCTTCTCAGAGACGAAAATGGGCTTATATGGGGTTCTGGGCTTGAAGTTGTGGATTTGGCAACCGGAACCACAGAGGTTCTTGTTAAGGGTTCAGAAGTTGGCGGTGGAATTCAAACCATTGCGCTAGACGAAGAGGAGCAAATTTTGTATATGCTTGTTTACAGGGAATGGAGAGACGCGCCTATAATCCCTTTTGATTTGGTTAGCAAAAAAATAGGCGAGCCGCTTCCGAATGTGATAGATGGCTTTGGAGGCTTAAAATGGGACGAGGTTTCAAGAAAACTTTTCATTGGGGAAAGGGATTTAAATGAATTCGGTCTTAAAGTGTATGACCCAGCGACCAAAACAACCACTCCCATTCGCGATAATGAAAAATACCCCCTACCTCCTTATTCGCAGGCTATAGCGAGGTGGTAAAAAAAGTTACCACACCTGCCGAAAAAAATATATATTACTATTATCCTTTCAAGGTAACCTTGTGAAATTCAAGGACAGTCCCGCTACTGTTAAAGCCAGAAAACTTGTTAGGATGCAGGGTATCATAAGATACTCTGCCACAGCGTTCCGAGGTAGAACTATGACCAAGAGAATTCTTTTGGCTGTACGTAGGTACTCCATTTTTATGCTCCCAGCCCTTATAGCTTTAATGCTATTTGCGTGTTCAGGCGGCGGCGAAGACTCAATCAACTCAAACTTAGGCTCAAGTTCCAGCAAACAAAGCTCCAGCAGCGTAGCCATACAAAAAGAGAAGATATATGGCGTTGCGCAAAAAGGACCTTTTGTAGAAGGCTCTGAGGTTAAGATATACGAGCTTGACTCAAAATACGAGAAAACGAAAAGAACGTTCAGCGGTAAAACAAACGCAAAAGGATATTATGAGATAGAGATAAAAGGTGGCAAGTTAGCCTCGCCTTATGTGATAATTGAGGCAAGCGGAAAATACAACAACGAAGTGAACGGCAAAATATCCAGCGATAACATAACACTTAAAGCGGTTGCAGATGTGTCTGGCAAAGACAATGTGAATATAAATGTTCTTACTGATTTGGAATCTGACAAGGTTTTGAAACTTGCTAAAAGTGGCAAGAGTTTTGATGCTGCAAAGAAACAGGCACAGAAAGAGGTGTTGAACGCTCTTGGCATAAGCGAAAGCGTGACAAGGAATAGCGAAGATATGGGACTTTTCGGAGGCAATTCAAACGATAATGTGTTGCTCACAGTTTCCGTTTCATTGCAGGGAAACAGGACAACGGAAGAGGTTTCCAATTTGCTTGCCGAGTTCGGCAGTCAAATCAAGGACAATGGAACTTTGAACGGTTCGGTCAAGTCCGAGGTGGAAAAGGGTTTGACAGGCATTGATATGGGCAAGGTTGGGAACAACATACGAAGCTTGGAACCTTCTGCCAAATTGCCCGATATATTTCCCGCTACCGGACCAAGCACTTCCAATGGTTCTGGAAGTGGGTCTGGTAGCGGTTCAAATAAAGGTTCAGGCAGCGGTTCAGGTAGCGGTTCAAATAAAGGTTCTAGTGGTGGTAGCGGAAATAGCGGTAGCGGCTCTGGTACAACACCTACTCCAACTCCAACCCCAACACCCACTCCGACACCTACACCAACGCCAACACCTACACCTACTCCAACTCCAACCCCAACGCCTACACCAACGCCTACTCCAACACCGAGTTCTTCGTCTGGCACAACATCTACCCCGCCTATATGTAGCGAGACCATAACTACAAACTGTGTGTCAAAGTGCGCTAACAATGACTATAATCCTGCAACGGATGTGTGCGAAGGCGGCGAAGTGCAAAAGCCAGTATGCGGTGGCAAGGAATACGACCCAGCAACGCATTTCTGCACAAGGTCTGAGAGCAATCCCAAAGTTGTTGAAAAATGCGGCGGGAAAGGTTATGATACAAGAACAAGATACTGCGAAGGCAATGAAATAAAAGACAAAGAAATCACATTTTGTGAGGGTTTTATAGAAGGAACAACAAGAGAGCATTTTGGAAAAAACAAACCACAATTCTGCGACCAAAGAGATGGAACCAAATATGTGTATATGGACATAGGTGAGCAAACTTGGATGGCAGAGAATTTGAACTATTCTGGGGAAAATGGCACAATGGGAAGATGTGCCCAAGGCAAACCCGAAAACTGCGATACCTACGGCAAGCTATACACGCTTGACGAAATGTTCTGCAAGAATGGTTGCGAAGAACTTCGGTGGGGTGTTGCAAATCCGAATGACCATAGCGTAAATATCGCATGCCCCGTTGGTTGGCATTTGCCAAACACTACTGAATATGAGGAACTTTGGACATACTCAGACCCCAACTTTGTAGCTGGTACCGAGCAAATGGGCACTGGCAAAAATTCCTCCGCAATAAAGTTAAAGGCTACAAGCTGGGGTACCGGCGCAAACACAGGCACGGATGAACTCGGCTTTTCCGGCTTGCCGGGTGGCTACTGCGGCAGTGGCTGCGGCAATGTTGCCACCGGCACTCAACAGTTCGGTAATATGGCTTTTTGGTGGTCTCACGCTTATGGTGCTCCCGTACCTTTGGCTAAATCGTGGCGAATGAGCACTGGTGCTGTGGTGGATGATGCATACCAAAGCTACAGCACAAGTGCTTTCTATGTCCGTTGCTTGAAAGACAAAACTCCAAGCCCAAAAACAGCAGAAATTGCGCCAGCAACTGTAGCTTGCAGCGGTAGTGGAGCCGCGGGGCAGAAATGCCACTATGGTCAATGGAAAGATTATTTTACCGATTCTCGTGATGGCAAGGAGTATCCTTATGTGGAAATAAACGGGAAGTATTGGCTGGCGGAGAATTTGAATTATGATACTAAAACAAGTGGAAGCAAATGCTATAACGATTTTGATACCAACTGCGATATTTACGGAAGATTATACAATATTGCCACAGCCAACAATGCTGCCTGCCCCACTGGTTGGAGTGTACCAACCGATGCTGAATGGACTGCACTCACAACTGCTATTGGCGGTCTCACCGGAACAGCAGCAAAATTGAAAGCCAAAAGCGGCTGGAGTAGCTATGGCGAAAATGGCACGGATGATTACGGCTTTGCGGCTCTGCCAAGTAGTTATGGGAATTTGAAAACTGGTAATTATGGTACTATTGTAGAATTCGGAAGTGCTCGTGGCAGTTTTTGGTGGAGCAATTCAGGAGTTGCCGCCAATGGTGCGCAAATACGCCATATAGGTCCTACTTCTGCCAACATCACCAGCGTTGATAACGACAAATCGCGCTTGTACAGTGTTCGCTGCGTTAAGCCACTGCCAGTAAGCAGCTCTTCTGTTGTACCAAGTAGCTCTTCCGTTGTACCTAGCAGTTCTTCTGTTGTACCCAGCAGCAGTTCTAAGCCAGTTGTAATTGATACGGGTTATTTTGAAGATATACGCGATGGCTTCAGGACAGTATATAAATACGCAGTAATAGGCGAACAAAAATGGATGGCAGAGAACTTGAATTACAACGCGGAAGGGAGCAAATGCTATGACGACAAGGATGACAACTGCCAAAAATACGGACGGCTTTATAACTGGGCAACGGCAACGAAAGTTTGCCCCGCTGGCTGGCATTTGCCTACCAAGGATGAATATGGCAAGCTGGATGTTTTTGTTGGCGGAGCAAATACGGCAGGTAAATTTTTGAAAGCAAAGAAAAATGACTGGAACGGCGAGGACAAGTTTGGATTTTCGGCTCTGCCTGGCGGCAACGGCAATTCCAGTGGCATTTTCAATGGTATCAATATCGACGGCTACTGGTGGAGTAACTCGGAGAACAATGACAACGACGCTTACGTCCGGTATATTTTCTCCGACCTCTCCAATGCGGGAGGTTACAACATCAGTAAGAGCAATTTGTTTAGTGTTCGTTGCTTGCAAGATGAATTCAAACCAGCCCCAACCTGCAATGGAGTTCCGTTTGACGAAAAAACTCAGGTATGCGAAGGCAACATTGTGAAAACTCTTTTCAAGGATTCTCGCGACAACAATGTGTATAAATCCGTGAAAATAGATGACCAAACTTGGATGGCGGAGAATTTGAATTACGATACCCAAACCACAGGTAGCAAGTGCTACAATAACAACGAAAACAACTGTGGAACTTATGGTAGGTTGTATGATAATGAAACGGCTAATAAGGTTTGTCCTACTGACTGGAAATTGCCAACCGCTGAAGAATTAGAAACCTTGAAAAGTTATGTTGGCTCTAATTCAGGAACCAAATTGAAGGCGACTAGCGGGTGGAATAGCGGCAACGGCACGGATAATTACGGTTTTGCGGCTCTGCCAGGCGGTAGCTATTCGAGCAAATTCAACGATGTCGGCAACAAAGGAATTTGGTGGACTGCTTCGAACTGGCTGCAAGGTCGCAAGCAGACCTATGACATGACTAGCACCGCTGAGATAATAAACATGTACCACGAATCGCCGGGTTCCTTTCTTAGTGTTCGCTGCATAAAAAAATAAGCACCGCCGCCCTTCTGCCTTTGGCAGGGGGGTGGATTTTTTGCTATATTATAATATGGGAGTAATTAGAACTTGCAAGGAACTTGTTAATTTGATAGAGCAAGACGGTTGGTATTTTGTTCGCCAAACGGGTAGCCATTCACATTACAAGCATTCAGTTAAGCAAGGTCTTGTGACTGTACCCGTGCATAATAGGGATATTAAAAAAGGGACTGCGAATAGCATTCTTAAACAGGCAGGTTTGAAATGATAACATACATAGCGCTGTTTGAATATGAACAAGGGAAACAAGGTTTTAGTGTTGTTTTCCCTGATTTTCCTGGGTTAGTAAGCGCAGGTGATACCTATGAGGAAACTTTGCAGTTGGCACATGAGGCTCTTGCTGGGCATATAGAGGTTTTGCTGGATTACAATGAGCAGAAGATAGCTGAACCAAGAACAATAGAGCAAATACAAAAAACTTGGGAAGATTGGAAAGAATGGGAAGATAATTACACGTTTCTTGTTGTTCCCATAACGGTGTTCTCACGGAGCAAAAAATCGAAAGTCGTAAATGTTGAACTTGATGAATATTTACTGGAACGAATAGACATGGTGACATCTAACCGCTCAGAATTTATAAATCGCGCCTTGGAACATTCTTTTGAGTTGAAAGCCTAACATTTTTCTGAATAACGCTATATGTAGTGTTTAGGTAAAAAATTTTTCTATATTCAAGCTACCCTCTCAAGGCAACCTTGTGAAACTCAAGGACAGTCCCGCTACTGTAACGGTCAAAAGCCGAAGTCAGAAAACTTGCCAGGGGGCAAGGCTCCATAAGGCGTTTTGCAACAATGTTCCGAGGTAGAACTGTGAATATGGAATTATCCATTGTAAAAAGAAATGGAAATAAAGAGGCTTTTTCCATTGATAAAATCAAGAGTGCCATTTCAAAGGCGTTCCTGTCGGTTGGTGTTTTTGCCACGCAAGATGTTCTGAACAATATACTGTGCAGAATTAATATCTCAAACAATATAACGGTGGAAGAAATACAGAACCAAGTAGAGGTGGCTCTAATGGCCGAAAGGTATTATGCCGTGGCAAAGGCTTATATACTTTACAGGCAAAAACACTGGGAAGATCGCGATATACGCGATAAAATGAATTTTCTCATAGAGTATTGCGATGCCTCCAATGCAGCCTCTGGTAGCAGGTTCGATGCCAATGCAAATGTTGAGAACAAAAACATAAGCACACTCATAGGCGAACTGCCTAAATCCAGCTTCATAAGGCTCAACCGCCGAATGCTCACCGACCGCTTGAAAGAGATGTTCGGTAAAGAATATGCAGACAAATACATTGACTTGCTGAACAATCATTACATTTACAAAAACGATGAGACCAGCTTGGCGAATTATTGCGCTAGTATCACTATGTACCCTTGGCTCATAGGCGGAACAACCTCCATAGGCGGAAACTCAAAGCCTCCAACTAATCTGCGGTCTTTTAGCGGCGGTTTTACCAATATGGTTTTTATGGTTTCCAGTATGTTGAGCGGTGCTTGCGCCACGCCTGAATTTTTGATGTATATGAATTATTTTATAGGCTTGGAATTTGGGCAGGACTACTATTTGAATACAAGCAAAGTGGTTGATTTGTCAAAAAAACAACGCACCATAGACAAAGTTATCACCGACCATTTTGAGCAAATAGTCTATTCCATAAACCAACCAACGGGTGCAAGAAATTTTCAAGCTGTATTTTGGAATATATCTTATTATGACCGTTTTTATTTTGAAAGTTTGTTTGGGAATTTTGTGTTTCCAGATGGTAGCAAACCGGATTGGGAATCGCTCAACTGGCTGCAAAAACGTTTTATGAAATGGTTTAACCGTGAACGCACTCGCTCAATACTCACCTTTCCAGTTGAAACAATGGCTTTGCTCACAGAGAACGGCGAACCAAAAGACAAGGAATACGGAGATTTCGCTGCCGAGATGTATGCAGAAGGACATTCGTTTTTTACCTATATGAGCGACAACGCCGATTCTTTAAGCAGTTGCTGCCGCCTTCGCAATGAAATTCAAGATAACGGGTTCAGCTATACTTTGGGAGCGGGCGGGGTTTCCACAGGCTCAAAAAGCGTGCTAACCATAAACATAAATCGCTGTGTTCAACACGCTATTCGTAACGGAATTATGTACCATATTTTTCTTGAAGACATTGTGGATTTAGTGCATAAAGCGCAGTTGGCATATAACGAAAATTTGAAGTATTTGCAGCAAAAAGGAATGTTGCCATTATTTGATGCCGGATATATAAATATGAATCGCCAATACCTGACCGTTGGAGTTAATGGAATAGTTGAAGCTGCTGAATTTTTAGGAATAGAGATAAGCGATAATCCAGAGTACGAGGAATTTGTTCAGAAAGTGCTTGGGATTATTGAGGAGTACAATAAAAAATATCGTTCAAAAGAAGCGATGTTCAACTGCGAGATGATTCCCGCCGAGAACGTTGGCGTTAAACACGCCAAATGGGATAAGCGTGACGGATATGTTGTAAAGCGAGATTGCTATAACAGTTATTTCTATGTGGTTGAGGATAATTCAATAAACATCGTGGATAAATTCCGTTTGCACGGAAGCAAATACATTAAGCATTTAACAGGCGGCTCTGCCCTGCATTTGAATTTGGAAGAGCATTTGAGCAAGGAGCAATACAAGCAGTTGCTACGTGTGGCAACGCAAGAGGGGTGCAATTATTTCACTTTCAACATTCCAAATACTGTTTGCAACGAGTGCGGGTACATCAGCAAACATCATCTTAAAGAATGTCCATCTTGCAAAAGCAAAAATTTGGATTACTTAACTCGTATAATAGGATATATGAAACGTGTGAGCAATTTTTCCCAAGACAGACAAGAGGAAGCATCTAGGAGACATTATGCTAAAGTTTCATAATTACGATATTGTTTTCCAAGAAGTGCCCGGCGAGGTTGCGTTAGCCATAAGCATTTCCAACTGCCCAAATAGGTGCAAAGGGTGTCACAGCCCGCATTTAATGGAAGATACAGGCAAAACGCTGTGCGAAAACACTCTTGCGGATTTGCTTGAAAAATACGGAAATTCCGTAACCTGCGTATGCTTTATGGGCGGTGATTCCCACCCTCACGAAGTTGAGCGTTTGTCTGCCTTTTTGCGAGAAAAAACAAATAACCGCATAAAAACGGCTTGGTATTCGGGCAAGCAGCATTTGCCGGAGCGTTGTTCTTTGCAGCATTTTGACTATATAAAATTAGGTTCTTACGTTGAGCATTTGGGCGGATTGAGACACAAAACCACAAATCAACGCTTTTACCGCATTGAAAATGCGTCAATGGTTGATATGACTGAGAAATTTCATATCAAACATAGCGAGGTAAAACTATGAATTGGTTTCTTTTGCTTGTATTTGGTTCGGGCATAGCCCACACCGCTTTTGTCTATGCGCTTGTAATTGCGCTTGGTATGTGTCTTGGCAAAATCAAAATTTTTGGGATTTCGCTCGGCATTGTCTTTGTGCTGTTCGCTGGCATTGCTTGCGGGCATTTTGGCTTGTCTGTGAATGAGCATCTGCTGCATTTCATAAAGGAATTCGGGCTTATACTATTCGTGTTTGCCGTTGGCTTGCAAGTTGGTCCATCGTTTTTCTCCTCATTTAAAAAAGAAGGCTTGCAGATGAACATAGTGGCTGTTTCCGTTGTGTGTTTAGACATAATAGTTGCCATAATTCTCTACTTTATTTTTTCTTCCAAAATTTCAATGGCAATGATGGTGGGCATTTTAACGGGAGCCGTCACAAACACACCCTCGCTTGGTGCGGCGCAAGAAGCACTGCATCAGCTCTCCTTGCAGGAACCCGTAGCCCTTGGCTATGCGGTGGCTTATCCTTTGGGAGTTGTGGGGGCTATAATGGCTTTGATTATTTTGAGGATTATTTTTAGGGTAAACACAGAAAACGAAGCGAAAGATTTTGAGAATGCTGGCAATTCAAATGAACAGCCCGAACTATATTCCGTTTTGCTAACCAACAACTCCATTGCAAACAGAAGTTTGGAAGATGTGAAAAAAGTGGTGGGGCGCAATTTCATAATTTCCCGATTAAAGCGTGGCGAGGAATACTTCATTCCGCAACTAGGCGATGTTTTGCTCTCTAACGATTCGCTTAGAATTTTATCTTCCCCTGCGGAGAAAGAGGCAATTACGGCGATTATAGGAAAGGAAATTGAGGAGGATTGGAAACCCTCGGAAAACAAATTCGTATCTAGGAAAATAGTGATAACACAAGATAAAATAAATGGCAAAAAACTTGGTTCTTTGAATTTGCAGGAGGCTTTTGGCATAAACGTAACCCGCGTTAACCGCTCTGGCATAGACTTGCTGGCAAGCCCGAATTTATCTTTGCAAATAGGCGATAGCGTAACAGTTGTTGGAGAGATACAGGCTATTCAAAAAGCAGAAAAACTGCTGGGCAACACATTGAAACGACTAAACGAGCCGCATATAATCACAATCTTTATTGGGGTTTTGCTTGGCGTTACTCTAGGCAGCATACCCATTTCTTTCCCAAATATGCCGATGCCCGTGAAACTCGGCTTGGCTGGCGGTCCTTTGGTTGTGGCAATTTTGATAGGCAGGTTTGGCTACAAATTAAAACTAATTACTTATACCACGCAGAGTGCAAATTTAATGATTAGGGAAATAGGTATATGCTTATTTTTAGCGAGCGTTGGCATTGGTGCGGGCGAGCAGTTTTTTGAAACGGCAATTTCTGAGAATGGCTTGCTGTGGATAATTTGCGGATTTTTGATAACTTCGCTACCTTTGCTTGCAGTTGGATTTTTTGCTAGGAAATTTGCCAAATTCAACTACTTGACTTTGATAGGAGTGCTATCTGGCAGCCGCACAAATCCACCCTTGCTCGCATATTCCAACTCCGTTGCTGCAAGCGATGCCCCTGCGGTTGGCTATTCAACCGTGTATCCGCTAACGATGTTTTTGCGAATACTCTCGGCACAGGTGCTGATACTGGTGTTTTGCGGGTGAATTTTCTATATTAAAACCACCCTAACAAGGCAACCTTGTGAAACTCAAGGACAGTCCCGCTACTGTTAAAGTCAGAAAACTTGCTAGGGAGCAACAATGTTCCGAGGTAGAACCATAATGAATATTATAATCCCATTGCTCCTTTTCTGCTTTCTTGTTGCCTTTGCAGAAGAAATTGTTTCCGTTTTGCCCGAAAGTTTGGTTCAACGCGGTGAAATGGAAAGCAACGAAAGAATGCTTGAAATAAGAAGCTCCGACTGGGAAGGCAAAAATCTCTCCCTTGCCGATGTGCTGGCTACCTACGCAGGCATTCAAACAAGGCAACTTGGCGGAATGGGGAGTTTTCAAAGCATATCCATAAGAGGAATGCCGGGCAAGCAAATAGCACTCGCAATAGACGGGGTGGTTTTGCAAAGCTTTGGTGCAGCAGACTTAGGCAGCATAGATTTGAACCAGTATGAAAAGGTGGAAGTATATAAGGGATTTATACCTGCGAAATTTGCCGCTAACGGAATGGGTGGGCTTATAAACCTCGTTTCAAAAGATGCGGCTGCAAAGGGCGGCAAATTCTACGCATCTTATGGAAGCTACAACAGCAGAGTTCTATCAATGCAAACAAGTTCGCCTCTAACCGATTCCATATTTTGGACAAGCAACATAAACTACCGCGCCTCAGACAACGATTTTCCCTACCTCAACCGCAACGGCACGCAATACAACACCGAAGACGATTTTTGGGCTAAGCGGGAAAATGCCGAATACTCGCAACTATCGGGCAACCATTCATGGACATTTGTGCAAAATAGGAATATCATTTTAAGAGCCGAACATCACAGCGAGGCGGGCGGCATTTCTGGACGTGAATACCAAGTTATCAGAACAGCGCGTTCTGCAAATGATGCAATTCTCGCAAGTTTGGAAATTGAGCCCAAAGATAAAAAGTTTGATTTTGGATTTCAAGGTTTTTCTGGCATAGAAAAAAGCACGAGCGTGTGGCACGAGCCTATTGATAAAATGGGCTACGCGCAGGAGGGGCGCACGCAAAGCGGACTTTTGGTGAAAAATGGGGGGGGGCAAGGTTCTTTTTATTTTGAAAATGATATTTTAGAAACAGAACTTCACGCTTATCTGAGCTACCAATATTTGGAGTCCAGAAATAACTCTGTGATACTTTCCAATTACGAACTTTCAAACACTGTTTTTCAAGCCTCATTTGCGGGAACTTTTGCTCCCGTTGATTTTTTCAATATAAGGGCAAATGCCGCGAGCAGGCACAGCAAACAAAAGCTGGAAAGCGGCAGTGTTCGCACTTTTTATATGGATGGCGAATTTAAGGAGCGTTCCAAAGATTTATATTCTGGAAGAGCATCGGCGAATTTTGGAAAGGCAGATTCCAAGTGGAGCAGTTTTTTTGCGTTTGGGCATTATTTCAGAGACCCATCTGTTTTTGAGCTTTTCAGCACGGCTTTTGGAATTGTGTCCAACCCGAATTTAAAGCCTGAGCAGGGCGAGCAGGCAGAGGCGGGAATTGGCTACAAATCAAAAAAGAGCAGGCTCTCCGCCACGCTTTTTGCAAACAGCATCAGAGACCGCATAATTTATTACACTAGCGGTATGGTCACAAAACCTATAAATGCGGAAGAGGGCAAGGTGTATGGAGTTGAGACCGAGCTTAGTAGCGAACTTTTCAGCTGGCTGAAAGTGAGCGCAAATGCAACTTTCCAAAACCCTGAAAATTTGCCAAGCGAACCGGAGCAGCAATATTACAGCTCAATGCTCTTTATGCTTCCTTTTTCCTTTGAATTAACTTTAGACGGCGAAGCCCACAGCGAGCTTTACCGCGACAAAGCACAGAGAAAAGTTATTCCAGCAAAATCATTTTACCACGCTGGGGTTGGCTACAAGCCAACCCCAAACACAAAACTATTCTTTTACGCAAGAAACATAAACGGCGGCGAATACCAGAACATTTACGATGCTTATCCAACTCCGGGCAGGGTGTTTAGTTTGAGTTATTCGCATAGTTTTTAAAAAGTAACACTTTTTCCTAACTTAGGTGTTTAATAGGTATGAAAAAGACTATTTTTGCATTTTCCTTGATTTTTGCGGTGTTTTTACATGCTGCACCTCAGAAAGTTGAGCGTTATCTGCTGGTTGCTGGTGCAAATAACGGGGGTTCAGACAGGGTTAAGCTCCGCTATGCAGAAAGCGATGCTAATTCCTTCGCAAGCGTTATGTCTCAAATGGGCGGCGTGGATAAAAGCAATGTTCTGCGGGTTTTTGACCCCAATGCCAAAGCTATGCAAAATGGCTTTGCAGAACTTGGAAAACGCTTGCAGGGCAAGGAAGTAGGGGTTCGCAGGGAAGTTATTGTGTATTACAGCGGTCACGCAGATGAAAAAGGCTTGCGTTTGGGCGGCGATGTGTATAGCTGGGCGGAGTTTCGCAAAAATGTAAACGATATAAATGCAGATGTGAAGGTAGCCATACTTGATGCCTGCGGCTCTGGAGCCATAACCAGAACAAAGGGCGGAGTTTCAAGACCAGCCTTTTTGCAAGATGCGAGTAGCGAAATGAAAGGCTACGCATTTTTAACCAGCTCAAACGAAAATGAAGCCAGTCAGGAAAGCGACCGCATAAAAGGTAGTTTTTTTACCCACTCTCTCGTTGGTGGCTTGCGCGGTGCTGCAGATATGACGGGCAACGGCAAGGTGACCCTTAGCGAGGCTTATCAATATGCGTTTGACGAAACGCTCAGAAACACGCAAAACACAAGCGCAGGCAGCCAGCACCCCAACCGCGATATGAATTTGGCAGGGACAGGGGATATTGTTATGACTGACTTGCGCGAAACTAGTGCTATATTGACTTTGGATTCAAACTTGGAAGGGCGGCTTTTTATACGAGATGAACAGGGCAATTTGTTTGCAGAGCTCAATAAAATTCGCGGGCGACAGATAGAGCTTGGAATGCCCATTGGCAAATACTCCATTCAAATGGAAGTTCCTTCCAAAATTTGGATGGCAAAGGAAGTTCAAATATCAGAGGGCAAAAAGAATGTGCTTTCTATGAAAGATATGCAAAGCATAGAGCGGGAAAAGGCGGTTGCCCGCGGCAATGCGGATTCCTCTGGGATGACTGGTTTGGATTCGGCAAGGGCAAAGCCATTTAAAGTCAATTTCAATGCTTATGCATACAACAAGGAACCTGCAAACGAATTGCAATTAGGCGTTTTCTTTGCAGGTGCTCATAGGGCACTCTATGGAACGCAGGTTTCAATTATTGGAAACACGGCAATGGATGATATGGCAGGTACTCAAGCCTCGGGATTGATGAATATCGCCACAAAAAACTTTTATGGAGCGCAGTTAACCAGCGTTTTTAATTATGCAGACAGCATAAGTGGCTTGCAGGCATCTGCCACGCTCAACATAGCAAAGAATTTCAATGGCGTTCAGGCAGGTATCACTAATCTTACGGGAACAGGTAGGGGCGTTCAGGCAGGTATTATAAACATTAATGCAGATACTTTGGACGGTTTGCAAGGTGCTGTAATAAATATCGCTAGCAAGGTGAGCATTGGGCAAGGGGGAGTGATAAACGTAGCAAACGATGCGGGCTCGGTTCAAGGCGGAGTAGTGAATATAGCAGGTGATGCTGGCTTGGTTCAAGGCGGAGTGATGAATATTGCTGGAAAGGTTGAAAAATTGCAAGGCGGAGTACTCAATATAGGCGGTCATGTTGGGCGGCAGATAGGTGTAATTAACATCTCTGCGGAAAGTGACCATACCCCCATAGGTTTACTCAATATAGTTGGCAATGGCATTTTTGATGGAACTTTTTACTTAGATGAAACAGGCAGAACAGGTCTTGCTCTGCACATGGGAACGCCTTATCTCTACACTGTTTTGGATTGTGCCTTGAGTCCAACTGATAAATGGCCTCAAAGTTCGGGTTTAGGTTTAGGAACTCGCTTTGGAATGCGGGGCAACCATTTTAGCCTTGACTATTCTTACATAAATGTCAACAATGAAAATCCGCTCAGAAAAAAACACAACCAACTGCAAAAAATAAGGCTCGGAGCTGCTTACGAACTTTTGACGGGCTTAGCTCTTTCCAGCGGACTAACATTCAATGCTTTGTCTAGGTACAACGGCGAGGATTTTTATTTAGAACCTCGTGGCGGTTATCACTGGCACTGGACATTTGGCGACCACAAGGTTAGGCTGTGGCCCGGATTGTATGCCGGATTTACTGTGGGAAAGTTTTAAGGGGCAAATAATTACCAGTCTATTTCTGCTTCGCCGCCTATTCTTTGCATACTGTCTTTTGTGTATTGGTGAACTTCAAAGGCGTTTCCGTCTGGGTCTGTTAGCCATACTTGCCAAGTATTGTCGCATCCCAGTTTTTTATCCGTATGCAAAATACCCTGTGAATCAAGCATTTGCAATAGATCATCTATGTTTTGGCTTTCAAGGCAAAAGTGCATAATTCCGGTGTTCACAGGAGCATCCATCTCTGGATTCTCAAAAAGTTCTATATAATGATTATCGCAAACTTCAAGATAATGCCCATAATGCTTGCCCTGCCTGGTGAATTTGAATTTTGGCTTAAAACCCAGTTTTTGGTAATATTCCATTGAACGTTCAAGGTTCTTCACGTTTAGACTAATATGAGCAAGTGATAGCATTTTTTTAATCTCCTTTGCGGTAAAGGTAGAAAAATATTTTTTATATTGCCACAATGCGAGTTCTTGTTTTAAATTGCGGTTCGTCTTCGGTGAAGTTTGCCATAGTGGATACTAAGACTGGAGCATTCTCTGTTAGCGGCTTGGTAGAAGAAATAGGTGGAAATACCCGTTTCACTGCAAAAAAGGGGGGGGAGAAGCACGAAAAGAAAATAGATGCTCCTGACCACACCCACGCTCTTGCCACCATACAGAGTTTTTTTAAGGAAACAGGTGAAGACAGCGATATAGCAGCCGTTGGGCATAGGGTGGTGCACGGAGGTGAAAAATTCTCAAAATCCGTTTTGATAAATGACGAAGTGATAAAAGCTATAGAAGAATGTTCCGTACTTGCCCCCCTGCACAACCCCCCCAATTTACAAGGCATAGCGGCAGCCAAAAAGAATTTTCCAAACCTTGCGCAGGTGGCTGTTTTTGACACGGCTTTTCACGGAAGCCTGCCAAACTACGCCTATCTTTACGGGCTTCCTTACAATTTCTACGAAGATTACAAAATTCGCCGCTACGGATTCCACGGCTCTTCTCACCGCTTTGTGGCGAAAAAAACCTCAGATATTTTAGGCCAAAACTTAAAAGATTTATGCCTTGTAATAGCCCATTTGGGCAATGGCTGCTCCGCCGCTGCCGTAAAATTCGGGCTTTCTGCAGATACAACCTTGGGCTTAACACCCTTGGAGGGCATGGTCATGGGAACGCGCAGCGGCTCAATAGACCCAGGCATAATCCTACATTTAATGAAATCTTTGGGCTATGATTACGATAAATTGAACAAGTTGCTCAACAAAGAGAGCGGCCTTTTGGGTCTTAGCGGCATTTCCAGCGATATGCGTGTTCTTTTGGGCGAAGCCGAAAAGGGTTCCGAAAGAGCTAAAATTGCAATAGAGGTTTTCTGCTACCGGGTAGCAAAGGAAATAGGCTCTCTTGTACCAGCTCTCCCAAAGCTGGATGCCTTTGTTTTCACCGGAGGAATAGGCGAAAACTCAGAACCTGTCCGTAAAAAAATATTGTCTTTCCTGAGCGTTTTCAAATTCGGCGAGCCAAATGGCCCTAAGGTTATGGTTGTGCCAACGAATGAAGAACTTATGATTGCGATGGATACGGAAGAGGTTGTTAAGGTTTGATAAGCATACTAGAATTTGTAAAATCCTTGCGGAGGGGCCAGCCTTCAAAGTTGTCTTCTGTGAAAATGCGGCGCAAATCGGGGTGCCCTTCAAAGGAAATCCCAAACATATCGTAAACCTCGCGCTCTTTCCATTCTGCGGCGGGGTAAATTTCTGTGAGGCTTGGAATTGCTGGCAGTTCTTCTTTGTTTTCTGGCTTTGGCAGGCTGCATTTTGCAAAAATTTTGTGCCCCTCATTCAAACTCATTGTTTGCAGAATAACGTCAAAATGCTCAGTCCAGTCTGCTGCAACCATATCTATTAGATAATCGCAGTTCAATTCGCTTTGCAAAAATTTTGCGAACTCAACCCAGTCTTCTTTTTTAACGGATAGTTCTTTTTCGTCTGTTATATATGGGAATTTTTCTTGAACTTTCTTTAAAATATTTTCTTTTGAACGCCCAACTTGAATTTCTGGCACTCTCCCCACGAGTGGCAAATCCTCTTTTGGGAGAGGTTTGGGTTTGAATGTGGATTTATAGTCGGGATTTTTTTCCTTGAATTCCTCTCTTGCAGCTTTCATCTCCTCGTCTTTGATTTTTTCAAGTTCTGCCCAAGCTTGCGCAGCCTCTGTCCAGCGGTCGCCATCGTCTTTTTCTCTTATTTTGCCCTCTTTCCAAGGGTTCCTGCTAGATTCCGTTGAGCGGATTTTTTCCCTCAATTTCAAAATTCCCTGAAACAAAGCCTCTGGTCTCGGTGGGCAACCTGGGATAAATACGTCCACAGGAATTACTTGGTCTGCACCTCTAACCACGCTGTAATTGTTGTAAACAAAGGGACCGCCGCTTATGGTGCAAGCTCCCATTGCTATTGCATATTTTGGGCCAGGAATTTGCTCCCAAAGAGTGACCA
>JAITFN010000039.1 GCA_031281345.1 Candidatus Fibrimonadaceae bacterium
TCAGGGCACTTTGCAAGCATAGGGTTAAAAAACAACCCCCAAGCCAATTTTTGGGATTATTGGGCGTTTAAACCGCGTCTGGTTGCATTTGGGGATGTGTTTTGTGTGACCCCCCCCCCCCCCCCCCATTTATAAGCAAAAAATTCCCTTCAACAGAGAGGTTCACTATGAAAACAACACGTTTTCTCCCCACGGCTATATTCGCATTAGCCCTATTATTCACAGTTGGCTGCGGAGGCAGCAAGCCAACCGTCACGGATGCAGCCGTCACCGGAAACAAACGCCTATCCGACACGCCCGAAGCGGAGCTTGAAAAGAAGCTCACGCAACAGCAGAGGGAGTCCGTTCCTTGGGGCGTTGGTGTTGGCGTTTCCACCGACCGGCAAATGGCACGGACTGAATCCATAGCCCAAGCACAGGCAGCCACCGCCAGGAACTCCAAGCTCATGGTCACAGGGCTTCTGGATGCTTACGCCAAGAACGTGAACGGTGAAGCCAAGAGGATAACCGAAGACAAAATCAACAATTTCGTTGATACCCAGATAGAAGGTAGCTATGTTTATGAAACCATAATGGAGTTCAACGAGCAAGACAAGAAATACAGCATTTATACCCTTGTTCTTCTAGACCCCGACCGTATAGCGGAAGCATTGAAAGCGGCAATGGATAACCAAGAAGAAATGGAACTGCGCGTTGCTTCCGAGAAAATGCAGGAGAAACTGGAGCAGATGAAGGCGGAATATCGTGGTTTGAAAAAATGAAACTAGCTATCCAAGCCATTTTATTGTTCTTGTTAGCCTCTTGCTCAAGCGGGTCTAAATCTAAGCCTATGGAGCCTGATTTGCATCAAGCGTTGGATGCTGTTCCTTGCGCAAATGCAGACGATTTTCGCGGTACAAGCATAGGTAGCAATGAGAACGAAGCCATTGCCGGGGCCCGCTCAAATATGGCGCAGGAACATTTTGTAGAAAAATTGAGAACTAGCGTTGATATAGGCGGTCAGAACATAGACGGCGTGGCAAGCACAAGCACTCGCACGAGCATAAGCCAAAATGCAAAACTGATGAACCCAAGCGATGCAAAGCTTTTTTACTCAAAAAGGCAGGGAGAGCAAACGGGGGTTGTTGTTTGCATGACCAGGGCAGATGCGGCAAAGGGCTTTATTGAGAGGCAGAGGCAGGTGTCGGATTCGCTGGAAATAATCTCTACTGCCATGCTAAACACCGAACACCCCAAGCATAAGAACGAGGCGTGGCAGAAAATACAGGTGCTGTACAACGATTTTGTCAGAATACAGTACTTGCTTGAAGGCTGGGGAGTGAAAAGCCCTTATTCGGCAAATGAAACATACCTCAAAACAAAAGAGAACTACAGGAACTATTGCCAGAGCATGAAAGTTTTTTGGCAGGATGCAGGGAACGAATGTTCCAATGTTGTTTTCGCCGCTCTCTCGCAAAAGATAAAAATGGAGAAGTCGGACTGCACGGGCGGGCTGAATATGAAACTCAATTGCCAAGAGAAATGCAAAAATTCTTCTTATGGCATTGAATGTATTTACGACCCTTCACTCTCTATTGAATCTTGCGGCGGTGAATCGTACTCGCTGCTCAAAACAGGGACGCCAGCCACAGGAATAGACATAAGCAACGTCAAGGCAAGGGAGAAATTGGCGGATAATCTGCCCAAAGCCGCTTTTTTGAGCGAATGGGAAAAGGAGATAAAGGAATGGGCACCAAAATGCACGGATTGATGTTTTTGATTTGCCTATCATTTTTGGCGAATCTCTCTTTTGCTGAGGGCAAGCTATCCGAGCGAATACCCTTGCCCAAGCAGTTGGAGGGCGAGCTTCCCTGGTTCGCTTTGACAGCGAAAGATGGCGAGAATAGCTACTACGGCGTGATGAACAAAGACAAAATAAAGTCCGTTGCCCAGCAGAAGAACAGCAAGCGCGTTGTTTTTGCTTTTTTCGCCACTTGGTGCCTGCCGTGCAGGGAAGGCATTGCACGCATCAGTGGCAATGCCGCTGAACTGGAAAAGAGCGGTGTTCTTATCATTTTGATAAATGTGGGCGAGGCGGACTATGCCAAGTCCAGCAAATTTGTGAGCACATATATAAAAGACGAATGGCTGCTGGGTTTTGACAAGTTCAACAACATTCCCGAAAAATTAGGCTTGTCCAAAAAGGGCGATGCCCAAATGCCCCTGCCTAAAACTTTGCTATTAGACCAAGACTTGAAGCCCCTTTTGCTGATTGGCGATGAGGGCGATGATTTCCCACAACTATTAAAGGAGTAAAGGATATGAAAAAACAACTTTTCTTTTTGCTGTTTCTCGCGCTTGCTGCCTACGGGCAGATGCAGGAGCGCATTGCAATCATAAACACTATGGATGACTACGATTCCATAAGCGTTTCCTCTTTGACCTACCTCACCGACAAGCTGAGGGAGACGGCGGTCAATGTTCTGCCTGCCGAGAAGTTCGGAGTGATGACCACCGAAAGCATTGTAGCCTTTCTCGGTTCTATGGAGAACACCATCAAGGTGTGCAAGGAATCCAGCTGTTTGGCGGATTTGGGAAGGCAGGTGAGCGCGGACTATGTTGCTCAAGGGCGCATAGGGCGATTCAACGAGGATTTGACCATAAAGGTTGAGCTTTACAGCGTGAAAAGCGGAAATCTTATGGGCTCGTTTGCGGGTAGCTCAAAAGATATAGCCGGATTGCTAGCTCTTATAGACGAGAAGGCTACGGACTTGTTCAAAAAAATGATTGTGGAAGCCAAGCCGATAGTGGTTGAGAAGCCGGAAGTTGCGAAGCCAGAGCTTGCGCCTGCTAAGCCGGAGCCGGAAGTTAAGCCTTTTCCAAGAACCAGTACTTGGATTGCTCTTGGATTGGACTTGGCGGGGGCTGGGCTGTTTGTTGCTGGATATTTGAAAGACAAAGATATGACAACTGCATACGATAAATATAAAAAGGATGAATATAATAAATCCAATGGTCAGGTAGATTTCGATAATGCTTGGGATAATTTTGAAAGCAGCAAAACTAAAAGGAATGTGTTTTACATAGTTGGCGGAGTGCTTTTGGCTTCGGGGATAGGGGTGCATATATGGTTTTAAGATTTTCTATATTCGCAGTTGCATTTCTTTTGTCTTGCACGAGCATAGAACGCGACAGCGTTTGTGATGAGAAGAGCATTAAATATAATGGCTGTGTTGGAGACATTTTTGTTTACGGTGACGGTGATCCTGTAACTTACGAAGGCGAAACTTACGAGACAGTTGTAATTGGTACACAGATTTGGATGGCGAGGAATTTGAATTACAAAGCACCTGGCAGTGCATGCTATAACCACAAAGAATCCAACTGCACGGTTTATGGCAGGTTTTATGATTGGGCAACTGCGATGGGTATAGATGCGGAATACAATAGTGAATGGTGGGATATTAACGGAGTCAATGAAAAGCATCAGGGAATATGCCCCAATGGGTGGCATATTCCAAGTGTTGCGGAATGGACAACGCTGGAAAATTTTGTTGGCTCGTCAGTAGCAGGAACCAAATTGAAAGCGACTAGCGGATGGTTTAATTATGAAAGATATCCAGAAGGCAACGGGGATGATGCTTTTGGCTTTTCCGCCCTGCCGGGCGGCTACCTCGATTCCGAAGGTTACTTAGCTTACGAGGTTTCATCAAGCGGTTACTGGTGGACTGCCAGTGAGTTCAGTCGTGCTTACGCTCATAGCCTGCGCATAATCTACGACGACTATATAGTAGAAAAGCTCAACAATGATAAGAGTTATATGTATAATGTTCGTTGCTTGAAGGACTAGTGCGTTGTGTTAGCCGTTGTTTTAACCTCAGGAGTACATATATGGTTTTAAGATTTTTTATTCTCGCAGTTGCATTTCTTTTGTCTTGTACTAGCATAGAACGCGATAGTGTCTGTGATGAGGAGAGCATTAACTATAATGGCTGTGTAGGAGGCAGTTCAAGCTCTGGGTCAATTGTTTACGGTGAGCCTGTAATTTACGAGAGCGAGACTTACGAGACAGTTTTGATTGGCACACAGACTTGGATGGCGAGGAATTTGAATTACAGTATGTTTAATAGCGGTAAATGCTATGGCGAAGGCGGTCAAGTATACGTAGAAGGTAACTATGAAACATTATCAAACGCTAAAATACAAGCCAACTGCAACAAATATGGTCGCCTTTACAACTGGACAACAGCAATGGCTCTGCCAGAGATCTGCAATACCTATTCTTGTGTTTCTCAGATAAAAACAAAGCATCAGGGAATATGCCCCAGAGGTTGGCATATACCTAATAACGATGATTGGAAAAAGTTGGTAAATTACGTTGAGAGAAGCAATGATTGCAGTAGTTGTGCAGCTAGGTATTTGAAAGCGACTAGCGGATGGGAGGGGGATAGCTATTATGGCAACGGCGAGGATAAGTACGGCTTTTCCGCTCTGCCGGGCGGCTCTGGCATTTATTTCAACGATGACGACGGCGGCTTTGGCTATTTCCACGATGACGGCGGCAGCTGGTGGAGTGCCAGTGAGGGCAGTGGTACCAGCAATGCTTACAGCTGGTACATGCCGGGCGGCTCTGTTTATTACAAAGATGACGAGGTGAGCTACAACAACAATAACTACGGTAAGGACGGCTTGCTTAGTGTCCGTTGCTTGCAAGACTGAATGCGCTTTTACGCATCCACCGCTAGCCGCAAGGCAAGCGATGTCGCTTTGTGTTGGGGTGGTTGTGGTTGTGGATTTACAATCTGGAAATATGTATAACAGACATTTGGTAATGGTTTTGTATATGGACATTTTTCATTGTTCTGGTAAAATCCTGATAATCGGGGGCATCGGGGTTCCAGACAAATAGCATTCCGCTACGCACTTGCAGAGCGGGTTTGTTTGCGAAGATGTTTTTCAATATCGGCTAAAGTATAGCCTTTCCCTATGAGGTCTAGAATTTCGTTACTTTTCTCCTCACAGCCATCTTCATGAGCCTCTCTCTGCCAAACCCGCTTGGCATCATCCCAATTCCATCCGCTCAACAACATATTATGGACCTCCGATCCGTGTTCCTTCAAAAAGTCTTTAAGCACATTCTGGCGTATGCAGTCGCCAATGGCTCGCTTTATTGCGCTGTCCCTATCCATTGATTTAACATATTCCTTCACTAAATATATAAAAATCTCGTAGCCTTTCAACTTTTCGCTACGAATGGCAAATTCCTCGTTCCTGCCCTTATTTATGTTGTAAACGTTTACCGCAAGTTCAAGATTGGCAAGACTTTCAGGTAGTGGCTCGCTAAACATATCAGAAAGTTTCAAAACCTGCTTGTCGGGACATTCATCGTCTCCGTTGTAAAGCACTATGAATTCGGGATTTGGAATGGTTATCTTTTTCGTGCCGTATAGATTATCTTCGTCAACTATCTTCTCGTAAACCCTTGAAATATAAATAAGCATCCTTAGCGGCATATTTGGATTCATCGATGATTGGTGCTCTATCATAACCACAAACTTGCCTTCTATAACGAAAGCAATATCGTTTATCTGTTCCATAAACAAGGCGTCTTCAAGCGTGGTTATCCAAACATCGGTGTCACTGCCGTAGTTGGTGTTCTCTATCGCGTTGTACAATTCCAAAAGATTGTTTTTTTCGCCGAATAGCAGCGTGAAAACACTTGACTTGTATTTGCGGTTGGTTTTGACTTCGGTCATAGAATGTTCTCCTATTTTTTTGTTTCTATTTACTTAGACGTACAAAAACGGAAAAAAATCCAAAAAAAGTGAAAAATGTCAACAAGTGTTTGCAAAAGTGTGCATTTTTTTTAAAAAAGTGGTTATTTTAAGCTACCCCTTGCCAATAACGGAATTTTTTACTATATTCTAAGCGAATAGTTTTATTTATCGGAGTAATATCAGTGGCTGCTAAAAAAATGGTTCCGCCAAACAAGTCTTGTTTAAAAAGATTGCGCCAAGCTGAAAAGGCAAATGCCGCAAATCGTTCTACCCGTTCTGCCATTCGCACAAGCCTTGCTATGGTGCGCAAAGCAGAGACCAAAGAAGAGGTCCTCAAAGAAGTTCCAAGGCTCTTTAGTATGATGGATAAAGCCGCTGCCAAAAGCCGTGCCGGTTTTAGCAAAAACCGTGCTTCTAACTACAAGGCCAAGGTCGGGCATTTGCTTAACAAGCTCTCTGCCACCAGCAAAGCATAGGTAAATAATGTCCTTGCCGCCGCTAAATAGGCTTCGTAAGGGTGTGGTGTTTTTTTCGTTTGTCTTTTTTTGTTTTGTTATATACCGTTTGTTTTTTTTTGAAACCGAAAGAGAATCAGCTCCGCCAGAAGAAGAAACGGGGCGCACACGTACAGAAATGTGCCTTTTAGTTGCTTCTAGCGGACCAATGAATATAGATACAGTTTTTTATTTAAACGACAATTTGAATAGAATTTTCGCATATTCTTTTTTGGCACCAGATTTGGATATATCAGATACTATATGGCATATATGGTATTATGGTTCCGACATAGTGAAGAAAACCGTATGCTTGGTAGAGAATTCAGACTGCTTCAGTTCTCTTTTGGCAGATAGCCTGCAAAAAGGAAATTGGAGCCTTGATACCAGGCAAGGCGATATTTTATTGAATGTAAGGCAGTTTAAAATTGAAAAGAAATAGCATACTTGGAGTTGCAATAGCAACCGCGTTTTTTATTGCTTGTTCCATAGAGGATCCAAGCCTTGAGGAATTCGATTTGCAAAAAATACGTTTTATCAATGATACCACCATAGTTATAGGCATCACTCCTTTTAAGGCTTATTTTACAGAACCAGAACAATATACCCACGCAGACAAACAAGCAGATTTGTTTTATGCCATGGGCAACGGCGACACAATGAAAGTTTCAATTTGCGAATATTCAAACCCAATTCTCGCAGAGGCTTTTTTTTACAACCACGGAATAGTGGAAAAAACCGAGCGTTTAATAGGCGGCGACAGAAAAAGATTTTTTAGATGGGGCAGGAGAGTATTTATTTTTTCTTATCAATTTTCAATTTCTAAAAGTTCTTCCATAGTGGATTCTCTTTTGTCTTTCATAAAAAGATTTCCTGCCGCAGACACAAGCTTAAGCGCGGGTTTTCACAGTTTTAGTTTAAAAAACAGCAGCCCCGACAAAGATTTTTCTGTGCAGAGGGATTATTTTTTGGGAGTTGAAGCTCCATTTGATATGCTTGTTCGCCGTTATAGGGATTCAGATTTTTCTTGGGTTTGCGCTCGCAGTTCTGGCACAGTTCCTGAAAAAGACTGGGAAAGCTATAAAATCAAATTGCAAAAAAATGTTTATGGCCTGGATGCCACAGCTTTGATAGAGAGGCTATCTAACGGAATTGTAGTTGCAGTTTATGGAGATTTGGATAAAGAGAGAATGCAGACTGTTTTCAAGGAATTTACCGCTTTGGTTAAGTGAAAATTTCTACATTCATATATACTATGGGTGCAAAAAAATATATTGACAAAAACGTTTACGAAGCATCAGTTGAGCGTATAGATTTTATATTCAAGAATTTTGAAAAAATATACATATCTTTTAGTGGTGGCAAAGATAGTGCGGTTATGCTCAATTTGGCACTTGATTATATGAAACAGCACAACATAAGAAAAAAAATAGGCATTTTGTTTGTGGATTTGGAAGGGCAATATAAAATAACAATAGAATACATTAAAGATGTGCTGCAAAAAGACAGCGATTTGTTTGATGTTTATTGGTGCTGCCTGCCCCTAAATCTGAGAAATTCTCTGAGCGTTTTTGAACCTTATTGGACTCCTTGGGATTTGGACAATAAAGACAAATGGGTTAGAGATTATCCCGATTATCCCTGCATCACAGAGAAAAAGAATCCCTTTGCTTTTTTTAAAAAAAATATGGAATTTGAGGAGTTTATTCGCAAATTCGGGGAATGGTATGCACAGGGCAAAAAAACCGCCTGCCTGATTGGCATTCGCTCCGATGAGAGCTATAACAGGTTTAGGACAATAGCCCTCAAACAAAAAAGAATGGTGAACAATTTAACTTGGACAACAAAGATTTCCAACTCCGAAAAACTATACGCTTGCTACCCTATTTACGACTGGAGAACCAAAGACGTGTGGATTGCCAACTATAAATTCAACTGGACCTACAACGGATTATACGATTTGTTTTACAAAGCTGGAGTTAAACCAGACCAAATGAGAATTTGCCAACCTTATGGAGACGACCAGCGCATAGGGCTTAATTTATTTCGCGCGGTGGAGCCAGATACCTGGGCAAGTGTGGTGAACCGCGTTAGCGGTGCGAATTTTGGCAATATTTATTGCGGAACCAAAGTGCTAGGTTATAGAAAGATAAAACTCCCAGAAGGGCATACTTGGGAGAGCTACACCAAGCTGCTACTCGCAACACTTCCCAAAGCGGTTTCAATAAATTACAAGAAAAAATTTACCAAGTTCATAAAGCATTGGCAAAGTACAGGCTCTGCCATAAAGGCTTCTTGGATTCCAGAAGAAGCAAGTCTTTCTGGCAAGTTCTCAACGCGGGGCAAAAGAGACCTGCCGCTTGTGATTTACAAAAAAATACCGGACAAACTTCCTTTTTGGGTGGAATCAAAAAAGATTGGTCCAAGCTGGCGCCGCATGGCTATATGTATTTTGAAAAACGACCAATTGTGCCGCTCGCTTTCTTTTTCTCAAACAAAAAAACAAAGAGAGAGAATGCAAAGCATGTTTGAAAAATACAGCTTAATATAAAAAGCAGGAGGAGAATATGGAACAAAAAGAATACGAAAGCCCCGTTTACAGCATAAAGGCTATCCCTGTGGAAAAGCTTAGGGCTAACGAGTACAATCCCAACAAAGTTGCCCCGCCGGAAATGGAACTTTTGTACCATAGCATTAAAGAAGACGGCTACACCATGCCCATAGTGGTTTATCACCGCAAAGAGGAAGACGTGTACGAAATAGTTGACGGCTTTCATAGGTATTCAATAATACTGCTATACAAGGATATTTACGAAAGGGAAAAAGGGTTGCTACCCTGTTCTGTTATTGAAAAACCTATTGGCGAGCGCATGGCGTCCACCATAAGGCATAATAGGGCGCGTGGAAGCCATAATGTTGACCTTATGAGCAATATTGTGGCAGAGCTGGTGGAGCTTGGTAAAAGTGATGCTTGGATTTCTAAATATTTGGGAATGTCTAGGGATGAAATTTTGAGACTCAAGCAAGTAACTGGAATAGCCGCTCTTTTCAAAGACCAAGAATTTTCAAAAAGCTGGGTTGTGTAATTTCCTATTTTGATTAAGTGGTGAAAGAACAAGCTGCTTATTTTATATCAGATGCGCATTTAGGTGCCTTTCCTAAAGGTTCGGTGCTGGCACGTGAGGTGCATTTGATTGCTTTTTTAAAAGAGCTTGAGGGCAAGGCTACCCATCTTTTTATCGCAGGCGATTTATTTGAGTTTTGGTATGAATACGATTTTTATTCTCCTTCTCGTTACTTTAGATTGTGGAGAGCACTTGCAAACCTAAAAGATAGCGGTTGCGAAATTAAGTTGCTCAAAGGCAATCACGATTTTGCTTATGGAAATTTTTTTCAACGGGAGCTTGGCATAGAGACTTGCTCTCATGTAGTGACAGAGCTTCACGGCAGGCGGGTTTATATTTGCCACGGAGACGGGCTTGCAAAGAGAGATATTTATTACAGGGTTTTGAGGAAAATTCTTGATTTTAAACTCAACAGGTTCCTGTTCAAATGGATTCACCCAGATATTGGAATGCGCCTAGCTCTCTATATTGGCTCAAACAGCAGAGAATTAAATAAAGACCGCATAGTTCCAGAGGAAAAATATTTGTATAAAATCAGGAAAATTATGCGAAAAAACGGCTGCGATACCTTTGTACACGGGCATAATCACTCCGGCGGGCTGTGGAAAGTGCCAGAAGGGGTGGTTGTGAATTGCGGTCAGTGGTTTTTTGAGGAGAATTATGCCTCTATATCAGAAAAAATTTGCTATTTTTACCCTTCCCTTTTAACTGAGCCAAGCTCTGCCAGCTAAAAGATTAAACCAAAGAGCTTCCTTACGAGGTATAAAATGGCTTATAGAGGCCCAAAAGCAAAAGTTGCCCGCTCTCTTGATTTGGCGGTCACCCCCAAAACACAGAAAATTTTAGAACGCCGCAAGTTTCCTCCTGGCCAGCACGGGATGAGCCGCAAAAAAAATGCCGGAGTTTACAAGCAGCAGTTGGTTGAAAAACAGAGGCTAAAATTCACCTACAACATTTCCGAAGCCCAGCTTGCCAAAACCTACGCAGAAGCAAACCGCAAAGAAGGTTCTTCTGGTGATAACTTGATGGTTCTTTTGGAAACCAGGCTAGATGCCCTAGTATATCGCGCAGGCTTTGCTCGCACAATTTTCGCAGCACGCCAATACGTTGCCCACGGTCATTTTCAGGTGAACGGAAGGCGTAGTTTTTCTCCAAACCGTTTGATTAAACCAAACGATTTAATAGAGCTTCGCGAAAAATCAAAAAGTCACCCGCAAATAAAAGAAGCGATAGAGGGAGCACCAGAAGCTCCAAATTATTTGTCGGTGAACAAAGACAAAAAAGAAGCCAAGCTGGTGAACACCCCGCTTCGCGACCAGATACCAGTGAAGCTGAATGAGCAGTTGGTTGTGGAATATTACAGTAAGTAAGTTGTCTGTGGAGAACACCGATGAGAAACAATATCTCTAAACTCGCATTGGTGGCTATTTTCGGATTTGCCTTGGCATTTACATTTTCTTGCGGCAACGGCGGCAATGGCGGTGGCGATGAACAAGGAGGTCCTTCCGATGAAAACTCGCAAGTTTACAATAGAAAAAATGGTGCTCTATATAAAGGCAGTGGAGATATTAAAATAGGACACACTATAAATGCAGGAAGCGTAACGAAAGGAATTGCCAAATTGGATTTGTCTAGAATTACAATCCCTGATGAATATTTAGGTGATTATTTTTCTGATGATATACAACGCTCTTGTGATGATTATCCAATAGGTATTAAATTAGCTAAAGTAGATTATTTTACACTATACTATAGCAATAGTGATGATGAGCTTCTTGGCAGATTGAGAATTGAATATTTAGATTTAGATGAACAGATTTGGGAAGGGATTATTTATTTGTATTCTTCAGAAGCTGGAAAAATAACTTGTAATTTAGCATCCGATAGAGGAAGTTTAAAAATAAACACAGATATTGAAGAAGGCTGGAATAAGATATATGCTCGTCTAGCTCGCAACTCAGAAGAGTGGAGTACAGATAATATCCTAACAAAAGAAGTTAAGTGGACAATAGAACGTTAATAACATAACCTTCAGAGAGCGGGATGGACGAGGCTTGAACTCGCAACCTCCGACGTGACAGGCCGGTGCTCTAACCAAATTGAGCTACCACCCCAAAGGTGTTTAGTGGGCGATAACGGATTTGAACCGCTG
>JAITFN010000043.1 GCA_031281345.1 Candidatus Fibrimonadaceae bacterium
GCTCGAACCGGCGACAATCAGCTTGGAAGGCTGAAACTCTACCTACTGAGTTACCGCCGCATTGCTCGTAAATATAGAAAAATGCAAAAGAACCGCCTGGCGCGAGCCAGACGGGGGAACCTTCAAAGGAGTAAAAGATTCCACTTATAGAATCGTTATCATCCGTTGATTAGACTTAGGGCTGTTTGCGGCAGAGTATTGGCTTGCGCCAACATACTCGTCGCGCTTTGCACAAGTATCTGGTTTCGGGTGAAATCAGTTGTTGCTTGCGCAAAATCGGTGTCTCTAATGCGGCTTTCGGCATCTTGAGTGTTGAATTCCAAGCTGGATATATTGTTAATCGTATATTCCAACCTATTGATGTAAGTACCTATTTTGGCACGAACACCGCTCACACTCTTGATAATCCTATCCATGTGGTCAATAACTTCTGTTGAGTTATTTTGGGTTCTGATGTTTTTGGTAGAAAGCCCAAGCGAACCAGGATTGAGGGATATATAAGTAACCGTCATCTCGTTTGCCCATTTGCCACCCATGCCAAAAGAATAATTAGGACCTATATGCAAGGTATAAGAAGCGGCATTTGACATGTCGTTCTCCAACATATTGCTATATAGGTACAATAAGCTATCTGTTTCAGGTTGAGCGTTGTTATGGATTATTATAGACAACCGTTCTTTAAGAGCTATGGCAAGATCTTTGTCTTTGTCAGCGGGAAAGTTAGTAGAAAAAGCTGGTTCAGTTAAGTCAATGGCATCAATTGCTTGTTGCAGTGCTTCCATCAAGCTACCAGCTTCATATGTACCTGGAGGAGGATAGGGAGCTGTTCCGGGTGACGACTCCCTAATTGAATTCGTGGTCTCTGGAGGTTCATCAAAGATATCTTGAAGAGCAGCGATAGCATCCAGAATTAAATCCTTGCCACCATTGTCAATTGCGGCTTGAGTGAAACCATCAGCCAAATTAGTTATTTTCGATATCTCACGACCTACTTCTTTCTGCAACTCATATTTATCTCCAATTGCGCCAAAGCTGAGATTTGGATCCGAAGACCAATTCAGCATATTTTTGCCGTTATAATCTGTTGTTTTTGCAATGCGGGCAACTTCTTTTGTGAGCTCTTGGAATTCCAAGTCCAAGTATTTGCGCTCTGTAGAAGTTAAAGTATCGTTAGCAGATTGAATAGCCAATTCGCGCTGTCGCTGCATTATATTGGTTATTTCCGCAAGACCTCCTTCTGCAATTTGCAAGGCCGCAATGCCATCTTGTGAATTTTGTCTAGCTTTTCCTAAACCGCGAATCTGGGTTCGCATTTGTTCGCTCATGGCGAGGCCTGCGGCATCGTCTTGCGCTCGGTTTATTTTCAAGCCGGTGGAGAGTTTTTCCAAACTCTTACCCATAGCATTGTTGTTGTTGTACAACGCGTGCTGGGTTATCATCGCATTAATGTTGTGATTGATTTGCATAACAAACTCCTTTGTTTAGAAAAGCCTCAATCAAAAGCTCTTCTGTGTGTTTCTGCAAGATATACATGCGATAATCGTGCCAGAAACAAGGAATTTGCAGAAAAAAATCTATTTTTTTGCAATTTAAGGCTTTACTTAAACTTTTACTTTAAGTTTAGTAAGTACCTTCATCTTCAAACACAGGTGCAGGCGAGCCACCATAGGGATCACCCTCTATTTCTACCAGTTTAGAGGCATTTGTCCAGTCTGCGCCTTTAAATTTCTGAGGATCCACCTCTTCCCATTTCAAACGGGTAATAACCTCGCCTGTTTTATAGTCTATATATTCCCAGGTTAGCCCATCGTTCAATTCTTTGTCTGGAGGTCCCCATAGCAGGTTCACTAGGTTTTTGTTCATGCCTTCTGAAATATACCCAGCCAAAAAGAATTTTTTCAGCTTTGGGTCTATGCCAAAACCCTCTTGCACAACATCGTAGTTGCGCTCGTCTGCTGGAATGCCCCTTTCTATTAAAATGGGCGACTGTTGTTTACTGCCAGCGCACGAAATTAGAGCGCTTGCTGCTAATATGGCTAAAAAAGTTTTCTTCATGCTTTAAAAATAGTATTTTTTAAGCCTGTGCAACAAATTTTTTTGATTTTAGCTTTATTTTGCGTTGGTTTTGCCTACAATGCGGCATCTTCTCCGGTGCTTGGTCCAAATATTGAATATGGAGCTAGGGGTGCTGCCGCTCCTGCCGGCTTTAAGGGAGCCTTTGTTCCACAGGCCAGTACTAACGTTGATTTTAGCTGGATTGAGTTTTTAGGGGCAGATGGCTATGGGGTTTGGAAGCCGAATAGGACAAATTATTTGAGGTTTATGGCAGGAGCAGAGCTTTCGCCTTTTTATGGTACCCTCAGAATGGGGCTTGGTTTTGCCCCTTTGCCTCCACCTTTTGCGATTTTGGAGCTCCGTTTTGTTTATTCAAACGAAAATTTGCTTTGGAGCGATGTGGAAATGCCAATGAAGCTTGGGGAGCAGCCTCTGGTGAAAGATGTTTGGAATGCTGGATATATGTTTAACCAGTTTTATGGCAATTCATCTTATTCGCAAATACAGAGCTACGACGTGCAGCTCGGCGGGAGTTACACTTCGCGATGTCTTGACCTGTTTTTTTTGTTCCATTTTGCCCTTATAGATATAGCATCTGATTACGATAAAAAGAGTTTTGACTATATGCGAGGCATTCCCCTTTACAGCAGGGATTATGTGGTTGCCGAAGAATTTTCCGCAGTTTACAATATTAACGGTAATCTTTCGTGGGGTTTGGATTTCTCGCTTATGTTTTCAGGCAGGCAGTTCAAGTTCTATTCGCCCTTCAAAGCCTACGATAAAGAACCCCTGTATTATTCCTTGGTAACGACTGGTCCTTTGTGGAGATTTGAGGGTGGCAGGTCTTATATTTCGCTTAGCCCTGGTTTTTTCACGAGAAGCGGCAAAGACAATATTTTTTCTGATTCCATTAATGAGAGAATTATTTTGTCAGTCCAATACAAATATTTTTGGGATTTCAGGTTTGGGAAAGATGAGCTTAAAGCAGAATAAGCAAATAATTTTAGACAGAATAGCAAAAGCCTGCAATGCCTGTGGTAGAGACCCTAGTGAAGTTCGTCTTGTTTGGGTTAGCAAAACACATCCATCTTCTGCGGTAGAAGAAGCCATTGCCCTAGGGGCGCGTGAGTTTGGAGAAAACAGGGTGCAAGAGGCTTTGGAAAAATTTTTGCCGCAAAGGGAAGGCGTAATTTGTCGCATAATTGGGCCGGTGCAAAAAAATAAACTTAAAAAAGCCGCCCAAGTTGCGCAGGCAATAGATTCCCTTGCAGATTTAGAAAGCGTGCTAAAACTAGAAGCTCTTTGCGAAGAAGCAAATAAAAATTTGGATGTTCTTTTTCAAGTGAATGCCTCTGAAGAAAGCACAAAAAGCGGGCTTTCAATGCAAGAAGCCTTTGATTTTTTGAACAACTTGCCAGAACCGCGTAGGCTTGTTTACAAAGGTTTGATGACCATTGGCAAAAATACTGGAAACCCAGAAGATTCCAGAGATTGTTTTGCTTTTTTGAGAAATTTGAAAGAGAGAATTTTGGGTTCTAATCCCAAATTTGCAAACTTCACCGAACTCTCTATGGGAATGACTTTGGATTTGGAAACAGCCATTGCGGAGGGAGCAACAATGGTGAGGGTGGGAACTGCGTTGTTTGGGGAAAGGTAGGGAATTTTCTACTTTCTCAATATGATTATACACTTAGTTCTTTGGAAAATGAAGCCTATTGCAGAAGGCCGCACGGGAAGGGAAAATGCCGAAATTCTCGTAAAGAGATTGAAGGCCTTGAAAAGCGTTATTCCCTGCGTTGTTTCAATAGAGGCTGGTCTTAATTACAGAGATTTGCCTTTAGCTTACGATGTAGGCTTGTGCACAACTTTCAAAACAAAAGAAGATTTGGAAACTTATCAAAATCACCCTGCGCATGTTCCAGTTGCGGACTGGTCAAGATCTGGCATTGCAGAATCAATAGCTATGGCAGATTATGAAGTTTAGAGGCTTTAGATGACTCCTGAAATAGAAAATCTGCGGCAGAAGATAGATTCAATAGAGGATAGTCTAATTTCAATTTTAAATGAACGTGCCAAATATGTACTTGAAATAGGCAAGATAAAAAAAGCGCAGGGCTTGCCAATAGCGGATTCAAAAAGAGAAGAAATTATTTTAAAACGTGTGGCAGAAAAAAATCCAGGTCCCATGAGCAATGAATTTATGGTTGATGTTTTTAAAAAGATTATAGATGAGTCTATTAAGTTGGAGAGCAAATCTTGAGAATTGTTTTGGTAGGTTTTGGTTTGCTTGCGAGTTCTGTTGCTTCTGCAATTAAGCAGTCTAATTTAAAATACACAGTTCGTGCGGTTAGCTCAAAAGAAACCCTTGCAAAGGCAAAGGAACGTTCTTTGGCAGATGAATTTTTTGAATATGGCGAAGTGGAAAAATGGTTGCCAGATTCAAATTTAATTTTGCTGTGCGGTCCCATAAAGCATATTTTGTCCACAATTCAAATTCTCAAAAACAATGCAGGTTTACTCAAAGAAGATGTTATAGTTAGCGATATTGGTAGCACAAAAGAGCAAATTTGCAGTGCTGGCTTTTCGCTTGGCTCACCCTTTGTTTTTGTAGGTGGGCATCCTATGGCTGGTTCGGAAAAACGCGGTGTTGAACACAGCGACCCTTCCATTTTTGAAAATGCCTATTGGCTTTATTGCCTGCCAAAAAAATTAAGTGAATTGCCAAAACCGCTGGGTGAGCTTTTAAATTTTTTAGGAAGCCGTCCGGTTCAAATTTCTCCGCAAGAACACGATTTTGCAATGTCTTGGCTAAGCCACGCCCCACAGCTCTTGAGCACTTCAATGGCGGCAGGCATTTCGCAAGATATTGCGAAAAATCATCTGCACTTGGCAGGGCGCGGCTTTAGGGATATGACTCGTATCGCTGGTTCTTCTTGGGGAATGTGGAAAGATATTTTGGAAACGAATAAAAAAAATGTTGAATGCGCGCTTGAAACTTATGCAAAAAAAGCCTTGGAAATAAAAAACGAATTGACCTCTGAGCAATTTAGCGAACTTGAAAATAATTTTTTGCAAGGCAACAAAATCCGGCACAATTTGGAAACTGGAAAAAATTACGCATATCCTCTTTATGAAATAGTGGTGCGCATTCCAGACGAATCCGGCTCAATACTAAAAGCCTTGAACCCACTTGCAGAAAAAAACATAAATATCAGAGATATTGAGCTTATGAAAGTGAGGGAAGGCATTGGCGGAACTTTGCTTTTAGCCTTCAAAGCAGAAAGCGATGCAAATAATGCAATTAAAATTTTGGAGGAAAAAGGGATATATGCCACCAGCCGCTAGAGTTTCGGATATGCACGTTTGCCCAATGCAAACACCCGGTACGCCGCCAGTCCCGCACGTTGGCGGGCCAATAACAAAAGGTGTTTCCTCTGTGCTGATAGGGAATTTGCCAGCCGCCACGCTCGGTTCTTCTTGCTTTTGCACAGGCTCTCCTCCAGACACAGTTATCAAAGGTTCAAAATCTGTTTTGATAGGCAAAAAACCAGCTGCTAGAATGGGAGATTCCACCATTCACGGCGGAACAATAACAAGCGGCTCTCCAACTGTTTTAATAGGGGGCTAAAATTTGGTTGGCATAAAGGGTGAATTTGAACTTTACACAGAAAGGGAAGCCTTTTTCAATTGCGCATTTTTGGCGGCTCTTGCAAATGGAAACACGATAATCCACGAAGTAAAGGCAGCTCCAGACTTTGCGGATTTTGCTTCTTATTTGAGAAATCTCGGTGCGCAAGTAAATATAAAAGACAATCAATGGGAAATTGCAGGAACAAATTTCAAATGCGAAAAACCATTGAATTTGGAATGGGTAGGGGATAATTTTCCCCACCAAAAAAGAAACCAAAAAATAATAGAATGTTTGCTCAGTGGCGTTGCATTTCACTGCGAAGAAAAAATAGCGGTTAAAGATTCTTTAATAAGGGAATTGCTCGCTTATGGGGTAGAATTGCAGTGGTATCAAGACGGACCAGACGAAAGCGATGAGCTTGCCAAACGTATGGCAAAATTGCAGGGGATAAAAAACGAGAGAAAATGGATATGCGATATTCCTCCCGTGCCTGCCTTGCTCGCAAGGGATAGATTTGTAGCAGGAGATGTAACCCAAGCCGCTTATTTGGCACTAGCTGCATCTTTAATTTCAGATTCAGATATTGTTGTGAAAGCGGTTAATTTGGATTCAAGCAGAGCGGGAATTTTTGGAGCCTTTAGGAGGCTGGGCGCAGAGATTGATATTGTTGCTCGCCACGAGAGAGGACGTGATGTTTGGGGAGATTTGAGGATTAGAAGGGCAAAGATGCTGGTTGGCAGGCGGCTTGGCACAGATGTTTTGCAAACCTGTTTAGATGAAATTCCCTTGCTCGCTGTTCTTGCGTGTTTTGCCGAAGGCGAAACCATTTTAAAAATTCCAGACTGGGCAGTTGATTTTTACAAACCCATTTTAGAGGCCATTTATGAAAATTTCAAAATTGCAGGCATAGAATGCGGCCTTTACGAAGACGGTTTAATTTTACGCGGCAAAGCAGAAATAGAGGCAGATGGTTTTGACTGCAAAAGTATGCCTATTTTGGGACTCGCTTTGCACATATTGAATAAAAAAGCAAAGAGCAAGGAAGCCGTTAAGGGAATTGAGTGTGCTCAAAATTTATGGCAGGGGGTGTTGGATTGAAAATAGGAATTGTGATTCGCAAAGAGCAGAATCCCAAATTGCGTGAGGCTTTGGAGGCTATAAAGTTGTGGGGCAGGGGCAAAAGCACACAAATTATTTATGGCCCCGAATCGCTTTTGAAAAAATGCGATGTTTTGGTTGCCGTTGGCGGAGACGGCACGGTACTTTCTGCCTCTCGCATAGCTTGCGGAAAGGAAATTCCCATTGCCGGCATAAATGCAGGTCGCGTTGGTTTTTTAGCGGAGTATGGCATAGATGAAATTCCAGTTGTTTTGAATGCTCTTTCAAAAGGTACTTTCAAAATTCAAGACCGCATAATGCTTGACTGTTCTCTTTATTTGAAGAACAAAAAAATTCTGAGCCGTACCGTGCTGAACGAGGTTTTTATTCACGCCCACGCTCCTGCGAGAATGGTAAATTTAGAGGTTAAAATAAACGATAAATTTTTAACCGAATATTGGGCAGATAGCCTAATGCTCGCCACGCCAACAGGTTCCACAGCATACAACCTAGCTGCCGGAGGTCCCATAATATATCCCGCTGCGGAGGCTTTTGTTTTGAACCCCGTTAATCCAATGAGTTTATCTGTTAGGCCAATTATCATTCCCTCTTCTTGCGCTTGCAAAATAAAATGCGTTCAAGGCAGCACCGCAGAAATGGTTTTTGACGGCCACTTCACAGAACAGTTAAACGACAAATCCGAACTCCTAATTTGCCGCAGCCGCCACATAACTCGCTTTGCCCACACCGATGATTCTGGCTTTGTTCAGGCACTCAGGGAAAAATTAGGTTGGACAGGGAAGATGAAAAGTGGGCCCAGCAGGACTTGAACCTGCGACCAGCGGATTATGAGTCCGCTGCTCTAACCAACTGAGCTATAGGCCCTAGCTAATTGCTTTTGTTTCCTAAAAGTAGTAAATAA
>JAITFN010000007.1 GCA_031281345.1 Candidatus Fibrimonadaceae bacterium
AAGACTGCTGAGATTATCGCTAAATTAGGCAAAAATGCCGGCGATTCTGGCAATGTGCGTTCGCAAATAGGCATTTTAACAGAGCGCATAATCAATTTAACCGAACATTGCAGCAAAAATCGCAAAGATGTTCATTCACTTCGCGGGTTGCAGATGCTGGTGTCTAAACGCAAAAGGCTCCTTAAATATTACGCCGGACAGGATTTGGAAGGCTACCGTGCCCTGCACAAAGAACTAAACTTGCGCGGCGGCAACTAGGGAGTATTATGCAAGAATTCAAAATGCTTAAGGCCGAAGAGGCTACTGCTAAATTGCCAGACGGAAGAGAGCTTGTTTTTGAAACAGGCCGCTTGGCTAAACAAGCCGCAGGTTCGGCTATTGTTAAAATGGGCGATGCCTTTGTGCTTGCCACTGTGTGCTTTGGCCCAGAAAAAGACTCGGATTTTTTCCCTTTAACCGTTGAATATAGGGAAAAAGCCTATGCCGCAGGCCGTTTGCCCGGTGGCTACAAAAAAAGAGAAGCCCAGCCCGGAGACGAGGAGACCCTCAGGGCAAGGATCATAGACCGCCCCATTCGCCCAATGTTCCCAGATGGCTTTAGGCGCGAGGTACAACTTATAGTGCAGGTTCTAAGCGCAGACAAAAGTTTTGAAGCCGATGTTCTAGGCGTTAGCGCGGCGAGCCTTGCCATAGGGCTTTCGGAGCTTCCCTTTGAAGAACAGGTTGCCGCAGTGCGGGTTGCCGTTGTTGAAGGCAAGCCTGTTATAAACCCAACATTTGCGCAACTTGATATTTGCGAGCTAGATATGGTAGTTGGTGGCACAGAAAACAGCGTGTGCATGGTAGAAGGCGGAGCTTACGAAGTTTCCGAGCAAACTATGATAGATGCAATTCAGGCTGGCCACGAGGCTATTAAGGAATTGTGCAAGGTGCAAACAGAAATGGTGGCACGTCTTGCAAAACAAAAAATGGTTTTAACGCCAAAAGCGCAAAACGAAAATGCTGTTAAAGTTGCAGAAGCCGTTAAGTCTGCTATTTACGATGAGCTTTGCAAAACGCTTCACACACCAATGGTAAAAACTCAGCACTACCCTGCTATGGAGGCTTTAGAAGAAAAAGCCCTTGCAAGCGAAGCTGTTGTTGCAATAATTGGAGAAGACGGTTCCTTGAAAAATCTTGCAAAAGCGGCTTTCAAAGATATTGAGCGCGACACAATGCGCAAAATGATTTTAGACGAAGGCGTGCGCATAGATGGCCGCAAAACAACGGATATTCGCGACATTGAAATCCAGCTCGGAATTTTGCCGCGTTCACACGGGTCTGCAATTTTCCAGCGTGGTGAAACTCAAGCACTAGTGACTTGCACACTCGGTACAAAAAACGATGAGCAACATATTGAAACTCTGCAAGGCGATGTTACCAAAAGCTATATGCTCCACTATAACTTCCCTCCATATTCCGTTGGCGAAGTAAAAAAACTTGGCATGTCTAGGCGCGAAATAGGTCACGGACACTTGGCAGAGCGCTCGCTCAATGCGGTGCTTCCAACGCCAGAGGGTTTCCCGTACACAATTCGCGTTGTATCTGAAATTATGGAATCCAATGGTTCTTCTTCAATGGCTTCTGTTTGCGGAGGCAGCCTTTCTTTAATGGATGCAGGTGTTCCTATAAGCAGTCCGGTTGCTGGTATTGCTATGGGTTTAATATCTGAAAAAGGTTCCGTTAATGAAGGTGGGAAAATTGAAATTCTCTCCGATATAACCGGCACAGAAGACCACCTTGGCGATATGGATTTTAAGGTTACTGGAACAGAAGCAGGAATAACTGCATTTCAAATGGATATTAAAATAAAGGGAATAACTCCGGAGCTTATGGGCAAAGCCCTTGAGCAAGCGAGGCAGGGAAGGTTGCACATAATAGGCAAAATAAAAGAGGCAATTCCAGAGCCGCGCACAAAGCTTTCAAGGCTTGCTCCGACTATGCTTCAAATGCGTATTCCAACAACAAAGATTCGCGATGTTATAGGTTCCGGTGGCGCAGTGATAAAGAAAATCCAATCTCAAACCGGTTGCAAAATAAACATTAGCGATGATGGCAATTTGGAAATAGCTGCGCCTAGCTCAAAAGCTGGTTCTATGGCAAAACAGATGATAGAGGAAATTACGAGCGAGCCAGAGCCAAACAAAGTCTATAAAGGCAAGGTTAAATCCATTCAGCCTTTTGGAGCATTTGTGGAAATTTTGCCGGGCAGAGATGGTCTTATACATATTTCCGAAATCACAGACCATCGCTTGGAAAAAGTTGAAGACGCTTTGCATATAGGAGACGAAGTAACCGTGCTGTGTTTGGGTGTTGACCCAAAGGGCAAGGTTAAATTATCTATAAAAGCATTGCTTCCAAAACAAGAAAATTCCCAGCCAACGGAGTAAAAAAATATTTCGTTTGTTAAGATTAAATTGCTATATTATTGCAGAAGTTACATATTTTTACTATTTGGAGCTTAAAAAATGCGAGAAATAATTGTAAATCACATAGACAAATGCGTGGGTTGCAACCATTGTATAAGGGTTTGCCCAATTCCCGAAGCTAATATTGCTTTTCTGGACAATGGAAGAAACAAAGTTAGAGTGGACAATACTAAGTGCATTGCTTGTGGAAGCTGTTTAGCTGCGTGTACTCACGGCTCTAGAAGATCCGAAGACGATACTAAAGATTTCTTTGAAGATTTGCGAATTGGAAACCCAATAAGCGTATTTGCAGCACCTGCCATAAAAAGCAATTTTGAAGAATATGGACAAATATTCTCTTGGTTGCGCACAATGGGAGTTAGAAAAATTTACGACGTTTCGCTAGGAGCCGATATTTGCACTTGGGCTCATATTCGCTATATTCAAAAAAACGGGCCAAAACCAATTATATCACAGCCGTGTCCGGCAATTGTGAATTATATTTTAATGCACAAAAATGAACTTTTGAAATATTTATCACCTGTGCATTCACCAATGCTTTGTACCGCAGTATATATGCAAAAATACGAAAAGGTTGGAACAAAAATCGCAGCACTCTCTCCGTGTGTGGCAAAGATTTATGAATTTACTGCAACAGATATTGTGGACTACAATGTAACTTTTAGAAAATTGCAAAGGTATATTAGAGAAAACAATATAATGTTGCCTTCAAAAGTCAGTGGATTTGATAATTACGATGCTGGTCTTGGTTCTCTGTATCCTATGCCCGGCGGTTTAAAAGAATGTGTTGAACACTATGTTGGAAGAAAACTAAGAGTTGATAAATCGGAAGGACCGAGAATTGTGTACGGTGCTTTGAATGAATACGCCAAGCAGCCGGTGTCAAAACTTCCGGTTCTGTTTGATGTGTTGAACTGCGCTGAAGGTTGCAATGCTGGAACTGGTTGCTCGCATGAGATTGATATTTTTGAGATTAATACTAAAATGGATATCTTGCGCCAAGCCGCAATTAGAGAAGATAACCTAAAATATATGGAAGATTTATTCAAAAAATTTGATGAAACATTGCACTTGGAAGATTTTATCAGAAGTTATGTTCCAACTACAGTAAGGCCCATTCCTATTAACCGAGAAAAAATAGATGCTGCTTTTATGGCTATGAACAAAGTAGATGATGTGTCTAGAAATTTCAACTGCGCGGCTTGCGGTTGCGAAACTTGTTTGGAAATGGCTGAGAAAATAGCAAAAGGCATAAATGTTCCCGAAAACTGTGTACAAAAAATGCACCACGAAGTTATTCAAAAGCACGAAGAGGCAAAAAATATTTTAAGCAGTTCCATAAATAGCTATGGAACTATTCTTAACGAGACTAGCGATATCAAACGCATGACTGAGGATATTGCTTCAAATATGACTGATGTGATAGATGCTGTTTCTCAGTACAATCAAATGGTAACAGATATAGAGAGAATATCCGAAAAAGTCAACATCATTTCTCTTAATGCATCTGTGGAAGCTGCAAAAGCTGGGCAGCACGGGCTTGCTTTTGGCGTGGTTGCAAAAGAAATAAGAAGCCTTGCTCAGAGTTCAGCAGATTCTGCAATGCAAACAAAAGCAGCGGCAGACAAAGCAAACGGTGCAATAACAACAGTAAACGACACAGTAATTCAAATAAAAGAAAAAGTGCAGTCGTCTTGCAATATTATAGAAACCATTTCAGAAGATGCGAAAAAGGTAGCGCACAGATAGGTTGTAAGTGTACAATCCTAAATCTGCTATAGCTACTGAATTCATAGACAATCAAGAAATTCTTGACTCTTTGGAGTATGCTCAAAAAAATGGGAATAACCGAGAACTTATCAGGGAAATTTTGGATAAAGCGCGTGAATGCAAAGGAATTTCTCACCGCGAAGCCATAGTTTTGCTGGAATGCGAAGATGCGGAATATAACAAGGAAATTGAAGACTTGGCAAAAAAAATCAAGGAAAAATTCTATGGAAATCGCATAGTTATATTTGCGCCTTTGTATTTATCCAATTATTGCGTAAATGGTTGTCTCTATTGCCCATATCACCTTAAAAACGAAACCATCAGAAGAAAAAAATTATCGCAAGAAGAAATAGAACGCGAAGTGATAGCTTTGCAAGATATGGGGCATAAGCGTTTAGCACTAGAAACCGGAGAAGACCCGGTTAATAACCCCATTGAATATGTTTTGGAGAGCATAAAAACCATTTACAGCATTAAACACAAAAACGGAGCTATTCGCCGCGTGAATGTGAATATTGCCGCGACAAGTTTGGAAAATTACAAAAAATTAAAAGATGCAGGCATTGGAACGTATATTTTATTTCAAGAAACATATAACAAAGACAGCTACGAAAAATTGCACCCAACAGGACCCAAGCACGACTACGCACACCACACCCAAGCGATGGACAGAGCAATGGAAGCGGGCATTGACGATGTTGGAATTGGGGTGCTGTTCGGTTTGAATTCATATCGCTATGATTTGGTGGGGTTGCTGATGCACGCCGAGCATTTGGAGGCAGTTTTTGGTGTTGGTCCCCATACCATTAGCGTTCCGCGCGTTCGCTCTGCCGAAGATATTAATCCCGATGATTTTGGAAATGGCATAAGCGATGCTCTGTTTGCAAAAATAGTTGCTGTTATCCGCATAGCCGTTCCATATACTGGAATGATTATTTCCACAAGAGAAAGCGAGCAATCCAGAAAAAACGTTTTAGCTCTTGGCATATCCCAAATTAGCGGAGCATCTTGCACTAGTGTTGGCGGTTATGCAGAAAAAGAAAAAGCAGAAGACAACACCACCCAATTTGAAGTGATGGACAACCGCCCCTTGGATGAGGTTGTGCAGTGGCTATTAAATATGGGCTATGTGCCGAGTTTTTGCACCGCTTGCTACCGTCAAAACCGCACCGGCGATCGTTTTATGAGTTTGGTGAAAAGCGGTCAGATTGCGAATATATGCCCTTCAAATTCCCTTATGACTTTAAAAGAATATTTGGAAGACTACGCGAGCGAGGCGACAAAAAGCATTGGCGAGAAGGTAATTGCCGAGCAACTGGAGCTTATTCCTAGTGAGAAGATAAGGGAAAAGGTTAGGGCGTGGCTGGAAAAGATACGTGGCGGCGAAAGGGATTTTAGGGTTTAGGTTAACATTTCTATATTATTACAATGAAGAACTTAATCCATTGCTTTTGCGTATTGTTCTTTTTTGCTTGTTCCACAGATAATGGCGAGGAACCCAGTGGTGATTTAGAGATTTCTGGTGAATGCACTCTTGGGAGAGCAAAGTTTTTTATTGACAGAAATGTAAGTAAACCTAGATTTGATGATATTTGTTTTCAAAGTTGCCAGCCTGTTCTATTTGGCAATGAAACAAAAAATGTTAAGGTAACCGAATGTGGCAAACAAATAGGTTATAAATTGGAATATTCTTTTCAGTATGCTCGTGAAATATTAAATGCTGATAACGAGCAGTGTACCAAAAAAGGTGATATATTGACTTGCTATGAAAGCATAATTATTGATGAACGGAACGGAAGAGTTTCTGTATTCAATGTTCCAGAGGGTATAGACGACAATTTTCAAGTTAAAATTAAAGACGAATATTTTCCAGAATATATGAATGAGGTTCGATTGGTAATTTCTACATTCGAATTTTATAATTCACAGGGGCTAGAATTATCTTTAAAAAACGATCCAAAAGGTTCTGTGTCTGCTGAAATTTGCAAGTTTGCAACTGGTTGGAAGGAAACCCAAAGGATATGTCCGGCGTTTCCGCGACCAATTCCCGATTATGATATAGACCTTTCTTGCCTGCCCATTCCTCCTGAAAAATTCACTATTTGCTTGCCAATGCCTAGGGATTTGGAATTTTACATTTCATACGGTACAAAAGAGGAAATACTGAATGCCGATAATGAACAATGTGTAGAAGAAGACAGTACCTTAACCTGCTATAGAGGCATTGTTATTTATGACCTATATGGAAAAATTTTAATAAATGAGCAATCTTTGAATAGCTCTCTTGCAAATCATCCTTGTTCTGGCGATGGGTTGGTTTGTACTATTATGGTCAAAGATAAACGAGGGGATGAAGAACCGTTGAAAATAATGGAATTGCATTAATGAAAGGGATAATTTTTCTATATTTAGCACAATGCAATCCACACCCACGTCCTCCAGAGTCCACATCGGTATTTTCGGCAAGGTAAATAGCGGAAAATCAACCTTGTTGAACGCCCTGACTTCGCAAGAAGTTTCCTTGGTTTCTGAACAGAAAGGAACCACTGCCGACCCTGTTTACAAAGCTATGGAAATTTACGGGATTGGTCCCGTTGTTTTTATTGACACAGCTGGCTTTGAAGACGACAGCAGCATTGGCATTCTACGCATTGAAAAGAGCAGGGAAGTCATTAAAAAAACGAATATGGCTATTGTTCTGTTCAGCGATATGGATATTGAAGAGGGAATGCAATGGGTAGCCGCTCTTAAAGAACAGAATGCCAAGGTTATTATTGCAGTAAACGATATGGAAAACAATAATGCGGTAGGCATTGTTGCTAAATTGAAATTGGAGTATAATGAAGAGATTATCATTGTAAATGCCTTGAAAAAACATAATATTGAAAAAGTTAAAGAAGCCTTGATTAGAAATGCTCCAAGCGATAAGGAAATTGATATAACGGGCAACTTGGTTAAAGAAGGCGACACAGTTATGCTTGTTATGCCCCAAGACATACAAGCTCCCAAAGGCAGGCTAATACTACCGCAGGTGCAAACTCTCCGTGAACTTTTGGATAAAAAGTGCTTAGTTATGAGCTGCGTAACGGGGCAAATTGATGAAACACTTGCCGCTTTGAACAAAGCGCCAAGTTTAATAATATGCGATTCTCAGGTATTTAAAATAGTGCACGACAAAAAACCAAAAGAGAGTAAATTAACATCTTTTTCTGTGCTTTTTGCCGCATACAAAGGCGATATTGAGGCTTTTTTGAGTGGAGCCAAGGCCATAGACAGCTTAACGGCAAATTCGCACGTTTTAATTGCGGAGGCCTGCACTCACGCACCACTTGCCGAAGACATAGGGAGAGAAAAAATCCCCAATTTGTTGAAGAAAAAATACGGGGATTTGTCTGTAACAGTTGTTTGCGGGGCAGATTTTCCCAAGGATTTAACAAAGTACAACTTGATTATCCACTGCGGTGCCTGTATGTTCAACCGCAAATATGTATTGTCTAGAATAGAAGAAGCAAAACGGCAAAATGTTCCCATAACCAATTACGGAGTAACCATTGCTTATTTGCAGGGAATACTTGATAAAGTTAGTTTTTAATTTTTCTATGTTACCCCTCTATGTCATCTAAAAAAACACAAAAAGATACTGTGGTCAATATGCTAGATGTTTTTCGCAGAATAGATTTTTTTAGTGATTTAGACGAAGCTGCGCTTAATAGATTTGCACAAATAGCCACTATCCAAAACTTTCAGCACGAAGAAACCATTATGCTTGCAGGTGACACCCGCAGAGCTATATTCTTTATAGCAAAGGGGCAGGCAAAAGTTTTTTCCGATTCCAAAAACTCCAGAAACAGCATTTTGAATTTGCTTAGCACAGGGGATTTTTTTGGCGAAATACAGCTGTTTAACGAAAGTGGCAAAAGTTTTATTTCGGTTAAAGCCGAGGAAGAATGTTCCATTATAATTTTCAAAGGAAAAGATTTTATAAACGAAATGATAAATAATCAAAAATTATTCATAGCTTTTTTAAAAGAAACATCGCAAAAATTAAACAAAGCTTATATGCAAATAGCTTCCCTTTCTATGAGCACCATTAAGGAGAGAATAAAATCTTGCATAATGCAATTCATAGAAGAAAGAGGCATTAAAATACCCCACAACAACGGCACCGCAGTAAGATTGAAAAACCGCCCCACCCAACAGCAGCTGGCAGAGATGAGTGGCACCACAAGAGAAACTGTGAATAGAGAATTATCTGCACTTGTAAAGAATGGATATATAGAACTAAACGGCAAAGATTTGCTTTTGCTAAAAGATTTCCCAGCTTAGTTGCTAAGGAGAATAGATGAGCAATTTCGCAAAAATAATCGCATTTGATTTGGAAACCACAGGTCTAGACGATAACAAACACGAAATAATAGAAATAGGCGGAGTGAAATTTTCCGTAAAAGAGAGTAGAGGGCGCATAGTTCCAGATAAAATAGAGGAATTCCAATCTTTTATAAAAGCATCAAAATCGAACGAGGCTGTAAATGTAAATCACATAACAGACGATATGCTGGTATCTGCTCCTTCTATTTCAGAAGTGTTGCAAAAATTCAAAACTTTTTGCGATGATGCAAATTGTCTTGTTGCGCACAATGCCCCATTTGATACCAAATTTTTGAGCACAGCTTATGGAAAACACTCTATCCCTGCACCCCAGCTCCCAATTTTAGACAGCATAAAAATAGCCCGTAACACAATACAACTTCCAGATTACAAACTCGGCAACATAACAAAAGCCCTTGAGTCTAGAAGTGAAATTAATTTTAAAATAAAAGACGAATCCATGCACCGTGCCGTTTACGACTGCGAAATGCTTATGCATATTTTGGTTGCTCTTTTGCGAAACAGGCTTTCAATGGAAGATTGGGCAGGGCAAGCATTTTTGCAAGTGCTCAAAAAGAAAGATATTCAGCAAGATCCTGGGCAAATAAAGCCAGTGATACCCAAAGCAAAGGGTTTCTTTTAAGCATCAAAATTCAGCCATTGGAACATCTGTTGCAAAATAGCGTATTTTGCGGGTTCTTTTTTGTACAGCAAAAAAGCATCGTAGCTGTGATTTTCCAGATAATTTTTATTTATGTCTAAGTTAAGCCAGTCTGCTATGGTTATTAGCTCTGTTATTCTATGAACAAGTTTTTGGAGATTTTCGGTATTATCCAAAGTTTGGTTTTGCATTTCTTGAACCCTGGATATCAGCTTTGTTAAACGTTCCATGAACAATTTATCTAAAAGCGTGTATTGCAAGGGAACTCCCAGTGAGTCGAATTCCTCTTTCATTTCCTTTATTTTTTCAAAACCTAAAGTATCGGAATCGTTGTAGAGAGTTTCTAGGACAAGGTCTCTGATTCTCACAGTTAAGTTGAATATAACGCATTGTCTTAGCGGAATGGCAAGCGAATCTGTGCGGTCGGCAAGGCAATCCAGACTTATGTTGAATCTCTCGTAAAAAGTTTGCAAGTCTTTGCTGATTGTGGATAATTTTATCCTTGAATGCATCTCGTTAATTTCTGCGAGAATATCTTGCGGAAGTTCGTGCAAGCGAAGCACAAAAGCATTTGGATAAAGGCTTTTGAAATTCGTTTGGTCAATAGCATCTTTTTCCACAAAAATCGGTATGCGCTTTGCGTTTGCATTTGCTGTTTGCAACACAATTTTAACTCTTCCAATGGAATCGGTAGCTACCAAAACATTTACGTTTTTGCTTTCGTAAGTATTTGGGTGTGTGTAGGTGGCATTCAAAATTAATTGATTATCCATGCTCTTTGTAGAATTCATTGTTATATACGGAGATGGCTGCGCAAGCAAACCTAAATGCAGTTTCACAGATTCTGCGGCTATTAAAATACAGGGGACTGGTATTTTTGGGCGCACCCAGTCAGTCCAAATTTCCGTTCCGGTTTTGTGGTGCTCATTTGATGTTATTTTACTCAAAATGGTTAGAATTTCGCTTTCCAAAACACTTTCGCTTGGCAAATATTTGCTCAAAAGTTCTATTGCCCTCAAACAATAACGCATATTTTGCACAGGCTCCAAACCTTCAACATCGTTAAAGAACCAGCCGCAGCTCGTATAAGAGTAAAGGCAGAATTTTTGTATTTCCAAAAGAGAAAACATTTCTGTTCTGTCTTCTTTGTTCGTGTGCGTACGGAGCATCGCTTCTGCAAATTCTTCTCTGCGGTCGGGATTTTCGGGTTCAAGCAAAACGTGAGCATATTTATCACGGGCATCCCAGCAGTTGAAATCGCTCAAAATCGGGAACTCTCTTTCAAAAATATCATCTGCAACCATTTTCACTCTGTCAAATGCCTGCCTCAAAGGGTCTCTCCATTTTTGATTCCAGCCAGGGCCTCCGCCGGTTGAGCATCCACAGTCCCTGTACCACCTGCCAACGCCGTGAGCGCAGCTCCAAGAAGAGCCTTCGTCGTGAGCATCTTTAATTTGCACCTCATATTCGGGAGGATTTTTTTCCAAATACCAACCGTAATTCACAGGGACAATATTATTTTGCGGACAGAATTTCTCAAAAAGCCAAGCAGCGCACATATCCCCAAAAGGCTCGTGGTGCCCATAAGATTCTCCGTCTGTTCCAATGGAAATCAGTTGGTCTCCGTTTTTGTTTTTGTCTTTTGCGTTTAAAATTCTGTTTCCAAGGTCTGCTCCGTTTCTGAGCAAATGCTCAAACCCAACCGCGCTGGAAAGCTCGGCGTTGTAAAAGAACACATCTAAATGCCCTTCGCAAATTTTCTTTCCTCTTGCATCTCTTGGCATTATTCTGTATGGTCTTGTGGTATCTATATTGCCGCTGTGGCAGTCTATCCAGGGAGCGTTTTCGCCATTCATAGATTTGAACATTGCAGCTTGTTTTGGCGATAGTATTGTGAATTTTATTCCACACTCTATCAAAGCCACCACGGTATTCATATTTATGGCGGTTTCGGCAAGCCACATTCCTTCTGGCTTTCTGTTGAAATGGAACTCAAAATCTTGAATGCCCCAACGAATTTGCGTTAGTTTATCTTTTGCAGATGCGAGCGGCATAATCATATGGTTATATACTTGTGCTATTGCGTTTCCGTGGCCGTTAAGCCTCTCGGCAGAGAGCATATCGCCCTCTTTTATGCAGTTGTAGGCTTCTGGCCTTTGAGTTCTAATCCAACCCATTAGCGTTGGACCAATATTGAAACTCATATAGCTGTAGTTGTTCACTATTCTTTCTATGCGCCCATTGGGAGAAAGTATTCGCGAAGATCCATTGGGAGAATAGCATTGGTCTGCTATTCTGGCGTTCCAGTCGTGGCTAGGTGCCGCGCTTTCTTGCATTTCTACAATACCAGTCCAAGGATTTTCCCGTGGCGGCTGGTAAAAATGCCCGTGTATGGTGAGGTAAAGAGGATTTATTCCCATTGAAAAGGTGTCCCATCTAAGTTTAATACTTCTGCGCCCTGCAAGCGTTTGAATAAAATTTGCATAGCCTCATTCACTATTTCATCGCGAGAGTCGGCTGTAGGCGTAAACCACAATTCAGGTTCCTGATTTATGCGCACATAACAGCGGTCTGCTATGCGTTGCACACCAACCATTATTTCCAAAGTGCATTTGGAGCCGTTTACGGTTACATTTCTTATCCAACGTATGCTGGGCATAATTTTTGAATATAGAAAATTTTATTCCCTCCACATCCCCACTTTATGCACCCATTCAATACGCACGTTTCCCTCTATGTCTGTGCGGTAAATTTGCGTTGTGTCTGGCAAAATAATGCGGAGTTTAGCTAGGGTCTCTGGGTGCGGATGCCCATAAGAATTATTTTTACCATCGCTTATGAATGTCATTTTTGGCTGAACTTGTGCCAAAAAATCCCAAGAAGACGATGTTTTTGAGCCGTGATGCCCCATTTGCAGGGCAAAAGCCTCAAGAAGAGGCTCCATCTCCAATAGGTTTTTTTCCTGTTTTGCCTCCAAATCTCCCATAAACAGAAAGGAGTTTTGCGAATCGCTTATGCGCATAACAACACTTGCGTTGTTTTCTGTGAGCGAATAGTCTTCTGTGGGGAAGAGAATTCTGGTAGTCCAAGGCAAAAAATCCGCTATGGTATCGCCTCGCGAAATAATTTTGGTTTCTATTCCGGCTTGCCCCAAAAGAGTTAGGCAAGAATCCCTGAACCGTGAAGTGCCGCTGGTTCCGATTTCCAAGGGAATATCGCGCGCAAAAAGCACCCTTTTTATTCGAATTTCGCCATTTTTAACCATTTTGGCAAGTGTTGGAATACCACCGACGTGGTCATCGTGCCAGTGGCTCAAAACAACGGAGCACAAACTTTTGACCCCCCTGTTTTGGAGCATAGTGTCTATCCCAGAATTTTTGGTTCCGGTATCATAGAGAAAATCGCAGCCCTTCCCTCTAATCAAAAAGGAAAGCCCTTGCCCCACGTCTAGCATTTCTATATGAAGTTTATCTGGATTTTCATAAGGGCCAGAAGAGCAAGCTATTGTCTGAAGTCCCAGCACTAGGATTTTCAGCATATTTAAGACTGTTTTCATTTTAAATTCTCCATTTAAGTTCTCTCTATTGCATTAGACGTAAAAAAAGGGAAAAAAATCCAAAAAAAATGATTTTTTTTGAAAAAAATATAAAATTCCTCGTTTTGTTAGGTTTTTTCTACATTTTCCTTCAAATGCCCCGATTTTTTATTTTGCTGCTGCTTGCCCTTGTCCTTGTCGGTTGCGGGCAGAAAAAAGTGGTTGTAAACAACGAACCCATAGGTGAAAAGCCCAGTTCCTCTTCTGCTTTGAAAAGCAGCAGTTCGGAGAAAGCAGAGGAGAATAAGCCTGAGGAAGAGAAGCCGTTTATAGATAGCAGAGACGGCAAGAAATACAAAATGGTGAAAATCGGCAGCCAAACTTGGATGGCTAAGAATTTGAACTACAATGCAAACGGCAGCAAATGCTACGAAAACAAACCCGCTAACTGCGACAAATACGGAAGGTTGTATGATTGGGGGGCGGCACTGAAGGCTTGCCCCAAAGGTTGGCACTTGCCAAAGAATGAAGACTGGGACAAGCTGTATCGCTTTGTGGACAACACAAGTGGCACAGATAGCCCATACATAAGCGAAACGGCAGGCAAATATCTAAAAACGGTTAGCGGCTGGAAAGATGAGAAAGGGAAACCTGGCAACGGCACTGACGATTATGGTTTTTCCGCCCTACCAGGCGGTTTTAGCGACCACGATTCCAGATTCAACTTTGCCGGTTGCTGGGCAGTTTGGTGGAGCGCTAGTGAATATGATCATGATTTATACGCCTACAACCAGCATATTATATGCACAGACAAGGTAGCCTACTGGAGCTACAACGATAAGAATTATTTTTTCAGCGTTCGTTGCGTGAAGGACTAATACCTCTCCACGCTAACACCCGTATAATACGCTTTCAAAATATCGTCAAATTTCTGGCCAGCTTTTGCCCTTGCAATAACTCCAAACTGGCACATGCCAATGCCGTGCCCAAAACCGGAACCACTAATTATATAATCGTTGCCGTTTTGAGAAATACTAAACAATGCGCTTGGCAAAATTTTTCCGGCTCTTTGAAAAAGCCATCTCGCTTTGTCTCCAAAAACCTCAAAGGAACCTTTGTCTGTGAAAACAACAAGCCTTTTCACCCTGCCGCTTGGGAATTTTTCGGTTATTAAAATCCTCTCTATTTTGCTGAAAGAAAAAATTTTGTCTGCTTTTGCATTTGTTGCATTTTTTTGAAAGAGTTTTATGAGTTCTGTTTTGCTGAATTTTTCTTCCCATTTTTTGTATCTCGAAAGTTCGCAAAATATGCCGCCCTCTGTGGAATCTAAAACAGCTGCCAAATATGGCTTGCTCTCTTTTTCCCACACTTCGGAAGATTCGGTTTTGCCGCCACAGGTTGAATGGTAATAGGCCTCTATCAAATTGCCATTGTATTTAATAACCACATTGCTTGTTGCCAAAATAGCTTCGTTCACAAGAGAGTCTTCGTCATTTCTTCCGTTGTAAACTTGGTCGCGGGTATCTGCGTAAACATCAAAGCCTTGGGATTTTCTGGAACCTAAATGTATGTATGCATAAGTTCTTGCGGCAACAGCTTGTGCCTTCAGAGCTTCAAAGCCTTCTATGTTCAGTTTGCCTATTTCGTGCGGAACAACGCCTTTCAAATAATCTTCGGTGTCTAGGTGGTTTATTACAGTTACACCTGTGTCTGCGGCAATCACAATCCAAGAGCCTCTGTAAGTTTTTCCGGCATAAGTGCAATTTCCTTTTGTCTCAATTTCTGTTCTGCTGTTTTTTCCGGCTCTGAATTCCCATTTTTTTTCGGGGCAGGCTATCACTGCAGATCTCTTTTCAAAACCAACTCCAACGTCTATATTCTTTTGTATTATTTGCTTTTTTGCTGTATCTGGTTCCACAGGTTCTGGCGTTGGTGTTGGTGGTAGAGGCTCTTCTTTTTTTTCGGGTGGGGGGCTTGGGGGTTCTTCCGCAGGCGCAATTGGGCGTAGTGGGGCGCAGGCAAAAAGCAAAAGAACAAGGGGCAAAAAGAGTTTTAAAAACATCAGAACCTAAATGTAGAATTTTCTATTTTCCACACATGGTTAAGTATTACAAGTTGCAGGCAGGTAGAATTGTTGTCTCCGAAAAGCATGAAGCGCAGGTCACAATGCTAGTTAGCCCAGACCATGATGAAATAAATTCCCTTGTAAAAGTTAGCGGGCTAGACGAGCACACAATTTCCTCTGCTTTTGACGTGGAAGAACTTGCCCGTTTGGAATATGAAGATGATTATACCGCTATCATTTTTAAAAAGCCTAAAAGCTATAACGCAGAAGACCAATTTATGTTTCGCATAAGCTCTTTTGGTATTTTTTTGTATGCAGATAAAATAATAATTTTAAGTGATGCCGTGCTGCCTTTGGTGGATGAAAAACGTTTTTTCCGCATAACATCGCTGAATATGCTTGTGCTCAAATTGCTGAACTATTCCTCTTACCATTTCAGCGAACACCTTAGAATAATAAGCCGTGTGAACGATGAATTAGAAGCAAAACTGGTTAGCTCTGTGGATAATAAATATTTGCTCTATATGTTTGGTTTGTGCAAATCTATGGTTTATTATCTGGATGCAATAAGTTCTAACCAAACCGTGCTGCGCAAATTGCAGAATAGCCGTAACTTGGTTTTTACCGAACCGGAGAAAGATTTACTAGACGATATTTACATTGAAACTTCGCAGTGCTTGCAGCAAACGGAAAATCTCTCCAATATTCTCTCCAGTATGATGGATGCTAGGGCTAGCATTGTTAGCAATAATTTGAACTCAATGATGAAAACGCTCACCGTGCTGACTATTGGAATAATGGTGCCAACATTTGTGGTTAGCTCATTTTCCATGAACTTGAAATACCCGCTTTATATGGAGTCTGACTGGGCGTTTTGGGTTGTTATGTCTTTAGTGATACTTGTGACGCTTGGATTTTTATTTATCCACAAAAGGAATAAATGGTAAAAAAGCCTCTGGCCTGTGGAAGTCTGGTTTTGGCGTGTTTATTGGGAAGGCAGTGAGCCAGTGAGGCTCTGGTGCAAGGTCTGCGCATTTGTACAAATTGCCTTCTACTTCAACAATTCGCAAATCTTTTATATTCCCTAGCAAGGTGCTTGGAATTTCCACAGAAAGCATCCATCTGTAAAACTTGCCGTCTTCTAAAACGCCGCTTGGTTTTCTTATTATTTGCGCATATTCGCTTTTTGAAAATTCTTTTCTGTTTTCTCTCTTTTCTCCTCTTGCTCCGTAACATACGCCTTTTGAGTTAAATTCTAAATTTAGATATTCCTTGCCCCAAGGTAATTTCAAAAATACTTCCACGCAAGAATCTTCCCAAACAGCCTCGCCGTCTTGCTCCTTGTTCTGGCAAAAACAGCTTGGAACTTCTCTAACTGCAAAATCAACGGTTATGAGCCCTTCGGTAATATCAACAGAGGCTCCTGTAGAAACCGTGGAGGTGCTGCCCCATCTGTGTTCAAGAGAAAATACACGCATAATTGAAAGGTAAAATAGTAAAATTTAACCCCGATTCTCAGGATTTTTTGGATTTTCAGGAGAAAACACATACAACCACATATAAATGTACGACAAGTGGATTTAATTTGTCAGAACCAGACGCCTACTCGCTACTTACCCGCTGGCGAACAGCCGAAGGCTGGTAATTTTCAGAATTCTGGGAATTTCCAGAATGAGTCACCATTACTGGCTTTATTAACCTAAAAAAGCCAATAAATGAGGTTCATTCTTTATAACAGACACTTTGTAAAGCATTTATAGATGGGTTTTATTCTTATTCTGTTAATACTGAAAATTCTGTGAATTCTGGTTCAGACAATTTTCTATATTATCTTAAATATGATTTTTGGCAATGAAATAATTTTTGGCAGAGCTTGCGGTGCAAGCTCTCTGAATGTTTTTTCTGATAGTCATTCTACACTAGCCGAAAGCCAAAGAAGCCGAATAAACT
>JAITFN010000048.1 GCA_031281345.1 Candidatus Fibrimonadaceae bacterium
GAATGAGTGGATTCGAACCACCGACCACTTGAACCCCATTCAAGTACTCTACCAGGCTGAGCTACATTCCGTGGCTCTCCAAAATTAGAAAATTATTTAATCTGTTCTTATGGTTTTTAATCCTGCCCTACCAACGGCAAATAGAACACCGCCTTCTGCATTCCAAGCTTTGTCTTTTGTTTTATTGAATATGCATTCATAACCACCTTTTAAGCGTATGCGAAATTGGCTCTCGCGAAAAAATATAACACCAGCGTTCAAGCTGCCGCCCACTCCAACATCGTTTTCGCCAGGGCTTCTAGCTCCTAGTTGAGCTTCAGCAAATGGAGTAATTTGCCTTTGAATAAACTGTTGCTCAAAACCAAACCAAACACCTGCACCGCCTTTTGGAGTAATTAAATCAACCTCAAAGGTTAGAGCAGATAGCTCTGCAAACTGAATGCCTATTAAAAAAGCAGGGTTCACAAAAGCCTTGCTTTGCTCTTTGAATTCAGACGAGGTTGGGCTTAGAACGCCAATGCCGAGTCCCATATTGAGCCACGAGGAATGCACGGCTTCTTCTTTGTTAGGAGTACCCAGCGATAAAGGCTGTGCAAAAGAAAAAGATGCAAGAGCGAGAAGTAGAATTATATTACGCATAATTTAAATATAGAAAACCACTAGCCACTTTACTAAATTCTCTCTATGTTTCGCCTGCTTCTCGTATTGGCTTCGTTTTTGTTTGCTACTGCTCCGCAAACCATTAGCCGCGATATGAGCAAAAGAATAATATTCAATAATCCCGATATTAAAACAAGCTATTCGCCTCTTATGCTTGAAAAAAATTCAAGGGCAGATTCCCTTTTGCCAGCTCTTAACGGTGATATGGCTTTGGCAGAACTCCTCGCCTCAAATCCAAACTTATGGAGCATAGAAAATTTGCGCAAAGAAAAGAATATAAGCACAAAATTGAAAGTGAACATAATTTATATAGATGGCATAAGAGAAGAATCGTATTGCGATTTTTCAAAAACAACAAGCGCAGAAAACTGGAATGTGAATATAGGTGTGGACTTTGTATCTGGTAGTTCAAACACAGCTGGCATACACGTTCAACAGTGCATAGAATTAGTTAGAGATAACATTGGTTATGCAATAAGCGATTCACTGGGAAAAACCATTGTTATTCCGCCTAAAAAAATTCTTCAAGAAATTGAAAGGAGCCAAATTCCAGACATAATTTCTCCAGATTTGCAAATGAAATTGTTAAAAGCTCATAAGGGCGTTGAAGAAGACGGGCAGTGCCCAAGCGATGTAGAAGCTTATTTAATTCTTTTGGATGTTTGGCAGCAAGTTAAGGAAACTGAAATGGACATACCAACCATAAGCGAAGCTATGTACGGAAAAACCGTGCGAAGCTGCGCTTTTAATAGGGAGTGGAACAAAAAATACAGCGAGTCTGCCACATTTGAATGCAACTCAAGCAATGTGTGTGAATATAACCAAAGTTCAGACGGCAAAACATTTTGGAACTGGAATATTTCCGATAACAGACTTGAATATGAAAGAAAAAAATTCTTGTTCTTTGCCTATGGCAAAAAAAGCATTCGGAGCGGCGGCACAATGCTGGATTTACGCATAACTCCGCTTTCTTCAAGGCTTTTTTTGGAAAGCTACCTGAACATCAAAGGCGATCCTATGAGCCTAGGGCTAATAATACTTGGTAAAGAATAAACCCTATGCCTTTTTTCTTTTATCCAATTCTTTTCTGAACCTAATCCAATAATCTTTCCCAAAAAAGAGCAGGTAGTTTACAAATAACAGAATAACATAAATTAGCTGGCTATAAGAATTGAGAACACAAGGAACTACAATCAAAATCCCTGCAATAAAAAGCGCTATCCATTTAAAGGCTATGGGCAATATAAAAAACAGATGCAGTTCTTTGTTTGGATTAAGCGTTGCAAGCGCAAAAACAAAAGAACATTCTATATAGAAGATAGGAGCAATTGTTTCAAAGGAAACAACGTTCAAGAATGCTGCAAAAACTGTACTGAGCCAAGCAATTATAAAATAAACAGTTAAAAACATTGAACCCCAAGATTCTTCAAGCAAAACCATAAAATCATAAAAAAACCAAAGAACCAAAATCAACAGCAAATGATTTGGAAACGGAATAGCTATGAATGTGAAAATTCTCCAAATTTCCCCTTTAAAAACATAATGCGGATGCGGAGCCAGCAAATCAATATAGAATCCGAACGGCTTTACCCAATCCAAGAGAAATCCGAGTGCTTGTATTATTATTAAAACAAGAGGCAGTTTGGGTATAGACAACCATTTAAAGTTTTCGTCTATCCAAACAAGCCAATTGGGGAATGTTATTTGCCGCATTTATTCTTCGGGAGAATTTTCAATTTTTTTAATTAATTCTTCAAAAACTTTACCACCGCTTTTTATGTTTTCTACCATTATTTTAGCATCGCCAGAAAGCTCACTATTCGGGAACTTTTTTAGCAATTCTTCAAAGGCAATCAAGGCAAGGGAATCTTTCTTTTCGTATTCGCTTAACACAAAACCCTGCATGAAATAAGCTTTGTAAACGTCTGGATCGTTTGCCCAAAGCACTGTTATGGCTTTGTATTCGTTTACAGATGCAGAATATGAGCCAATTTCTTGGTAAATATTTGCAAGCTCAAAAGAAGCGGTTTTTTGCGCAGAATCGTTTTGCGGGAATAATACTCTTACTTTTTCCCAAAGAGCTTTTGCCTTTTGCAATTCGCGACTATCGTATTGAGCTTTTGCCTGTGCCATAATACCCGCAAAATCGCTCGCTGCAAATTCCAAACCCCAAGAGGTATCTATAACGGCAACAGGAACCTTTTTATGCAAATTGGCAAGTTCCCTTTCTTGAATGCCAGAAAATTCCCTGTACCTTATGTTTTTATAGAGCGTTCTTTTAATGCTCTCCCAACTATCGGCCTCACCATAATACTGTTTATTGAGCGCAAATTCTCTTTTATACGACATATCTGGAATGCGGAGCCAAACCGCTATATCCAACTTGGAATCTTCATAGCTTTTTGGCAAAAATAGAGAATCTTTTTCTGCCTCATAAGCTGCTTTTAACGAATCTTCTGGAATGCCAAGCGTGTTGGTTAAAAGGGAATCCATTAAAATTCGCGCATAAGCTTGGTCGGTTAATTGCCTAGTCCACGCAATGTATTCATAAGATTTATCAAGTCCCTTTTCTTTGGCTGCTTTGGCATAGAGGTTTCTCTCTATTAGGTTGTTGAGGGCTGCTTCTCTGCGGAAAAATGCGCGTCTATTAGGTGGAATTTTTGCTTGCAATTCTAAAACCTCTTTTTCGGTCACAAAAGGTTTGCCACCCATAGTAGCGAGCACCACCGAAGAATCCAATGGAAAATCGCCTTTGCCCTCTAATATGGACTTTGTGAGATTTTTAGCTCTGTCCCAAGGTTTTAATTGAGGCGGGATAATGGAATCTACGTAAAACACGTAATAAGCCTGAGTATCTGGCGCACGCAAAATGCTGGTAAATTTCTTTGTTCCCAAATTTGAGATTTCTGCGTCAAGTGAGGGGAACATTCCAATGCCCACAATGGCGTGCCCTTGTTTGGCAAGCGGTAGTTCAGTGGCAATTTTTGCAAATTCATCTCTTGTGGAAATGCCTTTTATTTTGCCTGCCAAAACGGAAGAATCTGCATCGGAGAAGCTCAACAATTTGTACTCTGTTTTTGTTTGGAATTCTTCAGGGTGAGTTTTGTAATATTCTTCTGCACCCGGTGGTTCTATTTTCACTAGCTCAACTTTGTATGCTTTTTTGAGCTTGTCCAATTCTGAGTTGAATATTGCACGGCGGCAACTGTCTATAATGGCGGCTTTGTTGGAATCGTTAACCACAGCCGCAAGCGTAGGTGTTTCCGAGAGGAATAAATCTTCTGCTAATTTTTCGCGAAAACTCGCAAGCTGCATACCGTTAGAAAGTAAGGAAGAATCGGGGTAGCGGCTTTTGTTTTTTTTGTAAAAATCTAACAATGCCTTGTTTGTTTGCCCCAAATTTGCCTGCAAATAGAAAAAGGAATATACTTGGGCAAGCCTTGAATTTTCTTCTTCGGTCAAATTTTTTTGAACTGAATTTTGCTCTCCAGCAAACATAAGGCGTGCAACCTCTGCCGTTCTCCTCGTTTCTGCCGTTTGCTGCAAATCTGCAGCAATAGATTTTTTATCGCGATAAGCTTCCGGTTTTATGGAAGCTAAAAATTCAGCATCAGAGGTAAACAGCGATGTGTTACCTATTTTAGCTATGGCTTTGTCTTGCGGTGCGGAACTGCAACCGAACAAGGCAAAGAGTGAAACAGCAATAACAAAAATTGTAGAAATCCTACGCATAAAAACCTCCTAGTTCTTTAATGATTCCAAAGCCTCTTCCATAGTTTGATAAACATTGAGTAGCTTGTTGGCTCCAACAATCTCAATAATTTCAAAAACACTTTCATTTGGGTTTGCTATTCTAAAAGAACCTTCCCTTGATATAAGCATTTTTGATATTCTCAGTATCGCACCCAGCCCTGTGCTGTTTATGTAGCGTAATTTTGAAAAATCCGCCACCAAATGCACCAAGCCATTTTTAGATAATCCCTGCACATATTTTATTATGTCTTGCGCATTGGAGCTATCTAAATCTCCTTCCAATGTTAATAGAAAACAATCGGGTTTGTCTGCTATGGGTGAAGAAGTTATTTGGATTGTATCTTCAAGCATTCTATACCTCAACGATTTTGGTTACTTGTACAATTATTTCTGTTTGGCTAAAATCCAAACTAACAGAGTTGGAAAGCATTTTTATCAAGGGTATTCCCCTACCTCTTGGGGAATCTGCATCTATTGAAGGATTCTGATATTTGCTAAAAAGCGTGTCCATATCTGCTTTGCTCAATTTGCCATGCGAATTTTTAACAATCAAAATAATTTTTTTGCGACTTATGGAAATGCTAAGTGAAAAATTTTTGCTATCCAAACCGGAATAATCAACAGCATTGTTGGATAGCTCGTCTATTATGGTTTCTATGTGGAAAATCAGTTTTGGCTTAAAACCTTTTTTTGCAAGCACTGCGCAAATAAACCTTCTCAAAATGGTTACGCAAGTTCTATCCAAAGGAAGGTTAAACGAAAATAATTCCCTTGAGCTTAAAAAATGGAAATCAGACGAGGCAGCTTCGGGAGTTGAATAAAAATGGAATACTCTGTCTAGTCCCATTATAGACAGGCGGTCTTGCAAAAATTGAGATACAGAACATATAGCCAAATCGCCGCCTCTTTGCTGGAGCATTTTGCGGCAACCCATAAGGGTACCCACGAATGGAGAGTCTATAAAATTGACATTCTCCAAATTGACCACTATGAACATACTGCCGTTGTCTATGCATTTGTCAACTGCAGCTTTGAAAGGAACAATGGCAGGAATATCCAAAGAACTGGTAACGCTTATGATGGTAATCCCCGGTTCCATTGAGCAGACGGTTAAACCTTCTAGCAAAAAATCCGCATTGTTTGAGAGGGTCATTTTCTAGCCTCCAAATTTTGCGAATTTAAAGATGTTATGAACTCTTTTTTATCGGTTGTGAGTATTTCCACAGAAACATCATCTTCTGAAACTCTGCAGTTAAAAGAAATCACAGGCAGAGAGTGCAAAAATTTTTCTTTTGAAACAACGGAATCGAACCAAAACGAAGATTCGTTTGCTGCATACTCTGAAAATTCTTTGCTAAAACTATGGCTTTTGAGATAATCTCTGAAAAAGTCTTGAACAAAAGGAATATACTCCCTATCGGCGGGAAATTCAATAAGGAAGTTATTTTCAGATGAGGGCATTGTACAGTAATATAGTAAAAGTAAATGCTAAGTAGGTATTTTATCGTTTATTCTATACACAAATGCCAAAACTCTGGCTACGGCTTCAAAAAGTTCCTCTGGTATAAAAGAAGGAACAGAAAGCTCCGAAAGCAGGCTTGCCAAATCATCGTCTTTGTGTATTGGAACCTCGTTTTCAGTAGCTTTTTCTATTATGCGCTCTGCAAAAGAGCCTCTGCCAGAAGCTACTACTCTTGGTGCATCTGTTTTGCCAAGTTCGTGCTTTAGAGCAACAGCCAATTTCATTTGTTATCTACGCCCAAAAAACACTATTAAACCAAGTATAAGAGCAAAGAAAGATATGAGATGCATTCGCCAAGCAATTTTGGCATTCACAAGAGGCTTGGAATCACCAAAGCGACCTCTCCACTTCAACTGAAAATGATGATGTATGGGAGCACGCAAAAACAGCCTGTGTTTATCTGCATAGTCCCAGCCGCGCATTTTTTTGTTCATCTTAAAATGCCCTATTTGCATAGCTACAGACAATGCTTCCACCAAAATTATCACACCAACAATGGGCAAAAACAGAGCTGCCTGCACAAGTATAAACATTATGCCAAGCAAAGCCCCAAAACCTATTGAGCCGGCATCGCCCATATAAATTTCGGCAGGCGGGCTGTTATACCAAAGATAGGCGAGCAAAGCACCTATAGAAGCCATCGCTATGGGGAACAGTTCATCGCAACCCTTCAAATAAGGAATATGCAGATAATCGCTGAAAATAGCATTTCCGCTGACATAAGCCACCACACCCACAAAGAACATTCCTGTTATGAGCGGAATGCTCACAAGGCTATCTATGCCATCTGTGAAATTGGCTCCGTTTGCGCTAGATGCCACAACAAACGTTATGAACAGAATGAACAACCAATTTGGCAAATGAGGATACCAATCTTTGGGATTTATAAAAGGCACATAAAGTTCACCTGTTAAATCTGGTATAAATTTATAACAAAATATAGCTATAATAAAACTGAACAGAAAATAGAGGGATATTCTAAGCGTTGAGCTAATGCCATTGGCTTTTTCCTCGTAATCTTTTTTTGAAATTTTGCCAGAATCCACCAGTCTTTTTGTGCGTATTTTTGCAATATCATCTATTGCACCAACCACTGAATAAAGCACCAAAATAGATAGTGCAGCTATTGTGTAGCCGTTAAAGATAGCCGTTACGCAAGACACAATAACAACTATAATAACGAGTAGCAAACCTCCCATAATTGGCGGAGCATTTTCTTTGAAATCTGACGTTGCACCTATTTTTTTTAGGAAAGCCATATAATATGGCATTGTTAAAAACACCAAAAGTGAGGCAAGTATTGCTGCAAGCCCAGCTCTAAAAAAGCGGCTGTAAAAAATCGGATTTGAGGTTAAAATAAAAAGGTATTGAATTAGCATTAGGTTTTATTCTCTCCTCGCATCATTATTATTTTGCCCGTGCGAACAAACTCCACTATCTCAAATTTTTTGCATAGAGAAACCATAGAGTCTATTTTTTCTGAACTTCCAGTCAATTGAACTATCATAGAAACTTCGGTCATATCCACGGTATGAGCTTTAAAATGGTTGCAAATTTGGAGCAACTCTGCCCTTTCTTCTGCTTTGCAGCGTATCTTTAAAAGGACAAGTTCTTTTGCAACCACATTTTGCCTCGTGTGGTCTTTTGCCTGTATAACATCAACCAACTTTTCGAGCTGCTGAATTATTTGAGCCAAAATTTCTGGATTGCCGTGCGCTACTATGTTCATACGGCTAACAGAGGTATCTATTGTTGGCGAAACAACAAGGCTGTCTATATTGTAACCACGCCTAGAAAACACAAGAGCTATGCGAACCAAGGCTCCGGGCTTGTTGGAAACTAAAATACTTATGGAGTGCGCTGGGAACATATCAAGTGCCTCCTGTTGGTTTTTCCAAAACCTCTTTCGGCTGTTCTATTAAAATATCGTCAACAGATGCCCCCGGAGGAATCATTGGGAACACGTTATCTTCTTGTTCGCACTCGCAGTGAATTAAAACAGGCCCTTCATTATATTCCATAGCCTTTTCTATTGTACGTTTGGTATCTGCATTGCGGCTAATGCAAAAGGCTTCTATGCCGTAGGCTTTTGCAAGTTTCACAAAATCTGGATTTCCTTCCATAGAAACGCCCGAATAGCGTTTACTCCAAAACATATCTTGCCACTGGCGAACCATTCCTAAAAAGCGGTTGTCCATAACAAAAATTTTAATGGGCAATTTATTTATATACGCGGTTGCAAGTTCGCAAAGCGTCATTTGAAAACCGCCATCACCCAAAACCGCGCAAACGGGGAACCCTGTTTTGTTGCCAAGGGCTGCCCCAATGGAAGCTGGAAACCCATAGCCCATGGTGCCAGCTCCGCCAGAGGTTAAAAACTGACCCGGATAATCGCACTTGAAAAATTGAGCTGTCCAAAGCTGATGCTGCCCCACATCGGTTACAATTATAGCTTTCCCATTTGTAACCTCGTAAAGAGTTTGAACAATATGCTGAACCCTTAAACCCCCGTGTTTAGGGTAGTGCATAGGATATTTGTTTTTCCAAGAATTGATGGTTTTTAGCCACTCCGCAGAATCCAATTTTTCCACCAAAGGCAATAACTGTTCCAAAATAATTTTTGCATCTCCGTGCAAAAAATGCCTCGGTGTTATTATTTTTCCGTATTCCGCTTGGTCTATGTCTATATGTATAACCTCGCATTGCTTTGCAAACTCGGAGAGTTTTGCGGTTATGCGGTCGTCAAAACGCGCACCTATGCTTATGAGCAAGTCGCATTCGTGAATGGCCTTGTTTGCCGCAACAGTTCCGTGCATACCGGTCATTCCAAGCGAAAGTTCGTGGCTTGCAGGGAATGTACCAAGACCAAGCAATGTTGAACTAACAGGTGCTCCCAATTTTTCTGAGAGCTCCTTCACTGCCCTGCCAGCTCCGCTTATGGCTGCTCCATGCCCCGCTAAAATCAGCGGTTTTTTAGATTTTTTTATTGTGGCTGCTGCTTGCTCAATGTGATCTTCTTCTGCCCTGCTGGGTATTTTGTACCCGGGCAAATCAACGTTATCAACAAAATTAGCAGCGCAAGTCCCCGCACTTATATCTTTTGGCAAATCGATTAAAACTGGACCTTGCCTGCCGGAATGGGCAATATAAAAAGCCTCTTTAACTATACGCGGCAAATCGTTTGAATTTTTTACTAAATAAGAATGCTTAACTGTGGCAAAGCTCATTCCACTGATATCGCTTTCTTGAAAGGCATCTGTTCCAAGCACGGGGCATATTGTTTGCCCTGTTATCACAACCAAAGGTATAGAATCCATATAGGCGGTATAAATGCCGGTCAATGTATTTGTTGCACCAGGCCCGCTGGTAACCAAAACCACCCCTGTTTTCCCTGTTACCCTAGCATACCCGTCTGCAGCGTGTGTTGCGCCCTGCTCGTGGCGAGTTAAAATCAGTTTTATGTCTGAATCCAAAATCGCATCAAAAATCGGTATAACATTCCCGCCCGGGTAGCCAAAAATGGTATCTACTTCCTCTCTTTTGAGGCACTCTATGAGAACTTGAGCGCCATTTAATTGTTTTGCCGTCATATTCAGGGGATAATATAGTAAAAAAGGGAATTTCTTTAACTTTTTTGTCCTTTTTATGTAAAAAGAATGTATATTTATTATATATTGGAGTAGTTCCAACTAGGGGGTTCTGTTATGAGAAAGTTTGCTGTTATTTTATGCCTCGCGGTAATTTTTGCTGTACCGACTATTGTAGTGGCAGATGAAACAAAAACATCTAGTACAACATGGACTTACAACGGCTACGATTGTGAGCTTTGGAGCGAAGGTAACCAGGGCACCACGACTATGACCGTCAACGGAGATAACGGTACCGGCGCAAACGCTAAAGGCGGAACATTCACCGCCTCATGGAGCAATACAAAAAATATCCTTTTCCGTTGCGGTAGAAAATTCGCCACTACTCAAGGGGGGAACATATCGGGTCGTGACCCTGCCAAACCCGCGCTTGATTACGGCAATATAAGCATTGATTTTGCTGCTACTTGGTCTTCCAATGACAATGTTAGAATGCTCGGTGTATATGGTTGGGCATTTTATGCGCAATCAAGCATACCTACAAAAGATGAAAATAACCAAAATAAAACTTTTGACAAAGCAATTGAATACTACATTATTCAAGACCGCGGTAGCTATAACGCGGCTATGGGAGGAGATACTAAATCCACGTTAAAGGGTGAAGGAACTATTGACAATATTGCGTATGAATACAGAGTATGCGATAGAATAGGTAGGAACTCGATATCTGGAAATTCCGTTAACTTCAAGCAATATTTCAGTGTTCCGAAAGACCCTTCCAAGCACAGAACAAGCGGTAAAATCTCCGTTTCCGAGCATTTTAAAGAATGGGCAAGAGTTGGTATGAAAATGGACGGTCCATTATACGAAGTAGCACTGAAAGTTGAATCCTATAGTGAAAGCGGTGCGAAAGGAACGGCTAACGTAACGAAGAATCTTTTGACTGTTGGCGGTACAACTCCAAGCAGTTCCAGCGTAGCGAGTAGTTCTAGCAGAGCGAGTAGCAGCAGCGTAGCAAGTAGTTCCAGCAGAGCGAGCAGCAGTAGCGTAGCAAGTAGTTCTAGCAGAGCGAGCAGCAGCAGTGTAGCAAGCAGTTCCAGCAGAGCAAATAGCAGTTCAAGCGCAGCAACTTCTTCTAGTTCCAATGCAAGCGGCACAAGTAGTTCTAGCGTAGCTGGTGGTTCCTCTAGTTCCAATGCAAGCGAAACAAGCAGTTCTAGCGAGGCAGATGTTTCCAGTTCCAGCGAAGAAGACACAGAGCCAATTTTGAAAAACCGCATTCCTTTAACATATTTCTCCATTCAACCCCAAAGCGACAAATCTTTGCGCATAGAAATAAGTTCGCCAGCGGTTGTGGAAATTTTCAACTTGAAAGGAAATAAAGTTACAAGTTTGAATGTTTCTAGCTCGCAAACGGTAAAATTATCCCTGCCAAACGGGGTATATTTCGCCAAAGCACATGGAACAAAAAGTATTAGATTTGTGTTGAAATAAAACGGAGGTTCCCTTGAAAAAACTCACAATCGCCCTATCCCTTGCAATCACATTTGCCGCACCAGTTTTTGGGCAAGTTAACCCGTGCGACCAAACAACTCAGTTAAGTGCCACTGCAAGCGATGCCCGAACATTTACCAGCAATTCCAATGGAAATCAAAACCTTGGCGGTAGCGCAGACTTAAATTTTGGCTACGAAATGTGGACTGAAGGCGGAAATAGCAATAAACTTATATGGTATGGTCCAAATCAAGGCGGAGGTTACGCTTTTAGAGCCGAATGGAACAATCCTACGGATTTCTTAGGTCGTTTAGGTTATTTTTGGGGCAAAACTGGGAAAAAGTGGGACCAGTTTAAGAACATTTGCGCAGATTTCAATTACAAGAGATCAGATAACGGTACGGGTGGAGGTTATTCCTACATAGGAATTTACGGATGGACTTGGAATGGAATGATGGAATGGTACATCATAGACGACTGGTTCACAGCCGGAAAGCTTGGCCCTAATACCCTTTGCGGTGGTAGTTGTCAACCCATTGGAACGGTTGAAGCAGACGGCGGAGTTTATGATATTTACACAAATACCAGACCATCGGGTTCTGGTAGCATAGACGATTCAAAACCTGCCTTTCCTCAAATATTTAGTATACGCCAAGGTATGGACACAAAGCGCCGCCAATGCGGAACATATTCAATTAAAAAACATTTTGATGCCTGGTCAAAAATAAGTTCCATTAAAGACAAAATCGGAAACAACACCTACGAAGCAAAATTCCTTGTTGAAGCTGGCGGAGGCACAGGTTGGTTTGACCTTTCATATCTTAAAATGTATCAGACAGATGGCGAGTGCGGCATTGTTGTTCCGGCTGGTAGTTACACCCTTGAATTAACGGCATCTCCGTCTAACGGTGGTTCTATAGCCAAAACTCCCAGTAATCCATATTATTCTTCTGGTTCAAGTGTATCTCTCAAAGCAAATCCTGCATCGGGTTGGAAATTTGACAGTTGGAGCGGAGATGCAACTGGCACAGCAAACCCTGTATCAGTTACTATGAACGCAAACAAATCTGTTATAGCAAAATTTACTCCTCTTATTGATCCCACAGCAAATATTATCAAAAACGGCAATTTCGCAAATACAAGCGATTGGGAATTTAACAAGGGTAGTGGCTATGGCAATTCCGATGGCAGTTTTAACGTGGCAAGCAATAAAGCCACGATAAATATAACGAAAATAGGAGACTCAGGGGAGAATGTTTGGGAACCGCAGTTAGTTCAAAATGGAGTCACTCTTGTCGAGGGAATGAATTACCGTTTAACTTTTGATGCCTCTGCTGGTGCAGCGCGAAAAATAGGCGTGATTATACAAATGGCTGGTGACCCTTGGACCACTTATTTTGAAAAGACAGATGTAAGTTTGACTACCGCAACACAGACATTTACGTATGATTTTAAAATGGAAAAGGCAAGTGATGAAAATGGTCGTATTGGGTTTAACTTTGGGCAACCAAATGGAACAGGAACTGTTACTTTTAGCAACATCAAACTTAATTATATAGCTGAAACGCCAACTTCCAGCAGTTCTGGGGAAGACCTATCCAGCAGTTCTAGTGACGAAGACACAGAGCCAATTTTGAAAAACCGTATTCCTTTAACTAACTTCTCAATCCAACCGCTTAGAGATAAATCTTTGCGCATAGAAGTAAGCTCACCCTCGGTTGTGGAGATTTTCAACTTGAAAGGGAATAAAGTTACAAGTTTGAATGTTTCCGGTTCGCAAACGGTCAAATTATCCCTGCCAAACGGGGTGTATTTCGCCAAAGCACACGGAACAAAAAGTATTAGATTTGTGTTGAAATAAAAAAACGGAGCCATAACCGTGAAAATTAATATAGCGTTTTTCTTAATCGCAGTTGCCTCTGCAACTGCTTTTGCCCAAACAACTGTTGGGCTTAAAGATGTGTATTCAAGCAAGTTCAAGTTCGGCAATATACTGAACGGAAGCACGGTGAATAATAATGCTATGAAAACTCTAGTGCTTAGAGAATTCAATAGCATAACTCCCGAAAACGAGTTAAAGCCAGAAAAAACTATAGTTCAGAGCGGTTCTACAGATGACAATGTAAAAGTTTCTTTGAGCAATGCGGCAAGCATTCTCAAATTCTGCGAAGACAACAACATTCCCGTGCGCGGTCATACTTTAGTGTGGCACAGCCAAACCCCGACTTGGTTTTTCAAGACAGGTTTTACCGATAACGGAACAGTTGTTAGCAAAGCAGTTATGAAAAAACGCATGGAAAGTTATATTAAAAATATGTTTGCCCTCATAACAACCAGCTATCCAAAACTTAACCTCTACGCTTACGATGTTGTAAACGAAGCCGCAAAAGAAAGCGGTAGCGGTCCCAGAGAGCCAGGTTCTGGAAGCGGCCAATCCATGTGGGTTCAGGTATATGGCGATAATTCCTTTATAGAGGAGGCTTTTACTTTTGCTCGCCAATACGCTCCGAAAACCACCAAACTATTCTATAACGACTTCAACGAATATATGTCGGCAAAAAGAGATTATATTGCTAATTCAATAATAAAGCCTCTCAAAGAAAAAGGGCTTATAGATGGAATGGGAATGCAGTCTCATCTTGATGTTAGAAGCGGTGGCAACAATGTCTATCCAAGTGCATCTGATTATGGAGCAGCTATAACAACTTACAAGAATTTAGGTGTTGAAATTCATGTATCTGAATTGGATGCAACTGTTAATGACGGCAATGAAAGCTATTTTCCCGCTCAGGCAACATACTATAAAGATATAATGAACCAAATTCTCACCAAGGGTGGCAGTGCTATTACAGCCGTTGTGGTTTGGGGTATTCAAGACGACCAATCTTGGCGCAAAGCCAAAAAGCCCTTGCTATTTGATGCTAGTGGCAATAAAAAAGCCGCATATAACGAACTTGTAAAATTGATTCCCGAATCCGACTGGGGCAAGACAGGTTCCAGTTCTTCCGTTGCGGTATCAAGCTCCAGCAGCAAAGCGAGCAGTTCAAGTGCGGCGGCCTCGTCTAGCTCCAGAGCGAGCAGCAGTAGTGTTAGGAGCAGTAGTAGCGTGGTAAGCAGTTCTAGCAGAGTAAGTAGCAGTTCTAGCGCAATATCGTCTAGCAGTAGCGCGGCAGTATCATCTTCCAGCAACATCACTGAGAGCAGTTCTAGCAGTGAAGAGGCTCTAAGTAGTTCCAGCTCTGAAGAAGACATAACTCCAATTCTGGGCTCTGGACTTTCAACTCAGGATTCTCAATTGATTACTTATTATTCCCTAAAAGGTGAGCCTCTTGGGAGTGCAAAGCCGCAAAAAGCTGGAATTTATATAGTTAAACAAGGATATTCGGTTAAAAAAATCGTAGTGAGGTGAAAATGAAACATCTATTTTTGTTTCTCGTGTTAGTTTCTTCAATTTCTGCTTTTGCGGCACCGGTTCCAATGCAAACAACTCAAGACAGAGCCGAAAATAATAGGCTTATCATTAACGGCAATAAAAGGTTCATCTCTGGTATGAATATCGCTTGGAAGGATTTTGGCAGAGATGTTGGAGACGAAGCAGTCAAAATCAATGATTTTGTAAACTACTTCAAGCAGATTAAGGGAGCGGGCGGCAATGCCGTGCGGTGGTGGTTGCATACCGACTTCCGAAACGAACCTAAAATGAACAGCGATGGCTCGGTAGATAGGATAGGCTCAAAAACTATCGACAATATACGGCAGGTACTTGACAGTGCGCACAATTACGGAATTGTGGTATCGCTATGCCTTTTTTCTTTTGATTTGCTGCAGTTAGACGGCAAGGATGCCAATAAGGTTGCCATAAATAAAAAATTTCTCACTGTGCCAGCAAATTTAGATACCTATATCAACAAAGTACTTAAACCGATGTTGGAAGCAGTTGGCAACCATCCAGCCATAATGTGCTGGGAAGTGTTCAACGAGCCGGAAGGGATGTCCTCTGATGCGAACGGTTGGGCAAGCGAAAAAGTTCCAATGAGCGATATTTTGAGGATTACCGCTAGAATAGCCGCCGTGGTACACGATAAAACACTGAAGATGGCATCCACCGGAATTCACGAATACGGCAAGATGAAAACATGGTACTCCGATTCTAAACTCAGAACAGCGGCTGGCAATGACCCGCTTGCATCAAAGGCTTACTTAGACTTTTATATGGCTCACTATTATCCGCAGTACATAGGAACTTCCGGTTCCCCGTTCCACAACACGGCGAGTTCTTGGGGCATGGACAGACCAATCCTAATCGGAGAGTTTCCGGCTAAAAGTTGGGACACCGGATATAATCCAGAAGGCAAACCTCCTGTATCGGGCACTGAGTTGAAAATCGTTGCGGCATATGAACGTGCCTACGATAACGGCTACTGCGGAGCATTGAGCTGGTCAATGAATCAAGCCCCTGCCGACCAATTCGGCGATTTCACCACAACCAAACCCGCATTGGAAAATCTGTATTCAAAGCATAAAGCCGACATTGACGGAGTACCCGTATCTGGTGGTCAGAGCAGTTCAAGCACAGTTGCATCGTCAAGCAGCAGAGCGAGCAGCAGCAGTGTAGCAAGCAGTTCTAGCAGAGCGAGCAGCAGTAGCAGCAATAGGAGCAGTTCCAGTGTGGCAAGTAGTTCCAGCAGAGCAAATAGCAGTTCAAGTACGGGCACCGTATCGTCTAGCAGTAGCATAGCAGTATCTTCATCTAGCAGCACTGGGAGCAGTTCTAGCAGCGATGCAGACACAAACTCAAGCAGTTCCAGCGAAGAAGACTCAACGCCAATAGCCAAAAACTCGCCGCTGGCAGTTAGCAGCTCCCCAACTTACTACTCCCTAAAAGGCGAGCCTCTTGGCAGTGCAAAGCCGCAAAAAGCGGGCATTTATATAGTTAAACAGGGGTATTCGGCTAAAAAAATCGTAGTGAGGTAAAATGAAACATCTATTTTTGTTTCTCGTGTTAGTTTCTTCAATTTCCGCTTTTGCCGTGCAATATCCAGCTACAAGCGCAACGCTTGGCGGCGATGCAGTTAAAAACGGAGATTATGTAGAAATGAAAGGTGGCGACCTTACTTTCAACTCCGTAAACGTTTCACAATCTGAAATGTATGATATTATCATTCACTATAAGCAAGATTATGGCGATATAAAAAAGCAACATTTGGATATAAATGGAACAAGAATGGGCGAAGTAGATTTTCCAAGAACCGCCACATGGAAAGACGCTGTTGCTGTGACACGTTTAAATTCAGGAAGCAATAAGATAGCCATAATCAACAGTTGGGGTTGGGTGGACATTAAATATATAGATGTGGTTCCTCACGAAGCCGCCTCGTTTAATTTGGATCCTTTGGTAAATCCAAATGCTAATGCAGCCGCAAAAAAAATGTATGCTTTTTTGCAAGAAAATTTCCAAAAGAAAGTGATTAGTGGAGTTATGACGGGCGAGGTTTTGATTGGCAATACTGCCGCAACAATTAACACTCAAAAGGAAGTTGCTCATATTCGCAGTTCCAGCAATAACAAAACTCCAGCACTTGTTGGCTTTGATTTTATGCACGGCACAGGAAAAGAATATGAAGCAGCTAACGGAGGTTGGTTCAAACAATACACAGATGCAACAATATCACTTGCAAAAGAACTTTATCAACGAGGCGGAATACCAGCATTTTGCTGGCATTGGAGAGACCCACTTAAAAATGATGTAGGATTTTATAGCCCCAGCAGCAATGGTGGCGACAAAACAACTTTTGATTTAACCAAAGCCTGCAATTCCAATTGCACAGCGTGGAACACAAATTCAGCCGAATACAAAGGCATGGTGGCAGATTTAAATAAAATAGCGGGTTATTTAAAAGAACTCCAAGATGCAGGCGTTGCCGTTTTGTGGCGACCCGTTCACGAAGCCTCTGGAGGCTGGTTCTGGTGGGGGGGCAAAGGGGCTGCACCTTTAAAACTCTTGTATAAGCTCATTTATGATAAATTTACAAATGAACACAAATTGAATAACCTTATATGGGTTTGGACTTCCGAAGGGGCAGATATTGATTGGTATCCAGGAAATGAATACGCAGATATTATAGGGCGTGATTTTTATTATAGCCAGAATGATGTGGTTAATCATGCGTCTTTAATAGGCGAATTTGAGAAGCTGAAAAATTTATTCGGAACAAAAAAGATAATTGCCCTTTCAGAAAACGGCTCTGTGCCTTATCCCTCAAATATGAAAGCAGACGGGGCTGGTTGGTCTTATTTTATGCCGTGGTATGGTAATTTTGTAACGCAATCTACCCCTGCCGCCGCTTGGAATACGATAATGAACGATAGTTATACTATCACACTTGAAAGCATGCCGGG
>JAITFN010000056.1 GCA_031281345.1 Candidatus Fibrimonadaceae bacterium
AAAGGCTCTTTAAAGGCTCCGAGCGCAAGAGATATAGATATGGGTTCTGGCGATGGTTCTCGCTCCAAAGCGGAAATTATGGCTGTTGTTAATGCCCGTATGCCAGGTTTAAGGAACATATACAACAAGTATTTGAAGTTGAAACCGGGCTTTAGCGGCAAGGTTACTCTCAAATTCACCATTGCTCCTGGTGGCGATATTGTTAGCATTGCTATAGTGTCTTCAACAACAGGCTATAGCGACTTTGACAACGCTGTTAAGAACATGGTAGCAACCTGGAAATGGAAGGTTATCAAGAGCGGCAATACCACTCCAACCATACCATTCAACTTCACCGAGTAGAACCCCCAATTTTTTAAAAGCCCCGAGAGGGGCTATTTTTATGAAAATAACACTTACCGAATTCAAACTCCTCAGAGACTATCTAGAAGAACGGAGCGGTATTTGTTTAAATGAAGATAAAGCCTATTTGCTTGAAAATAGGTTGGCTTCTGTTATAGAATCTTATAAGTGCAAGGATTTTTCCGAGTTTTACTATATACTTAAAGGCGCTAAACACGAGGATTTGGATAACAAGCTGATAGATATTATGACCACAAACGAAACTCTGTGGTTCAGAGATGCTCATCCTTATGCTATTTTGAAAGAAAAAATTTTGCCAAGTTTTGTTCAAGCGGTTAAAGACGGAAAAAAAGATAAGATTAAAATTTGGAGTGCAGCAAGCAGCACTGGCCAGGAGCCATATAGCATAGCCATTGCCGTGCGCGATTTTTGCATGGGGCAAAACATAATTAAAAAAGAGATGGTGCATATACTAGCAACAGATATTTCTGATTCTTGCATTGAAAAAGCTAAGACTGGCATTTATGATTCCATTGCCATGAGCAGGGGAATTACTCAGGAACAACTGAACAGATATTTTATGAAAGAAACGGCTAATAGTTATTCTATAAATCACGAAATTAAAAGCATGGTTAAATTCCAAAAATTTAACTTGCAAGACAACCCCATTATTTTGGAGCCGCATTTTGATTTGGTGTTTATGCGTTATGTTGCTATTTATTTTAGCGATGAGTTCAAAAAGGGTTTGTACAACAGGCTTGCAAGGATTCTTTCACCAAACGGATTTTTGATTATCGGTGCGGTAGAAACGCTTAGAGGGCTTAGCGAGAGTTTTGATATGATGACTCACGCAGGCGGTATGTATTATCAATGCAAGCGTTAACGGGGGGAACGCCACAGCGGAATTCAGAGTTAATCAGTGGCTACTAAACTCTTGCGCTTTCAATGTTGAATAGCAAAACGCCTTTGCAGCCAATATCTTGAAGTTTATCCATTATTGAATTTGATTCTTCGCTTTTCACCATTGCTTTTACTGAATACCAATTTTTATTTTGCAAAGGTGCCACAGTTGGCGATTCTATGCCGGGCGTTATGGAACAGGCTTTTTCCAAAAGTTCTGAAGGAACATCGTATTCAACCATTTTATAGCTCATAGCCACCAATTTGCCCTCTATGCGGCGCGCAAGTGTGCGAACCTCAGGGTATTCCCCTCGATTTGGGTGAGCGAAGAGCGCAGCGTTGCTCAAGAACAAAGGATCTCCTAAAATGCGAAGCCCAGCTTGTTTTAGGGTTGTTCCCGTATCCACAACATCAACAACGGCATCTGCAACATCTAATCCCACAGAAATTTCAACTGCGCCTTCTAGCACAACGAGTTCCATTTTAGGATTTTTGAAATAATTGCTAACAATGCCGGGGAAACTTGTTGCTATCCGCAAATTCTCAATATCGCTCAATTTTTGATAGCTACTCTGTTCTGGAACGGCAGCGCAGTGTTTGCTTCCGCCAAAGGGCAAGTCAAGTATTTTTATAGCAGGGCTTTGTGCCTCCACGCAAAAATCCACTCCCGTTATGCCTGCATCTATTATGCCTTTGCCAACATACATTGGGATATCGCCTGGTCGCAAAAAATAAAATTCAATGCCATTTGCGGCATCTACCGAACTGAGCGTTTTAATAACCTTGCTAACCTTGTATCCACAAGCCTTTAGCAAATCCAGCGCAGGCTCAGAAAGCACGCCTTTATTTGGAATGGCAACTTTTATCATTTACGGGAATAATTTAGAAAAACCATTGCATTTTAACCTTCCTTTAAATGCAACACTATTAATATACATTATTTTTCACCAATGTGACCATTTTTAGGCTACTTTTGTCATATTTTTGTCATTTTACGCCCCTTTTTGTCAAAATTGTGTCGTTTTCTGCAAAAAAATCAGCTTGCAAAAAAGAGCAAAAACATTGCATTATAAGGAACGTTAAAACGCAACGCGGGAATGCCGAAAACCGTGGAAAAGAGTAGGCTCGTTCAATATGGAGGACATTATGTCTGCTCAAAAACTCAAAAAAGGTTTCACCCTTATCGAGCTGATGGTTGTAATAGTAATCATCGGTATTCTCGCTGCAATAGCCATTCCAAAGCTGTTCGGTATGTCTGCAAAAGCCAAAGCACAGGAAGTTGGCCCCGCCGTTGGCACTTGGACTAAATTGCAATTAGCTTACAAAATGGAAACGGGCAATTATGGCGGTCCTAAGGATATCAGCTATATATTGCCAAATGCTAGTGGCGATGATTTGTCAAGCGAGACTGGTAATTTTAAATATACAGCAACAGGTGATGCAGCTACCCCGACTTGGAAAGCAGAAAGTAAATTTAATGCGGACGGTTGTGCAGAAAAATCTGAATGGGGTGCAAAGTTTGTTAAAGAGAACGACGTACCTCAAATGAGAATAGACCCAACGAAAGCAGAAGATAAAGGATGCTTGAGTTTGACTCCCAATTACCTTAAAATTGGTTGTGTTGATGCAGCCTCTAAAGAGAAGGGCAAAAGTGATGACAAGAAATGTGATAGCAAAGAATAAACATCACTCGCTGCCCCCATTGGGGGTGGCTTTTTTTACGTATAGGAGGTAGAGTGTGAGCAAAGAAATAAAAGACGTAGATGTATTGCAAGAATACATAAAACGTATAAAAACTAAAGCGAAGCATCACGCAGAAGAGGTAGGAGAAGTTATATTTCCTTTGATAGGTGCCATTGTTTGGAAATGCGAAAACATAAAATGTTTGGAAAAAGATGGCGATATGAAAAATGTATTGTGGATTTCTGTAAGAGATAAAAAATATGCTTTTTCATATAATCACGATGTAAAAAAGATAGAGATGAGAGAGGGTAGTATCAAAGGTAAGGTATTACATTCTTTTGATAACAAGAATAGCGTTATCGATATTATTAATATTTTCGATAACTTATAAATAAGACCAGCCAGCCTTAGCTTCGCACCCAATGGTTTCCTTATTACTCCATTGCCTTGCCTAGTCAAAGCTGTTTGGTGTCCCTGTGCGAGCAGGGATGCAACCCGGCCTGCCTTTAGCCCAATATGTTAACACCTCGTTGGGGAGCGATTAATCGCGTCCAAATGAGCGTTGGGGATTGGCGGGTCGGGTTGCCAATATTGTCTAACGTTTTTTGAAGGGGGGGGAATATGTCTTATTCCATAAATGATAAATTAGAAAAACAACATCATCTAATTAGGAGGATTTATGGTCTATGGCTATATTCGTGTTAGCACTGACAAACAGACAGTGGAAAACCAACGGTTTGAAGTTTCCAAATTCTGCAAAAGAAATGGGATTTCAATTAACAAATGGATTGAAGAAACCATTTCCGGTACGCAAGAAACTTGCAAACGAAAATTGGGTTCTTTGCTTGAGATAATGCAAAAAGGAGATGTTATTATATGCTCCGAATTGTCGCGGCTTGGGAGAAATTTGTTGATGATTATGTCCATACTCAACGCCTGTATGGAAAAAGACGTGCAGGTGTGGACAATAAAAGATGACTACAAACTTGGTAAAGACATCAACTCAAAAGTTTTGGCTTTTGCCTTTGGCTTATCGGCAGAAATAGAGCGAACACTCATATCCCAGCGTACCAAAGAGGCGCTTGCTCGCAAAAAGGCAGAAGGCATCCGCATAGGCAGACCCAGCGGGGCAAAATCAAAAAGGTGCAAATTCACCGGTAAAAATTATCTCATTAAGAAAATGATGATGAAAAAAATTTCAAAGGCTAAAATTGCAAAAAGACTTGGGGTGCATAGTTCTAGTTTGATACGTTTCCTAAAAAAATCAAATAAATGACGTTTTTACTATATTTAACAAGGAGCAATGAACACGCTTTACATAGTGAGTACGCCTATAGGCAATTTGGAAGATATAACATTCAGAGCGGTGCGCATTTTGAAGGAAGTTTCGCTTATTTTGGCAGAAGATACGCGGCACAGCCGAGTTTTGCTTGAACATTATGGAATACCTACAAAAATGGAAAGCTACCACGATTTTAACAAGGAACAGGTTACGCCAAAATATATTGAATACTTGAAAAAAGATGGGGATATAGCCCTTGTGAGCGATGCCGGAACCCCCGGAATTGCAGATCCGGCGTTTAATTTGGTTAGAGCTTGCAGGGTAGAGCATATTCCAGTTAGGGCGGTGCCCGGTGCAAATGCCCTATTAACGGCTTTGGTTGCAAGCGGATTTGCAACAGACAGATTTCGTTTTGAGAATTTTTCGCCCAAAAAAAGCGCTCAAAGGGAACACCTGCTGCAAAAATTGAAAAACGATGGAAATAGCACCCTTATATTTTACGCAAGTCCCCACAACCTTGTGAAATTTTTGAGCGAAATAAAAAAAGTTTATGGCGAGGTAAATGTAGCCTTAATGCGAGAACTCACAAAAAAATTTGAAGAACATCTAATAGGTACCCCAACCGAACTTTTGGAACACTACAAACAAAGAACCCCAAAAGGAGAATTTGTTTTGCTAATAGACAAGGTAGAGAATGAAAAATAAATATAATATTCTGTTCATTTTGATAATCTTGGCCATTCTGGTTCAGACATTTTCCTGTGCTTCGGTGGCTCCGCCGCCCGGAGGTCCCGAAGATAAATTGCCACCTAGAATTAGCGGCTCAACGCTTGCCCCAAATTCCGTAAATCGAAGCACAAATTTGGATTTAACCCTGCAATTTGATGAGTGGATAGTTCAAAAACCGCCAAATGGAGCAGTTGCAATTTCGCCTCCTATTTCTGGCAAGCTGCGCGTAGAAGCCGATGGCGACAAGTTGCGCATATATTCTACTGAACCTTTGGATTCCAACACAACCTACACCCTTACGGTTACAAACGCCATAAAAGATTTGCAGGGCAATCCGCTGGAAAAGCCATTCCAAATTTTGTTTTCAACCGGAAGTTTCTTAGATAGCCTCAAAACAGATTTTTCTGTGCTGCTACAAGATTCCTTGATTAGAAAAAAGAAATTCCCCGTTGTGGCTTTTTATCCCTTTGGACAAGTTCGAGCACATAAACGCTATTTGGAGAAATTCAGAGATTCAACCTTAAAAGCAGAAGCCGATACCGTTCCACGTATCACAAAAGAGGTTCCCCTATATATTGCCCAAACCGATAGTCTTGGAAATGGAGTTTTGCAGGGAATGCAAGCTGGTTCGTATTTAGCCGTAGCCTTTTTAGACGAAAACAATAATCAAAAATTAGATGCCACAAGCGAAATTGCAGGCATTGCAGATTTTCCGTTTAAATTAAACGCACCGAGAAAAGGTGATAGTTTGCCATTGCTCAGGTTTTCTCTTGGAGATTTAGATACATCTTCGTTTAGTTTGGATGCTGTTTCTCAAAGAGGCAATAAGGAAGTTGAGGTTTCATTTTCTAGGAATATGGTTTTGGATTCCCTGTTTAAACGAAAAAACAATTGCTTTGTTTTAAGTGGCAAAGATACTCTTTTCCCCTCTAATTTTTACGTTGAAGCTAACAGCAAAAATCCAGTTTTTTTGGTTGATAATTTAAAAAATGACAGCCTTTACACAGTTCGTTGCCTTTATGCACGTGATTCTCTGAATAGGCAATTAGACACTGCACGAAGTTCTGCAAAACTCAAGTTTAAGAAAATTCCAGAAAAAGAAATTATGCCCACAGTTATTTCCAAAATAGAACCTGCAAAAGAAGTCTCTGATGTTTTGCCAGATTTGCCTATAAAACTGTATTACAACCACCCGATCTCGGCAGATACTTTGAAACTGCGCCTTTATGTAAACGGGGACAGCGTTAAAATGGAAGTTAAACAAGTTGATGCAGCCAATTTGGAAATTTTGGCAGACAGTATTTGGGGAGCAGATTCAAAAATCAAGTTGGTGCAGGTGGAAAAAGATTCCGTTGTTGATACCCTGTTCAAAGAAAAAATTTTGACTCAGTTCAGCACAATTGCAAGATTGAAACTAGCCTCTTTGAAGGGGGAAATACCAGGCGGCTACGATAAAACAGTAGTTGTTTTACAAGAAATAATAAGCGGTGGTTCTAAATCAAGGCTGGCTAAACAGTCTAAATCTTTTGGTAGGCAGTGGCAGGCAAGGTGCGATGAGGAGGGGCGTTTTGAAATAAAAGGTGTACCAGAGGGTATTTACAGACTGATTTATTTTAATGACCTGAACAAGGATGGACGCCTTACTTCTGGCTCAATTTACCCGCTTAAAGCTGGCGAACCTTGGGTAAGCCCCGAGGAAGATCTTATTCTCCCGCACGGAGATGACAATATTTTGAAGGAATTGCTGAAAAATTTGCCTAGTTTGTAAAAATTCCCTCAAACTCCCTAAAATTTGGCACAAATTTTGCACGTATTTATGGTATGGATATACGAGCTAAAGATTTGATAGGCGTGGGCATTGCATCAATGCTGCTTTTTCCAGTGGTTTTCTTTGCCGTTTTGCTTGGAAGCGGGATTGCAAGGCTGGAAGTGGGGGCTATGAATGTAGATGTAAAAAAGAGAATTGCTGGCTATTTGGAAAGGAATTCGCCAGACCAAGAGGCACAAGACCTAGAACAGAGCAAACTTTACGAGGCAAATCGCAAATTAGCTGCAGAATTAGAGGAAAGGCAGTTGCTTTTAAAGGAAGAAGCCTCTCGTTTGGAGCTTTTAAAGCTGGAAACTAGCCAAAATTTGGCACAAATGACCCAGAATAGAGAAGAAATAAACAAAAAAGTGGGGGAATCTGATGTTCTCACCAATCAAAAAATTGAAGAATTGGCACAGGTTTATGCTGCTATGAAACCGGTTGAGGCAGCACCTATTTTAATGAATTTAGATGATAACTCCATTGCGCGCATATTGAAAAAGATTCCAGATTCGCGCTCACAGGGTAAACTTTTGGCAGCAATAGGTGCTCTTAACTCTAAAAGGGCTGCTTCGGTTACAAAAATTTTAGGTTGGAAGGACAAACTATGAATGACGTTTCAATAATACCAGCTCCTGTTGCGGCTCAAATTTCAGGCCCAGGTTCTTTTTTTGGTTCTTGCCAAATTGCTTCTGGCAATTTTGAAGATATATTAAGTGCCGCGTCTGAAGGCATTATGCAAGATGTTGTACCTGCTGAACTTCCTGCAACAAACTGCGATTCAGAAAATTTGGCAGAGCAACCTGCTCTCTTAGATTTTGATTTTCAGGATTTTAACAAAAACGAAGTGTTAATGCAGTTGCAGCAAATACTCGGTGAAGATGCTGGAACAGAAGCATTTAAACGCATAATAAATTTGCTTGAAAAAGGTTCTCTTTCTGTGCAAACAGATACCATTGACTGGGATAAAGATACCTTTGAGGAATTAACGTTATCGCTTTTGGAAAGGCTTGATTTGGCAATAAAACAGATTGCAAAGATATCCGGTGATGTACAAAGCAATGAAGTACAAAGTGGTGATGTGCAAGAGCGTGAAAATGAAAATAATTTTGATATTGAAAAGTTTTTTAACTTGCTCAGGGATTTATTGAAAGTTGGGCTGATAACTCCAGAGGAGTATGAAACTGTCTTGAAAAATCCCGAAGAATCTTCTTTGCCAGAACTTTTGGGAGAGCTTAAAAAAGAAGCTACGGAATTGGTTGAAAAACTTGAAAATGTTGAAACAGAACAGATTGAGCAACCCGGATATGCAGAAGAACCAAAACAAGTAGAGCAACCAAAGCAGCAAGCCGAGCAACCAAGGCAAACTGAACAACCGAGGCAAGTTGAACATTCCAAGCATCAAGCTGAACAACCCAGGCAAACTGAACAACATTGGAGAGCAGAACGTCCTAGACAAACAGAAGAACCAAAGCAAGTCGAACAGCTTGGGCAAGTAGAACAATTCAAACAACCGAGGCAAGTAGAGCAACCTAGGCAAACTGAACGTCCAATTCAAGCGGAGCAGTACAGGCAATTTGAAGGAGCAAGGCAGGCAGAGCAACCTAGGCAACAAATTTGGCAAACTGATATATTCAGTCAGGTAGAACAATTTTCGCAAGTAGACCAACCGCAATCCAAGCAGGCAGACCAACCTATATATGCGGAATATACAGAGCAACCAAACTTGGCACAAGCTAAACAAATCGAACCATTGCTAGAAGAATTACGTGTTATTAGCGCAGAAATGGAAATGGGAACCGAGCCAAAAGATAAGGCTAAATTTTACGAGCTGGTTAATAATCTGCTGGAAAAAGGCTTGATAAATGAGCAAGATTTGAAAAATGTTGTAAAGATGCCAGAAACAACAGACGATGAAAGCAGTTCTCCAATTGAGCCAATTTCTAAAAATGAGAAAAGCGAGAAAAACGATTCAGAAAAAATAGAACCTGCTATTGTTAAGAATGCTTTTGAGAAAATTTGGACAAATATTGAAAGCGAAAATAAAGTGGAAAAAAGAAACATATTTTCGAAATTCAGAGAAATTGTTGAATCAAGAAGCATAAGCACAAGCGGTGAAAAAATAGATTTTAAACACGCAAAGGTGGAAGTAGAAGTTCGCGCTGTTTGGGATGCTGGTGATTTAAAGATAGAAACTGTTAATCCAAAAACTGGTGAAAAGCTGCAAAGCGTTCCTGTGGCAAATTCGCACAGAATGCAAGAGAGAATACACGAATTTGAAGTTGTTCGTCAAGTTGTAGCACAAGCAAAATTCATAACAACTCCCACAGGAGAACAGAAACTTACAATGCAGCTTCGTCCTGAGCATTTGGGGCAAATGAATTTGCGCATTGTTTTGAATAACGGAGAAATGCAAATTCACGCACGTGTTGAAAGCATAACGGCACAAGCCGCATTAGAAAGCCATATTGGGCTTTTGCGCGAGGGTTTGGAAAAGCAAGGAATAAATTTAGATAGGCTGGAAGTTTCTGTTGAGCAAAGAGACAGGCAAGATGCTTTCTCTTTGGCAGAGAGAAATGAACAGCAAGAAAAGCATGGCAAGGGCAAACACCACCATCACAACAAAGAAATGCACTTGGCTGTTTCGGTAAAAAACGATGAGAATTCCGATACAGGCCGGAGACTGGGTTACAACACAATGGAGTATTTAGCATAAGGAGGCTTTATGGCTGCTGTTACTGGTTACAATAGTTTATTCGACCTTGAGCACAAACCTGAGGTGCGCAAGGTATCTGCTTCTGCTTCTGGCGGTGAGAAAGTTGTGAACGAAGGAGATACCAAGCTATTTAAAGGAAAAGATGAAATGGGCAAAGAATCGTTTTTGAATTTGCTCGTGGCACAGCTAAAATATCAAGATCCGCTTAATCCGGCGGAAGATACACAGTTTGTATCGCAGCTCGCTCAATTCTCGCAACTTGAATTTACGCAAAATTCTACGCAGGCAATTTCTACGCTCGCAAGCAGTATGCAGGCATTTATGGAAATGCAGACTTTGCAGGCACAGAGTATAACCAATGCCAGTGCAACTCCGCTTTTGGGCAAAGATGTTCGCGTTATGGAAGCCGTTATTGACTATAAAAGCGGCGGAAGGGAGTTTAATATTCATTTGCTTGAAGGAAACAAAAATGGAACTGTTGTTATTAAAGACAAAGAAGGTAAAACCGTTGCTGAATTGGAAATTGCAGCAGAAAGCAGCAAAGGCGGCGATGTAAAGGTGAAGTGGGATGGCAAAGATACAGAAACCAAGAATTTGGTACTCAGCGGGCAATACTCCATTGAAGTTATGGATTCATCTGGCTTAAAAAATGCAGGTTATGCATATCAAGAGGGTTCGGTGAGCGGAGTTAGCTTTAGCCAAAGCGGTGCTGGTTTAACAATAAACGGACTGCAATACGGACTTGGATACTTGGTGAGCGTAGCAGAAGATGGCAAAAAGCCAAGCGGTGGTTCTTCTTCAAGCAATCCTGATAGCAAGATGTCTGATGATGTTATGAAGAAAATAGCAACCATCATGAAGTCTAAAGATGACAAATTTGCAATAGAGAATATAGCCAAAGTTCTCGGTTGGAAAGACGCAGAGACAGACGGAGATCCTCAAGATTATGAAGGAGTGGTTGAGATTGTTGAGATTCTGAACAAGCCCGGAATAAAAGACGAAGAGATAATAAAGAAGCTAGCCGAAATTCTTGGAAAAGAAGATGAGGAGTATGCAGAGATACTAAAGAAGGTAAAGGATACTTTGGGTTAAAAAAGTGCTTCCCCTGCTTTCGCTATGCAATAAATCCTCGCTTTGGGTTTATGAGAATTTGACAAAAATTCTGAGAACCCACGAAGAAGGCGGAAACACGTGTTTTGGATTAACAATGCGTTTGCACGGTGAGCTTGTGAAGTTGGGATATTCTCCCAAACTTCTGCTCGGTCATAAAAAGCACATAAAAAACGCGCATTGCGCTCTTAGCATTGTTGATAATGGAACAGAGCTTTTTTTAGACCCAGGCTACCTTATTTTTGATCCCCTCCCCATCCCCCCAGATATTCCGCAGCAAAACAAAACCGTATTTCCCTTGCAGCCAAATTGGGTACGCTTAGAAAGAGAAGGCGAAAATCTTTGCCTTTGGACAGGCGTTGCAAACGAGGCAGCAAAATTCCGCTTTTATTTTCCGCTGGGTGGCTGTACAATGGAAGAATTCAACCTCGCTTGGGAAGAGAGCTACACAGGCGAATCTATGAAATATTTGGTGTTCAACAAACTGGATAAAAAAACTGCTACTCAATATTATTACCAAAACGGAAAACTTTTGATAAGAACTCCAAGTGGTTCAACTCAGAGAAAACTTGAAGGCAAGGAAGGTGTAGAAATTTTGTCTGGGATGTTTGGGCTCCCGAGGGGGTTGTTAGAGGGGCATTTGGTAAAATAGATTTCTATTTTACTTGTATGAAAAAGATATTAGGACTTGATTTAGGGACAAATAGCATTGGGTGGGTGCTGGTAGAGCAAGATTTTGATGCGAAAATCGGCAAAATTTTAGGTAAGGGCATTCGAATTATTCCAATGAGTCAGGAAGTTTTAGATAATTTTGGTGGTGGAAACCCATCAAAATCTCAAACAGCTGAACGTACGGACTTCCGGAAAACAAGGCGGTTACGTGAACGTCATCTTTTACGCCGTGAGCGTTTGCATCGGGTATTGAATATTTTGAATTTTTTACCGAAACATTATGCTAGTCAGATTGATTTTGAGAAGCGGTTAGGGCAATTTTTAGATGAAAAGGAACCAAAAATTGCGTGGAAAGAAATTTGGAATGAACAGAAAAATAAAAATGATTTTGAATTTATATTTCAAAAATCATTTTACGAAATGGTTGATGATTTTAAAGCAAATGAACAAAATACTAAAATTCCCTACGATTGGACAATTTATTATCTTCGTAAAAAAGCACTAACTAAAAAAATAGAAAAAGAAGAATTAGCTTGGATCATCTTGAATTTTAATCAAAAACGAGGCTATTATCAGTTACGTGGCGAAGAGGAAGAAGAAAATACAAATAAATTGGTAGAATTTCATTCTTTGAAAATTATTGATGTTGTTGCAGATGAAAAACCTAATAGCAAGGGAGAGACTTGGTATTCACTTCATTTAGAAAATGGTTGGATATATAGACGATCTAGCAAAATGCCTTTGTTTGATTGGAAGGACAAAGTACGTGACTTTATTGTTACAACTGATTTGAATGATGATGGTACAATAAAAACGAATAAAGAGGGCGATGAAAAGCGTTCGTTTCGTGCGCCAAGTGAAGATGATTGGACTTTGTTAAAAAAGAAAACGGAAGCAGATATTGAATGTTCTCAAAAAAATGTTGGTACATACATTTACGAAACCTTATTAGAGAATCCGAACCAGAAAATACGAGGAAAATTAGTTCGTGCCATTGAGCGTAAATTTTATAAAGACGAATTAATTGCCATACTCGAAAAGCAAATAGAATTACAACCCGAATTATTTACAGAAGATTTATACAATGATTGCATTCGAGAATTGTATCGTAACAATGAAGTACATCAATTGGCTTTGAGCAAGCGAAATTTTGTGCATTTGTTTGTCAATGATATTATATTCTATCAGAGACCTTTAAAAAGCCAAAAATCCTCTATTGGAAATTGCACGTTGGAGTATCGAAAACATAAAGATAAAGACGGAAATGAGATTAAAGAGTATTTAAAAGTAATTCCAAAATCTAATCCTTTGTATCAGGAGTTTCGTTTGTGGCAATGGCTTTTCAATCTTAAAATTTATAAAAAAAATGATGATACAGATATAACAGAAAAATATATTACAAATATAACCGACAAAGAAAAGTTGTTCGATTTTTTAAATAGTCGGAAAGAAATTGACCAAAAAACTTTACTCAGACATTTTAAACTTAAGGAAAATACACACCGTTGGAACTTTGTGGAAGATAAAATTTATCCTTGTAATGAAACAAGAATACAAATCAAAACACGATTAGCAAAAGTAAAAGATGTTTCCACTGATTTTTTAACTTCCGAAATTGAGCAAAAACTTTGGCATATAATCTATTCTGTTACAGATAAAAACGAGTTTGAAAAGGGATTGAAAACTTTTGCCGTTAAACACGATTTAGATGAAAATTCTTTTGTTGAAAATTTCAAGAAATTTCCTCCATTCAAAAGCGAATATGGTTCATTTTCCGAAAAAGCAATAAAAAAACTATTGCCTTTAATGCGTTTGGGTAAATATTGGAATTTAGAGTTGATTGATACGAAAACCAGAGACAGAATCAGTAAGATTATTACAGGCGAATATGATGAAACTATAAAAAACCTTGTTCGAGATAAAGCAATCAATTTGAAATTTGAAAATGATTTTCAAGGTTTACAGTTATGGTTGGTACAGTATATTGTGTATAATCGGCACTCAGAATCAGCCAATGCTGATAAATGGAACTCTGTTGCCGATTTGGAAAAATATTTAGAAGAATTTAAACAACACTCTTTGCGCAATCCTATCGTTGAACAAGTAATTACGGAGACATTACGTGTGGTACGTGATATATGGAAAGAATACGGAGATTTTTCAGAAATTCATATAGAACTTGGTCGCGAAATGAAACATACGACAGAAGAACGCAAACGCCTTACAAACATAGTTACTGAAAATGAAAATACAAACCTTCGCATTAAAGCGTTAATTAAGGAGTTGGAAGGATATCCCGAGGTAAAAGATGTTCGCCCTTATTCACCCATTCAGCAAGAAAAATTGAAAATTTATGAAGAATACGCAGTATCTAATATAGAAGAAAATGATGCTGAAAAGGAATTTATTCAAAAAATTAGCAAAGTAGCACAGCCATCAAAATCTGAATTGCAGCGTTATAAATTATGGCTTGAGCAGAAATATTGCTCGCCTTATACTGGACAAACAATTCCGCTTGGAAAATTATTTACTGAAGAATATCAGGTTGAACACATTATTCCGCAAAGCCGTTATTTTGACGATAGTTTGAGTAATAAAGTGATTTGCGAGGCGGCGGTTAATCAATTAAAAGATAAGCAACTTGGTTTGGAATTTATTAAAAATCATCATGGAGAAAAAATTGATTGTGGATCTGGGAAAAAGGTTGAAATATATTCGGAAGAAGCTTATCGATATTTTGTAAAAGAACATTATGCCAAAAATTACACAAAACGCAACAAACTTTTGTTGGAGGAAATTCCCGAAAAAATGATTGAACGGCAAATGAATGATACTCGTTATATCAGTAAATTTGTTTCTCAGCTTTTATCTAATATAGTTAGAGAAGACAAAAATGATGATGGTGTAAATTCAAAAAATCTTATTGCTGGTAACGGGAAAATTACAACAATTTTGAAACGAGACTGGGGCTTGAATGAGGTTTGGAACGCTTTGATTTTGCCACGTTTCATACGAATGAATGAATTGACAAGTACTGAGAATTTTACTTCAAAAAATCAAGAAGGACATATAATTCCATCAATACCACTTGAATTATCAAAAGGTTTTCAAAAGAAACGCATTGATCACCGTCACCATGCTATGGATGCTTTGGTAATTGCTTGTGCTACACGAGATCACATAAATTTATTGAATAATCAATCTGCAAAATCTGAAAATTCAAGATACGATTTGCAATATAAACTGCGAAACACAGAAAAGAAAACATATTTTGATAAAAAGAAAAACAAACAAGTTACGCGAGATGTTTTCACAGAATTTAAAAAACCTTGGGACAAATTTACTGATGATGCACGAAAGGAATTGGAGAAAATTGTCATCAGTTTCAAACAAAACCTGCGCATAATTAATAAAACAACGAATAAATACTATGCTTATGACAATGGCAAAAAAATATTAAAAAAACAAGAAAAAGGAGATAGTAGGGTAATACGAAAGCCATTACATAAAGACACTATTTTTGCAAAAGTATACTTACTTAATGAAACAAGAGAAATGACCCTTCAAAAGGCATTAGAAAAAGTAAAGGAATTAAAAGATATAAATATCATTGTAGAAAAAATGTTAAGGAAGAAAATAGCAGAATATTTTATAGAAAATGATATTGATATTAACTTAGCGTTAAAAGATGAATATTTAAAAAGTAATCCAAGAATAAAAGTTTTTGAAATACAGACAGCAGTCCGTAAATCATTGGATACTTCATTTACAGAAAAAATAATCAAAGAATCTGTTACAGATATTGGCATACAAAAAATCCTTCTTAATCATTTGTTGATAGAAAAAAGCAACCCTGAAGTGGCATTTTCACCAGAAGGAATTGAAAAAATGAATAAAAATATCATTGAATTAAATGATAAAAAATATCACCAACCTATTTATAAAGTACGTAAATATGAATCACTTGGTAATAAATTTCAAGTTGGAACTACGGGCAATAAGAGAGATAAATACGTTGAAGCAGAAAAGGGTACAAATTTATTTTTTGCTATTTATATGGATAAAAATGGCAAGCGTTTTTATGAGACTATTTCTTTAAATATTATAATAGAACGAATGAAACAAGGTTTAAATATTGTTCCTGAAAAAAATGATAAAGGAAATGAATTACTTTTTTATTTGTCTCCGAATGATTTGGTGTATGTACCAATGGAAAAAGAAAATGTACATACTATTGATTGGAATAATTTGGATAAGGAACAGTTAAATAGAATTTATAAAATGGTGAGTTGTACAGGGAATCAATGTTTTTTCATTAGGCATAGTGTGGCAACGTCTATTGTTAATAAGGTAGAATTTTCTCCATTAAATAAAATGGAAAAAAGCATAGATGAGGTGATGATTAAAGAATGTTGTATCAAACTAAAAATTGGCCGTTTAGGAAATATAAAACAATTATGATTAAACAAACTCTTTCCTTTTCCAATCCAGCATATTTGAGCACATCAAATGCCCAGCTTGTAATTAAAACTCCAGAAACTACCACCACCCGCCCAATAGAAGACATAGGTGTAATAATTTTAGACAATTCACAAATAACAATCACACAAAACGCGATGATGTTCTTGTTGGAAAATAATATCGCTCTTATAACCTGCAACGCAAAACATATACCTGTTGGAATGTTCTTAAATCTTGACGGCAACACATTGCAAAGCAACCGATTTCAAACTCAAATAGAAGCCAGCGAACCTCTAAAAAAATCACTCTGGCAACAAACTGTACAGGCAAAAATTTTAAATCAGGCGGCAGTATTAAAACAATTTGGCAAAGATGTTAAAAGAATGGAATATTTGGCAAGAACAGTGAATAGCGGAGATACAAATAATTGCGAAGCACAGGCTGCGAATTATTATTGGAAAATAATTTTTGAAGATTATATAAAGGATTTTATTCGTTCACGAGAAGGCGAGCCTCCAAATAATCTCCTAAATTATGGATATGCAGTAGTCAGGGCTGCAACTGCCCGTGCTCTTGTAGGTTCAGGGCTTTTACCCACTTTTGGAATTTTTCATAAAAACCAATATAATGCCTATTGCTTGGCAGACGACATTATGGAACCATATCGTCCATATATTGATTTAGCAGTTGCCGAAAAACTAGCAGATGGTTTATTCGTTGGCGAAAATTTAGAATTAAACTCAAATATCAAAAAATGCCTGCTAACAGTACTTGAATGTGATTGCCATTTTGAACGCGAAAAAAGCCCAATGCTAGTTGCTTTAACTCGTACGGCTGCATCTCTTATAGCTTGTTTTGAAGGCAAAAAGAAAAAAATTCTTTACCCGAAAATTTATGAATCTAAGCGCCCTTAATCAGTACCGAGTTATGTGGATAATGGTATTTTTTGATTTGCCAACCGAGACCAAAGAGGACAGGCGGCGGCATTCTCAATTCAGGAAAGACCTGCTCAAAGACGGCTTTACTATGGGTCAGTTATCCGTTTACTGGCGGCATTGCGCAAGCAAAGAAAATATGGAAGTCCATATTGAACGTGTGAAAAATTTTTTGCAACCAAACGGTAAGGTTTGTATTTTGCATCTAACGGATAAGCAATTCAGTGCTATGCAGATTTTCTATGGCAAGAAAGACAAAGTTCCGCCTGTGGGACCTGTGCAGTTGGAGATGTTTTGACGGGAATTTTCTATATTTCTAATAAATTTGTAGATATAGAGAAATTTATGAAATTGCCAACAGAAGAAGAATGTAGAAATATGCGTTCGGACGAAAGAGAGGAAATTTTTAAAAATTTTCTTATGGAAGGAACTGTCACAAAAGCTTATGAACAATATGCAGCTGTAATTAATGGTACAAATAAATTTGTTAAAGAAATTTTTTTTGATTACTTTAAAATTGAAGACGTAGAAAAAGGATTTGATGAGATTAAATCTAAAAGTAATTACGAAGAAATTAAAGAATATGGTCATGGAATTATTCCAGCAGCATTAAAAAATATATAGAATTTCTCAAACAAATTTTTCAAAAAAATATAACAAATGATATAAAACTAAACAAAGATAAAAAGAAAACAAGTCAAAATTTTCCACTAAATCAAATCCTTTATGGGCCTCCTGGTACAGGCAAAACCTATAACACAATAAACAAAGCTCTTGAAATAATTTACGGCGAAAATTTTATTGAAGAAAAAAGCAGAGAAAAATTAAAAGTTACTTTGCCATATAGTAAAGACGATGAAGAAAAATTTGGAGTTCCTGCTAATTTGTGTACATAATAGGCACAATGAATACTGCAGATAGAAACGTAGAAGCTTTAGATACTGCATTAAGACGTAGATTTAGCTTCATAGAAATGATGCCCAAACCATAGTTGCTTGATCCAGAGAAATTTAAAATTGATATACAAGGCATAAATTTACGATTGCTTTTAGAAACTATCAATAGAAGAATAGAAAAACTCCTAGACAGAGAACACCAAATATGGCATAGTTATTTCTTAAAGATAAAAAGTTTTGAAGATTTAAAACGAGTGTTCAAAGACAATATTATTCCTCTTTTACAAGAATATTTTTTTGGCGATTACGGAAAAATTGGTTTGATCCTTGGTGAATCTTTTTTTGTAAAAAAAAACAATCAGAGCCATTAAAAAAATTAATGGTTATGATAATGATGATTTAGAGGAGAAAAAAAATATAGATTAAAAAATTCTCTATCAACTGAAGAGGAACATAAATTAACGGTTGAGGATTTCAAATCTATTTATGAAAAATAAAACTATAACAAGATTTGAACATCAATCTTTAAGAAGAGATGAATCAGAGTTTTCGGATGAAAAATATAATAAAGCTTTAGAATTTTTTTATAGAGGCGATAAAAAAGGATTTCCATATTATTCTTTAATTCATAACGGAATAAAATTTAACAGCTATGTAGGAGTTATTCAATTTAGAAACACTATAATTGAAATTTTACCCAAAGCAGATAAAAACGATTACGAAACAGATAAAGAAGATAAAGAATATGAAAAAAAAGAAAGACAAATGGCGAGAAATTTTGATTGATATGCTCCATACGGTGTAAATTTGATATAAAAACTACAACTCAAAGTTCTTTGAAAATAAAACCGAATTCAATTCTAGAACTCTATTTCGAAATATTTGTTAAAGAAGTTGAATATTTATTGCATACAGGATTAAGCAAACAATACATTAAAAGGTAAAATTTTATTCTCAAAACACATACAAAAAAATCTAATTCATGAAGAAAAATTTTTTGTCAATTACACTACTTACGATAAAGAACATATATTACATAAATTATTATATAAAACATTAAAACTTTTACAAAAAATAAACACAAACTCAGCTCTACAAAAGAGGATTTATGCTTTACTTTTGAATTTTCCTGAAATATCAGATATAAAAGTAACAAAAAATACATTCAACAAAATAACCTATTCCAGAAAAACAGAAGCTTATAGAAGCGCAATCAACATCGCTAAATTACTTTTATTAAATTATCACCCCGACATTCGTGGTGGTTCAAACTCTATCTTAGCAATAATGTTTGATATGAATAAACTATGGGAAGAATTTGTTTATAAGAGTTTGAGAAAACATTTAGGGAACGAAGGCTACGAAGTTAGTAAAAAAGAATCTGAAAATTTTTGGGAAGGTGATTTAGAAACAAGAAAAATTAAAAGAGGAATTGAAGCTGATATAGTAATAAAAAAGATAAAGAAAACTTTGTAGTTTTAGATACGAAATGGAAAATTTTAGATGATAACGTAAAGAATATAAGTGATGACGACTTAAAACAGATGTTTGTTTATAGCCTGTATTTCAAGACTCAAAAAATTGCTCTTGTATATCCCGCTGGCGCTGGCTATAAAAATAAGGACATAAAGGGAAAGTTTGAGAAAACAGAAAACATAACCAGTGACTTAATTTTTATTGAAATGAATGGGAATATAAAAGAATGGCAAAAGGAAATAGCGAGTAAAATCTTTCTATATTTATAACAAATGAAACCAATTCACAATAAGGATTATTCCGTTGTGAAAACTTTAAGGCGGCCTGGCAACGGGTCGCCTTCCTTTATTTCTGTTCCAATAAACTTTCTTAGAGCCTCCACCGCAAGGTCTTTTTAAATCATAAAAAACAAAAAGCGGATTCCAAGCTTCCTTAAAATCCACCTTTTTCCCATTTCTAAGAGCTTCCGTAAGTAGCTCAAATTAGGAAAGTTACAAGCATAATGTTGCGAACAATCCTAAATTTAGAAAAATGAAACCAATTCACAACGCGTTTACTATCTTAACGCAATCCCCAAAGGTTGCGAACAATCCTAAATTTAGAAAAATGAAACCAATTCACAACCCCCTTTATGAGCGTTATTCCTTCCGCCTAGTTGCGAACAATCCAAAATTTAGAAAAATGAAACCAATTCACAACTCGTAGCCGTCTGTATATATGCCTTGAAGTGTTGCGAACAATCCTAAATTTAGAAAAATGAAACCAATTCACAACGGCAGGTTCGGCATAGCTTGGCAGCCACAAGTTGCGAACAATCCTAAATTTAGAAAAATGAAACCAATTCACAACTCGCTCTTTGACAGCGAGACGGACATTGTCGTTGCGAACAATCCTAAATTTAGAAAAATGAAACCAATTCACAACAAAACGAAAGGAGTATAAAATGAAACTGAAGTTGCGAACAATCCTAAATTTAGAAAAATGAAACCAATTCACAACGCTTTAACGCCTCCGCCTGCTTTTCTTACTGTTGCGAACAATCCTAAATTTAGAAAAATGAAACCAATTCACAACAAGGGGGTATATTGTTTATGCTTCCTATTGGTTGCGAACAATCCTAAATTTAGAAAAATGAAACCAATTCACAACCATAACTATATATTATTGAGCATTTACCAAGTTGCGAACAATCCTAAATTTAGAAAAATGAAACCAATTCACAACCCGGTTTTTCAGTCGGTTGTTGGTTTTTTGGTTGCGAACAATCCTAAATTTAGAAAAATGAAACCAATTCACAACCGGAGTATGAAGGTTTTACAAAAATGGACGTTGCGAACAATCCTAAATTTAGAAAAATGAAACCAATTCACAACGATAAGTGCATACAAAACTTGGGAAAACACGTTGCGAACAATCCTAAATTTAGAAAAATGAAACCAATTCACAACGTGTGAACTTGTTGGGCAGCATTTGAAACTGTTGCGAACAATCCTAAATTTAGAAAAATGAAACCAATTCACAACGAGCGCGGCCAAAAAAATAGAGTTCAGGTCGTTGCGAACAATCCTAAATTTAGAAAAATGAAACCAATTCACAACCGATGGGCGCTGCATCAGCCTGCAGAGCTGGTTGCGAACAATCCTAAATTTAGAAAAATGAAACCAATTCACAACGTGGTAAGATTCATGGCTGGCTGCTGTTTTGTTGCGAACAATCCTAAATTTAGAAAAATGAAACCAATTCACAACGTTTTGGAATCTGTATTGTTTTTGCCGCTTGTTGCGAACAATCCTAAATTTAGAAAAATGAAACCAATTCACAACAAGCTGCTCGTAGCTAACAAAATGATTTTTGTTGCGAACAATCCTAAATTTAGAAAAATGAAACCAATTCACAACCCCGATTATGAATTATATCCAAATATGGAGTTGCGAACAATCCTAAATTTAGAAAAATGAAACCAATTCACAACACAAAGGAGATCCGATTCAAGAAATGGCTAGTTGCGAACAATCCTAAATTTAGAAAAATGAAACCAATTCACAACAAAACAGCCAAACAGCCGCTTATATCATAGGTTGCGAACAATCCTAAATTTAGAAAAATGAAACCAATTCACAACGCAGCCTTTTGTTTATGTGTGCTTGCACTTGTTGCGAACAATCCTAAATTTAGAAAAATGAAACCAATTCACAACGGTGGTGGCAAAGGCTTCAGACCTTATACCGTTGCGAACAATCCTAAATTTAGAAAAATGAAACCAATTCACAACGCAGGTGTGTCTAGTCCTTTCACGTATGCGTTGCGAACAATCCTAAATTTAGAAAAATGAAACCAATTCACAACGATGATATAATCGCTGAAGCAGAAGATACAGTTGCGAACAATCCTAAATTTAGAAAAATGAAACCAATTCACAACCAATGGCAATAATTTACATAGACGGCGAAGGTTGCGAACAATCCTAAATTTAGAAAAATGAAACCAATTCACAACGCGTTATCGCTCTCGCGCATTTGCCCATCAGTTGCGAACAATCCTAAATTTAGAAAAATGAAACCAATTCACAACCTTGTGCAATTAGTTTTGCTTCATCTTCGCGTTGCGAACAATCCTAAATTTAGAAAAATGAAACCAATTCACAACAGGAAGCTATTATGAGTGTAAGCGTAGAAGGTTGCGAACAATCCTAAATTTAGAAAAATGAAACCAATTCACAACACAACTCATATTCACTTGAACATAGTCGCTGTTGCGAACAATCCTAAATTTAGAAAAATGAAACCAATTCACAACTAGTTTGGGTTCTGGTATAGTTGGTGGTCTGTTGCGAACAATCCTAAATTTAGAAAAATGAAACCAATTCACAACGTGGCTAAGTGGATAATACTTATCAAGTATGTTGCGAACAATCCTAAATTTAGAAAAATGAAACCAATTCACAACCCGACCTCTCATATATTCCAACACTAGGTCGTTGCGAACAATCCTAAATTTAGAAAAATGAAACCAATTCACAACAGCTCCGATGTCTGCAAGCGATGAATTTGAGTTGCGAACAATCCTAAATTTAGAAAAATGAAACCAATTCACAACTCAATCTGTATAAGTTTGACTCGGCTGTCTGTTGCGAACAATCCTAAATTTAGAAAAATGAAACCAATTCACAACAAGGGGGTATATTGTTTATGCTTCCTATTGTTGCGAACAATCCTAAATTTAGAAAAATGAAACCAATTCACAACTGAAGCGCACACCAAAAACACGCCCGCAGGGTTGCGAACAATCCTAAATTTAGAAAAATGAAACCAATTCACAACCCCATATTGATAAAAGTAGCGTTGCAAATTGTTGCGAACAATCCTAAATTTAGAAAAATGAAACCAATTCACAACGCTAGCTCTTCCTTAACTTCTTTTTTGGAAGTTGCGAACAATCCTAAATTTAGAAAAATGAAACCAATTCACAACTTGCTCTTTGTGCTTACTTTTGCCTTGACTGTTGCGAACAATCCTAAATTTAGAAAAATGAAACCAATTCACAACGAGCAGACAACATAAAGCAAATAATGAACTGTTGCGAACAATCCTAAACCAAATGGTTCAACTCAGAGAAAACTTGAAGGCAAGGAAGGTGTAGAAATTTTGTCTGGGATGTTTGGGCTCCCGAGGGGGTTGTTAGATAGATATTTTTAGTAACAATTATAAATATGTACATCAAATTCTTCGCACTGAGATAGATTTACAACAATACCACCTTCACCAGTACAATCGGATTCACTAGACATATAAGGGCAACCACCAATTCTAGTACAATCTCTTTCATTGTAACAATATTTAGTTGAGTTTTTTTCTTCGTCACTAGAAGAACATGAAAAGATAAAAGCTATAGCAAGCAAAAGGCTTGCCGTCAAAATAAATAAACGACTAATTTTCATATATATAAGATAGAAAATTTTTAATAACTCAAAAAATCATTTATCCGTTTCTTGTAAAGATTTCTCTTTCGCTATTTCTATCAAAAATACATCCTTGTCAAAATCTTGGGTGCGTAAAACGCTGTAATATTTGCGGAAATAATTGCTTATACTGTATTCTTTAAAAATGCTAAAAGCCTCTTTTTCAGAAATGCCATGAAAATGAAACCAATTTTCGTCAACCCATCTCCGTTAAATGCTTCCAGTATTTCACTGGCAAGCATCGCCTTTGGAGTCTTGGATTTTTCCGCTCTTTTATATTTACAAACTTATAATAACCTTTCCAAAGTGCAGAGAACTCATCATCTATCTTTGGAATTTCCGCAGCTTTGCCGCAAATTTCGTAAACATCTCTGCAATCGTAGTGAATGCCAAGCCCTCTTTTCACATCGACAATCATCCATTGCATATTCGGGAATCTGTTTGCAAAATGCTCTGCGAGTAAATTCACAATATTATAAGTTGGCTCAACCACAGCAACCATCAAATCATTTTCAGCTTTTTGAAAACGCACAAATCCTTTCATATCGTGGGCTTCTTTTCTAACCTTGTTCGCTGTTTGAAAAACCGTAAATGTGTGCGGCTCAAGCGTATTTTGCGCTTGTTCTGGATTTGTGAAAATTCCCTTTATATATTCCCACAACGAAATTTCCATTTCTGGCAATTCAGAAAGATAAGCCGCTTGTACCATAAATACGGTGTTTTTGCCTGCGTTTTTCTGAATGCCTTTCCACACTCTTGCTGCGTTTTCTGGGTTTGTTGTTATTGAATGAGTGTCCTCAAACATTTGTGGAATGTAAATCTCTTCTGCGACAATTCTTTGTACAGATAGTTTTAGTCTAAACGCTTCAAATACTGCGCTTAAAAAGCCTTCCAAGGATTGCTCGGTTAGGAGGATCATTAGAGGAGTGTCCTAACTTGCTCAGGATATAATTTTCTCCACTCGTTTGGCACATCTGGGTTTGCGATAAAAAATTTTGCCCTTTTTAATGCAACTCCCATTTTCTTTAAATGCTCCAAACGAATTTTGCCGAATTTGCGGCTATGCACAATGAATTTCGCACTTTTCACACCCACACCCGGAACACGCAAAATTTCCTCGTAGCTTGCGCAGTCCAAATCTATGGGGAAAAATTCTGGATGCCTTAAAGCCCATGCCATTTTTGGGTCAAATTCCAAGTCTAACCAAGGGTTGTTTTTATCCAAAATTTCATCGTAGCTAAAACCGTAAAAACGCATTAGCCAATCCGCTTGGTAAAGGCGGTTTTCCCTTTTTAGAGGCGGCGCAGAAATAACGGGCAAACGCCCATCTTCATTTACTGGAATATAGCCCGAATAATAAACCCGCTTCAATTCTTGCGTTTTGTAAAGACTTGCTGCAAGGGTTATTATGTTCAAATCATTTTCGGGGCTTGCCCCAATAATCATTTGAGTACTTTGCCCAGCGGGAACAAATTTTTTCAATCCTCTTTTCTTTAAGTTTCCTTTGTGCTCCAAAATTTTTGTTCGCAGGCGGTTCATAGGTGAATAAACGGATTCAAAATTTTTGTCTGGGGCAAGCATTTTTAGAGAGGGTTCGGAGGGAATTTCAATGTTCACGCTCATTCTGTCTGCGTAATAGCCTGCCAAGGTTATTAAATCTTGGCTTGCGCCAGGGATTGCTTTTAGGTGAATGTAGCCGCCGAATTTATGTTCTTCGCGCAAACTTTTTGCAACTCGGAGCAAAGCCTCCATTGTATAATCGGGATTTTTAATAACCCCCGAACTCAAAAACAAGCCTTCTATATAATTTCTTTTGTAAAATTCAATGGTCAGTTTCACAACTTCTTCTACTTTGAATGTGGCTCTTGGAACATCGTTGCTTTTGCGGTTTGCGCAATAAGCGCAATCGTAGAGGCACACATTTGTCAGCAAAATTTTAAGCAGTGAAATGCACCGCCCATCTTCTGTAAATGAGTGGCACACCCCTGCGGGGCAGGAGTTCCCAAAACCTCCTCTTTGCGTTGTTCTTGAGCCTCCACTGGAGGAACAAGAAACATCATATTTTGCCGCACCGGCAAGAATTTCCAATTTTTGTAAGAGTTCCATATTATACCTGAACAAATGTTCAGGTATAATATAGTAAATGAAAACTCATTAATGAATAGACCACCACACTTTCTTATCTGCATAAGTAAAGTCGTGATTTCTGCACCAACGCGACCAACATAGGTCGTCTATAGTTGATTCAATCATCGCTTCAATGCAATATTTTCCCGCTTTTGCTGCCTCTTTCAATTTCTCAAAAAACTCTTTTGTGAGCCTTTTATTTCTCCACTCAAGATACTCTTTCTCTGGAACATTGGCGTTATCCGCTATTTCTTTAAGCTCTTTTGCTAGTGTTGGGTTCATTTATTACTCCTTGAATACAAACAATCTTAATTTAGAAAAATAAAACCATTACAAATAAAAATCAGGTTGTTGCAGTTTTTTCGCAAAATGCAAGATTTCCAGTATCTTTGCGCGCAAGTCCAAAAATTCGGGCAAGTTTCGCTGTCTAGGTCTATTTATGTATATATTTATGATTTCCTGTATTTTGCCAGGTCGTGGCGACATAACCACAATGCGGTCGCTCAGGTAAATCGCTTCGTCTATATCGTGCGTGATAAATACTACTGTTGTTTTATGCTTTTGCCATATACGCAGTATTTCATCTTGTATTTGCATACGGGCAAAAGCATCTAATGCTCCTAGTGGCTCGTCCATAAATATAATTTCTGGGTTTACCGCAAGCGCACTTGCAATAGCAGCACGTTGGCGCATTCCGCCCGAAAGCTGGTGAGGGTAGTGCTTAGCAAAAGATGTTAGCCCAACCAATTCAAGATATTCATCGGATATGCTGTGTATTTCCCGTTGAGAGAATGTTTTTTTTGCTTCCAAACCGAGTTCCACATTTTTGCGTATGGTTCGCCACGGTAGCAAGCCGTAATTCTGAAATATGGTCACTCCTGGCGAATGAGATTTTGTCACCTCTTTGCCGCCTATATGCACGTGCCCGTCGAACACAGATTCAAAACCTGCCAATATATTGAGGAGGGTTGTTTTTCCACAGCCAGAAGGTCCAATCAGAGATATGAACTCACTTTTTTCTATCTCCAAATTTACATTCTGAAGTGCTTGGAGAATCTCTCCGCTTTGCTTGTATGTTTTTGAAACATTGTCAATCTTAACAAACATAATTCTATTATCCCCTTAATCTTTTGTTATTCCTTGCTTTGCGTAAATATGTTTTTCAACAAGGCCAAATAGCAAGTCTATTAGCAATCCCAAAAGCCCAATTACCACCATTGCCGCCATCAGCAAGTCTGCTCGTATGTTTTGCCTTGCGTCCACAATCAAAAACCCGAGCCCAGACTGAGCACCTACCATTTCTCCCGCAACGATAAATACCCAGGCTGAACCAATTGCAATATGAAACCCTGTTGTGATATGTGGAAATGCAGCGGGTATTATAATTTTTGTGAAAATATGGAATTTAGATAAACCGAAATTCTTTGCTACTTTGAGATAATTGCGATCTATTTTGCTCACGGCCGATACCGTTGTGAGCAGTATTGGAAAAAATGCTGCGATAAACACAATCACAACAGCGGGAACATCTCCTATTCCAAACCACAATACCACAAAGGGAAGCCATGCGATTGGCGAAATAGGGCGAAGAAATTGAGCGATTGGATTTACAAAACGCCACACATTTAGAAAATGCCCAAAGTAAAGCCCTAGGCTTAATCCAAATGCGGCAGCTAAAATATAACCTATGAAAAATCTAACCAAACTCCGCACTATAGATTCTACAAGTATGCCTTCTCTAATCAGTTCTTGCAAACCGCTTGCTACGCTCAAAGGCGGCGGGAATAGCACTGGATTGTATCCGCCTGTTAAGGTTGCGAGCTGCCATATTGTTATTAGTACGGTAAACCCTACAATGATTGGTATTGCTTTTTTCATAATCGATATTTCCTCATTTATCAAAAGTTGTCACAAAGTCTTCATATTTTGGCGGGTTTGCAGAAATCCCGAATTTCACCATTTTTTCGCTGAGGTCAGAGTACACTTCGCGAGTAAAAGTCAAGCTGTCAAAAGAAATCCATTCCAAAGAGAGTTTTAGCGTAGAATCATCAACAGTCAGATATTTTTTTGCGACTTCAGTAGCAAAATCTTTGTTTTGAGACATATAGTTGCTAGTCTCGTGGTACAAAGCGTGAAATTTTTTGGCGGTTTCTGGATAATTGTTTATAAAATCATCAGTCAGCACCAAGGAGCAACAGATGGAATTTGGCCATAGTTGCTTAGAATTATATAAGGCTTTGCCTGCGCCAAGAGTAACCGATTTTGCTCCAAAGGGTTCTGCCACGCAATAGCCAGCTATTTGCCCCTGAGCTAATGCAGCGGGCATTTCTGGTGGAGCCATTTCTATAACATTCACGTCTTCTGTGCTGAGTTCAGAATCCGAGAGCATTTGCCTGAGCAAAATATTATGCGAAGATTGGCGGTGCGGTATGGCGAATGTTTTTCCTTTAAGTTCTGCTACGCTGTTTATATCCTTTTTCACAACCACCACATTTCCATCTCTATGCCCAAGTGCCACCGCTTTTAAGCCAACACCTTGTTCCTTTGATTTTGTGGCAAGTTGCACCAGCACAGATGCGCCATCCACGCGCCCTGTATTAAGAGCATCGGTTAATTCTGGCCACGAGCTGTATTTCACTAGCTCAATTTGAAATTCTGGATTTTCACCTATGCGCTCTGCTGTTGCAAGCAAGGGAATTGCGTGAGTGATTGGAAGATAAGCTATCTTCACCACTTTCTTTTGTTTAGTTTCTGTTTCCTTTTTGCAACCTGCTAATGAAAAAGCGAGCATGGCAGTTAGTAGCAGGGTTTTTGAGAATATTGTCATTTGAGCCTCCGTAATTTATTGACAATTAATGTTTCCAACCGAGTTTTTTTCTTTTCTCTTCTATGTCTAACACAATTTTATTGGCTAAAGCCAAGGGGTCTGTGTCCACAACCATACGCGAACCAAACCGCTCAAAGCCTCCGTCAAGTACATAATCCATAACATTTTTTGAGCCTTGAACAGGTGGATACACACAGTGATAGGAACTTACTCCCATAAGCCTAAAGCTGAGAGCCGCGCCTATTCCCTTTTCGTTAGACCATTCGGGGCTTGAAAAAGCAAAGGGCATATTTTTCAAATCTTCTCCGGCAGAAGCAGCCACGGATTTAAACAGTGCTGATGCGCGGGCATTATCAATGCATTCGCCAAAATGCCATACCGGAGGCAGTTTGCTATTCAAAAATGTCCGCAAATTTTCTCCGGCTTGCTCGGCAGCGGCTATGCGGCAAAAACCCAGTTTCAAAAGCGGGAAAGATGCGCATCCGTTTGTCAGGATTATTATATCATTTTTCAACAATATGTCGGCAACATCGGCTATTGCTTTTTCGTACAGCACTCTTGGATTATTGCAGCCCACCAAATTTACAATCCCTTTTATTTTCCCAGATTTCAATGCCTCTACAATAGGTTTCACTGTTCCGCCAAAAAATTCGGTTATATATTCCACAGAAAAACCTACTTCTGCTTCAACTTCATATTGAGGAATGAATATCGGTATGTCTTGCCGCTCTGCAAAACTTTCAATTGCGCGATTTATTATTTTTTCTGCCAATGCTTCTGTTTTGTTAATATTGGAATGGTGATGGTCGTAGCCGTAATGCTCTGCACCCGGCAAGCGAGCGGAATCGCTGGTTGTCACCACTGTTGTTTTAACGCACTTTGCAACATCCATAATAGAAGGGAAAACATCTTGCACATCTGCAACCCACAAATCCAAGGCTCCCGTGCCAAGCACAAGTTCTGCTCCCACTGCATTTGAAAGAGGAATCACATTTCCATAGCGGTACATAGCAGATAACCCGCTACAGCATATACCATAAAAGCGAATGCCAAGTGCTCCTTTTTTCTTTGCCAAATCAATAAATTTTTTGTCTCCGCCCTTTTTAACAATCTCGCTAACTAAAACGGGTGAATGTCCATGTACCGCGATATTTACATATCCCTTTTTGAGCGCACCCAAATTCATTTTCAATTGGTTTCTAACAGGCAAACCGAATAAGCTGTCTTGCGCTATTGATGAGCCCAACACGCTTGACCACGAAAATGCCAAGCCGCATCGCTCAAATTGCTGCATTATGTTTCGCCAGTCGCCGTCTGTTCCGGTTCCAGTTCGGTGCATTGCCTCAAATAACTCGTGATATGCGCTTATGGGCAAAATGTCTAAATTAGTCCAGGTTTTTATTCTCTCCGGTGGTGCAAAGGCTTTTAAAGTTTTATGCTCGGTAGGAATGGTTTGCGATAAATCTTCCAATAAAATATCTGCGATTTTAGAGGCAATTTTTTTAAGGCTCTTTCCTTTGGTATCTATTCCGAATGTTTGCGCCACAGCTTTTAGTTTAGCTTTGCCTGCAATGGGAATTTTGATTTTGCCTTCTGCAGCATATTTCAATGCAAGCATACTTTCCCTGCCGCGGGCACCGTGTCCCGCAACCGCTGCGCCTATGTGTCTTAGCAAATTGCGTGCTGCGATTAAATCTGCGTCTGCTCCGCAAACTCCTTTTGGAGATTTTGTAGTGATTTTACAAGGACCCATCATGCAGTTTTTGCAGCACACACCCGCCATGCCAAATGTACAATGGGGTTTTTGCTGGTCAAAACGGTCAAATGCCGTTTCGTGTCCAATTTCTTGCATATGCAGCAGCATTTCCCGCGTTGCCGCATCTGGCGTTTGTTTAATAACATCGTTTTTAGACGGAAAGGTTTTGCGATATTCCGCAACTGCATGAATATAATCACTGCCCGCATCGTGGCTATGGCTGTGATTATGACTATGGTTATGGCCTTCTATTCCCACAAAAACTCCTTGAAAATGTAAAACCGATTAAAATATAGCAAATATATATGTTTAGTTCTGCGTGGAGAGGATTTCCCTGAAAAATTCCCACTGGGCTGTTGCCATTTTTTCCAATGTATAGTTTTTGCCGTGTTCTGTGCAAGCAAGCCGCATTTGTTCGTATTCGGGGCTTCCAACCATTTCGCAGCACTGCTTTAATTGCTCCTTCCAAGCATTTAAATCTTCGTATTGCAAAATCCAGCCGCATTTTTGGCTCGCGTTGTTAACTATATCTTGAGGGCCGCCTTTATCGGTTACCAAAACAGGGGTGCCGCTTGCTATGGATTCCACTATCACATTTCCAAAGGTATCTGTTGCGCTGGGAAATAAAAAGAAATCTGCATTTGCGTAAAATTCCGCAAGTTCCTTGCCAATTTTTACACCAGTAAAATGCACGTTTGAATATTCTTTCATATTTTCTTTCAATGTTTCCAAATACCAGCCGCCACCAACGAAAATAAGTTCTGCATCTTTATTTTCCTTGCAAAATTCTTTCCACAATTCTTCCAAGAAAGGAATGTTTTTTTCAACAGAAATTCGCCCAACATATAAGAATGTTATATGGGAATTAACACTGTGTTTTCTAAGCGATGGTGAAAAATTTTCAAGAGGTATTCCCCTTGGCAATACCTTTATGTGTTCTGGTTTTACTTTTATTTCTGTTTCTAGAATTTTGCGATATGCTTCGCAGGGGCTAATTACAGGTGTGGTGTTTTGGTAAAAAATTCGGAGAAAACCGAGCACATAGCTCCGCATCCAGGCTTCTTTTACCAGCGAGCGGGTGTAGTTTGGTACATCTGTGCGGTAGTGGCTCAAAATTTTTATGCCAATAATTTTTGCCGTTATGCCAATAAGCCACGCTCCGGGGCTTGGGGTTTCTAATTCTATTAAATCTGCGGGGTAGCGTTTCAAAAATTTTAACACAGGAGCAAGATAAGGAATGGCTAATTCGGAATCTGCATAACCGAGTTGCTCCATACTTGCTGCGCGGGGAAAAAGAACCACAAAACTGTTTTCAATAACTCCGTTTGTGCGTGTGTGGAATGCACTTCCCCAAAGGTGCGCTTTTTTGCCTTTTGAATTTAGGTAAGGCACAAGGGAACGTAGGCTATTGGCTATGCCGTTCACTTCATCTAAATTATCGGAATAAAAAATCACGGAAAAATTTTCTGGTTGGAACTTTCTTTTTTTATATGCTTTTCGCAGTTTTAAAATGGAGGAAAAATTTACCAAAAGCTGCCAAGCTAGCCGTAACACAAGCAAGTTGCTGAGCACATTTCCTGGGCGGTAATGAGGTACTTGTTTCATAGGTTTGAACACAGAAGTTACCGTGCGCCCTTCTACGGGTTTGCGGGTGTCGCCACCATTGATAGGTTTGCGCGGTGCTTTCATTGCCTTCAAGGTAGAAATTTCTAACTTGAAAATAATGCTCTCTTCCGAAGATAACAAATGGATGGCGCAAGCCCTGAAGCTCGCAGAAAATGCGGCTGCAAACGGAGAGGTTCCAATAGGTGCTGTTATTGTTTTAAACGAAAAACAAATAGGAGCTGGGCAAAACAGAATGGAAGAATTGCAAAACGCAACAGCGCACGCAGAGATACTTGCCATAAACGAAGCGAGCAAGCAATTGAAGAATTGGCGTTTAGACGGTGCAACCATTTATGTTTCTTTGGAACCCTGCCCAATGTGTTTGGGTGCAATTAAAAATAGCCGCATATCGAGGCTTGTGTTTGCCGCAAGCGACACTTCTTGCCCAAGTGATTCAACAGAAATTGAGAGCGGTTTATTGGAAAAAGAAAGCGTGGAAATTTTGCAGAAATTTTTTCGCAATGTGCGAAGAATCAAAGGAGATTCGGGTGCTAAAGCCGAGCCCTCAATTCCTCAACAATAGAATATGGCAAGTTTAATTCACCAAGCAACCCGTGACCATCGTGATAATCGCTGCCGCCTGTTTCCACAAGAGAGTATTTTTTTGCAACGTTCTTGTACTTATTTATGTTCCTTGATGTTTTGCAATTATAAACCTCAATGCCTTTAATGCCGTATTCTACCAGCTTCGGAATCAAATCGTCTGCGTTTGTGTACTCTGGGTGAGCCATCACTGCAAGCCCTCCGGATTTATTTATCAGTGAAATGGCAGCCTCGGGGTTAAGCCCTATTAGGGGAACATAAGCAGGAGCGCCTTCTTTTAAATAAAGCTCAAAAGCCTCCTGAAAAGAGTCAATGTATTTTGCTTCTATAAGAGCACCAGCTATGTGAGGCCTTCCTATGCTAACTCCCGTGCAATGCTTTTCAACCTGCTCGTAACTTATGCTAAGCCCGAGTTTTTGCAGCTTTTCAAGACTTTGCCTAACCCTGTCCTTGCGGCTCTCGTGCTGGATTGCAAGGGCTGCCGAGAACTCTGGGTTGTGAATATCGCAGAAATACCCCAGTATGTGAATATCCCTGCCATTGTCCACAGAGCTCACTTCTATGCCGGGTATAAGCTCCATCCCTAGGCTCTCCGCAACTTTTGGAGCGGTTTCGTAGGCTGCAAAGGTGTCGTGGTCTGTTATGGAAACACAGGATAGGTTCTTATACTTGGCAAAGCTCAGGAGAGCTTCTACCGCAAGTGCGCCATCTGAATGGAGAGTGTGTATGTGTAGGTCTATGCTCAAGTACCCTCAAGGGGAATTGAACCCCTGTTCTGGGATTGAAAGTCCCATGTCCTAACCTCTAGACGATGAGGGCGATTAAAACATACACAAATATAGCAATAATAAACCCAAATGTCAAGGTTTAAATTTTCTATATTTCCCTTCTATGAAAGCTGAACATATAAATCCATTTCTGAAGTCCACCATAGAGACTTTCAAAACTATGGTGAATCTTACTGTTACGCCTGGCAAGCCTTATTTGCGCACAGAACCAAGCAATGCAGACATCTCTGGCGTAATAGGTCTCTCTGGCGATATAAGAGGTGCTGTTATTATGGCATACCCTCTAGATACGGCTCTGAAAATAAGTTCCAGATTTTTGGGCGAAGAAATAAAGGAATTGAACGCAAGCGTTGCCGACTGCATTGGCGAAATAGCAAACATAATTACCGGTTTTGCAAAAAAAGATTTGCAATCTTTGCATTTGTCTATTTCTTTGCCGAGCATTGTGCGCGGGCAAGGGCATGTGGTTGATATGCCAAAAGAAGCTCCAGTTATGTGCATCCCTATCTCTAGCGAAAGCGGCAGCTTTTCTATGGAAGTGAGCATGGTGGATAAATAATTTAACTTAGGTGAGGTCGAAATGAAAATACTATTGGTTGACGATTCTTCTACAATGCGCCGCATTCAAAAGAATACACTCGCATCCCTTGGCTACTCAGATGTTGTTGAAGCAGAAGACGGGGCAGATGCCCTTGAAAAGCTTCGGCAAACCCCAGACATCCAGCTTGTGCTGATGGATTGGAATATGCCTAATATGACAGGCATAGAATCTCTGAAGGCAATAAAGAGCAACCCTGCAACTAAGGCTATCCCAGTTATGATGGTGACATCCGAAGCGGAAAAAGCCAAAATTGTGGAAGCTATTCAAAATGGAGCCAGCAACTATTTGGTAAAGCCCTTTGAAGCCGATGCGCTAAAAGAGAAAATAGCCGGAATTGTTAAATAGCCCAAGGAGCTAATATGCCCAGCTTGGTCTATATAAACGGCGAGTTTTACGATAGAGAAAACGCAAAAATTTCCGTCTTTGATCATGGCTTTCTCTACGGAGACGGCGTGTTTGAAGGCATTAGAGCCTACAATGGTATGATTTTTCGTTTAACCGAACACGTGGACAGACTGTTTGATAGTGCAAAAGTTATAGGGCTTATACCTGGCATTTCCAAAAAAGATATGGAAGATGTAATCGTTAAAACCTGTGCAAAAGCGGGCGTGAAAGACGGTTATATGCGCCCCATAATAAGTCGCGGAATAGGAGATTTAGGCTTAAATCCCTATCTCTGCGAAAAACCAAATATTATTTGCATAGTAGATAATATTTCGCTTTATCCGGCAGAGGATTATGAAAACGGATTGAAAATCATAACCGTTGCAACTCATCGCAATTATAACGAGAGCCTCAACCCGAGGGTCAAGTCTTTAAATTATTTGAACAATATAATGGCAAAAATTGAAGCTGTGCAAAGCGGAGTGAAAGAAGCTCTGCTCCTGAATCCTCTAGGCTACGTTGCCGAATGCACGGGAGATAATTTGTTCATAGTTCGCAAGGGAAAAATATACACGCCCTCTGTGCAAAGCGGTTCTTTAGACGGTATAACAGCAGCAGCAGTTGCCGAGCTTGCAGTGAAGAGAGGTTTTGAAGTTATACCCGGGCTTATGAGCCGCTTTGATATTTGGACATCAGACGAATGTTGGCTAACCGGAACAGCCGCCGAGATGATTCCTGTGACAAGCGTTGATGCCCGTCTTATAGGAGATGGAAAAGTTGGCCCTGTTTACAAACAGCTTTTGGCAGATTTCAAACATCTCACAGAGACCACAGGAACACCCATAGCCTAGGTTACTATATTACCCTAGATGCTTGACTTTTATCCAATTCACATATACTATCCGCTTGAAGAAGCGGAAAAGAAATACAAAGAAGGTACTTTGAAACAAACAGAGAATTACCTGCTTGCCTTTGTTGAAAGGCATTTGGAAGAAATTTTAGATTTAGCAAGCGATAACGGAAATGCAAATGACGAAGATATTATAGATGCTGTAAAAGGCGAAATTCTCGCAAGAGGCTCTATACAACCAGCAGCCGAGCTTGCAGACATAATAAGGGAAATAAACAAGGAGATTTGGTATAGAGGCGAAGCGGGACATCAAAACCAAAATCCCAAAGATATAGCCGAGGAGTGGCAAGCGGAATATGCTGCCAAATGGCACGAAGCTAGACTCTTTGAAGCTTTTGTTGTTTTGGAGCATTGTACAAATACAGTGCTTGCAAAATTCAGTGGGGTTCGCTAGTGACTATATCTGTGGAAAATCTCTACTTCAAGGATCTGAGCCAATATCAAACTCTTACCACTCAAGAGGAGCAAGCTCTTATACAGATACTCCGCGATAATGGCAAAAAAAATATACACAACGCTGCTCTTCGCAAACTTATATGCGGCAACCTGCGATTTGTAGTGAGCGTAGCCCGCAAATATCAAGGGCGAGGGCTTAGCCTGCTAGATTTGATAAACGAAGGAAATTTAGGGCTTTTCAAAGCTGCGCTTCGCTTTGACTGCGCAAAAGAGATTCGCTTTATAAGTTACGCGGTGTGGTGGATAAGACAAGCCATACAAAAAGCAATTTTTGAACGAATTGGCGTAATGAGAATTCCACCCAACAAGCTGATACTTGTGAATCGTTTTAAAAAAGCTTTGTCTAGCAACCTTGGCGACTACGAAAAAACATTCAGCATTCCAGAATTCAAAGATAGCGAAAAAGACATAATAGACATAATGGAAAAAATGATGGAAATTTCGCTTGATACTCCCTCAAATGATGATCCAAGTTCAGATAATGTTGGAACGCTTTTAGATGTTTTGGAGGGAAACACAGACAGCCAAGACGATTTTATGAGGGAAGCCGAGTTGCATAATATGGTGAGCGATATACTCTCTAAACTGCCAACAAAAGAAAGCGAAATTATCCGTATGTTCTACGGCATAGATTCGGCAGAGGATTCTACCTTGCGCAATATTGGCGAAGATATGCGGCTTTCACGTGAAAAAGTGAGGCAAATAAAAAACAAGGCAATTCGCAGAATGCAGAAAAATAAAGAATTGCACGAAGACTTAAAGGATTTCTTCTATTAACAGACAATGAAAAAATATTTAACAAATAAAAAATATTTAATCATTGCAGCAGGTGCAGTTTTAATAGTTATAATTATTTTGCTTATTGCTTTCAGCGGCGGTTCAATAAAAGTTTCTGCTATCCCTTTTGGACTACCTGTTAAAACAAAAATACCCATTGGCGAAAAAGCAAAATTTCCGCAAGCACCAATGGCGGCAGAAATAGATTTGCAACGCGCAAACAATTTGCGAATGGCCGGTGCTCTTGCAGCAGCTCAAGATTACTACGAAACAATATTGCTCAGATATCCTAATTTGCCCATAGCGCTTTTTGGCGCAGCATATTCCATTATAGCGCAAGATTCCATTTCTGCGGAAAAAATCACAAAAACAAAAAATTTAATAGAAAGCCTTGCGCAGCAAATGCCAGGTTCTGTATGGGTGAGGCTGCTTTTAACATTCACCATAGAACACGAAGGCAATTTGAGTCATGCGCTGGATGTGGCATCTGAACTTGCTTACGACTCTCCTGCATTTTCCGAAGCGAGGCTAAGATATTCCGAGTTGCTTTTGAAAACCGAGCAGACTTCCAAGGCGGCAAACGAAGCTAGAGCGGCAATTTCAATATCTGCGGGTTTAGATGCAAGAGCCTATGCAAATCTCGCTTTTGCTTTGCACAAAATGGGAAACATTGAAGAATGCTCCGAGCTTGTGAATTATGCATTGCCTAGATTTCCTTCGCAAATGGGGCTATTGCTTTTGCACGGTTATTTGAGCGAATATTCCAGAAACTTTGACATTGCTCTAAGCGATTACAGAAAAATTTTGGTATTGAAACCAGGAGATGTAAACGCTTTAAACGCCATAGCTACCTTGGGCGAAAAAATCCCGCCTCAAGTAGGTGTTTCATCAAATTACCAAGGTGGCATATCTTTGAAAGACCACGCAAGAGAAGCCGCAAAAATACTTTTGCCTTTAATAGATGAATACCCAGAAAATTTGCCACTTCGTGAGGCACTCGGGAAAATTTACCTAAAATCCAGATTAATGCAAGAAGCCCGTGCCCAGTTTTCTGAAATTTATTCACAAGACTTTGAATACCCCAACATAAAAAAACTCTTGGAAGAATCTTCTGAGGAACAGTATAAGTCCATATCTCTGTCGCCTGCGTTGTACAACAAAGATTTAACAGATTCGCTAGCAAAAACTTTTGCATCAATGCGCAAAAACGAAAAAGTGGATAACGATTATCTAGGTCACTATTTAGTGCACTACGGTTCAACGCTCAAAGAATTTTTTTCAAAATATTCAATAACCAGATTTAAAAAAATAGATGAGAGAACCTATATTGAAAGGTACAACGTAGATTCTTTTATATACGAAAATACGGTTTTCTTTGATTCCAAAAAAACATTCTACGCAGTTCGCTCTGTAGTAACAAATTCTGCAGAAGTTGGTTCTTTTAATTACATTCAAGATTTATTCGGGTATTTTTTGAGGAAAGAAACTGGAATGTTAGGTGAGGGCACTATTACGGAATCTAGAGAATGTTATGGCGATAAATGGAACGGTATTGTGTGGACATCAAGAGATAATTTTGAAGTTCTTATGCAGAGCAGCAAAAACCCTAGAACAATTTATATTGTTAGGCTACACGCAAAGCGTTTTCCCGATACCGGCAATTTATGCTTCTATATAGGTATGGCACTGGATAGACATGGGTGGATTAAATAATGCCTTTTTTACCTATAATAATTCTCTTTGCGCTCACGATGCTCTGGGCAGAGGATTTGCCTAATACAGCGCAGCAGAGCGAAGCCGATAAACGCAAAGAATTGCTAGGCAATGTGAATATTTCACGAGTGAATTCCATGGACGAAGTTAAAGGCTCCTATAAAAGCCCCAAAAAAGCTATGTTTATGTCTTTGCTACTGCCTGGTTCGGGGCAAATGTACGTGGGAGGGCAATCTCGCTATGTTAGAGGCACGTTTTATTTGGCAGAAGAAATTGCCCTGATATCTGGTTTATATTATCATTCCATATATAAATACAACGAGCAGACAAAAAAATACAAAGACTTTGCAAAGGCAAATTTTAGAGTGTCTAAGTACGAAAAAGAGATGAATGATATTTACAACAATTTGTATCCAAAGAACTTGGAACTGCTTTACGGAGCAGAAAGAAAAAACTATTGCAAGGCATTTTATGGAAACAATGATTATTATGTCAATTCTTGTTATAACAATTTTGGTATAAATGCAGGCGAAAAACCAGACGATAACACTCCGTTATACGATGATGCAGCCTATTACCGAATTATTGCAGACGAAAATTATGTACTGGGTTGGACAGATGCAAAAAAAAATGATAACGTAGAAGTAAACTTGAATAAAGAAAATCCTGCATACATAAGACTTGGAACTTCCAAAAATTACGATGAATACGTTGCTATGCGAAAAAAAGCGAACAATTTAGCAGACAGGCAAGCCATTTTTTTAGGAGTAATAATTTTAAACCACATAGTTTCTGCCATAGATGCTGCACTGTCTGCAAGTGCGCACAACAGCAGCTTGTACGAAGAAAAACTTTCCTTTTTAGATAGAATAAGACTGGGTAGCGATTTTCAAATTGGCGAGAATTTTAGAGCCGGAGCGGGGCTTAGACTTGTTTTCTAAGATATTTTTCATTTTGCTGATTGGAGTTCAAATAGTTTTCTCCCAAACAGTCATTTCCATTGACGAAAATTTATCGCGCAACAAGGATAAAAACTTAGCTTTGGCAATGGCGGCTTCTGCCGTGCTGCCTGGGGCAGGGCATTTTTATTTGGGCAATAATTCAAAGGCTTTGTCATTTTTTTGGATAGACGCAGCTCTATGGATTTCTGCAAGTACAACTTGGTTTTATGGCGATGACCAATTAACAAGCGCAAGGGGCTATGCGGTTAAATATGCAGGTGCAGAAGGTGCGCCCAAAGATCTCAATTTTTTGACCCTTATGGGAAATTACAGGAGCAGAGGAGGCTCTCTTTACCAAAATTCAAACCCTAGCAACGACGAAGATTACAACCAAGCAATGCTCAGAGCTGGGCGTGAAATAGATGCCGAATATCCTTATGAATACGGCTATATTTGGGACTGGGGTTCAAGCGATAATCCAGAAACAACCAATAGAATGAAAAACTACAACGAAATGCTTAGGCGGCACAGAATTGCAAAAATAGCATTTCAGGTTTCCGTTGGTGCAATGGCTCTAAACAGAGTTTTGGCTATTTTAGATGCAATGCGGCTTTATCGGCAAACATCGGCAAATTTTTCGCATTTACATATCACGCCACTCGCAACACCCAAGCAATCAGGAATTTTTGCAAGCTATGAGTTTTGAAAATCCTTTACTCTCTGTACGCAATTTATCCATAGCTTTTGGTAGCACCCAAGTTACTCACAATGTTTCTTTTGATATAATGAACGGCGAAATTTTTGCCATTATGGGAGAATCCGGTAGTGGAAAAACAGTGAGCGCAATGGCAATTCCAAGGCTGCTCCCTTACCCAAGCGCAAAAATAGCAAGTGGCGAAATTATTTTTGAAGGCAAAAACACTCTAGAATTAAAAGACATTGAAAGCATAAGAGGCCGTCGAATAGGCTGCGTTTTTCAAGAACCCATGCAAGCCTTGAATCCTGTTATCTCCATTGGCACTCAGCTTTTAGAAGCAGTGCGTTTTATGCGTGGGGAAGAAAAAGTAGCTCGCATAGAAGAGCTTTTAACAAAGTCTGGTTTTAAAGATACAAAGAGAATTTTGAAAAGCTACCCGCACGAGATGAGCGGCGGAATGCTGCAACGCATTGTTATTTGCATGGCTCTTGCGCCCAGACCCTCTCTCATAATAGCCGATGAACCAACAACTGCAATAGATGCTAATCTTCAAATTGCCATTATGGATATTTTGAGGAATTTGTGTTTGGAAGAAAACGTTGCCGTTCTTTTTATAACACATAATGCACACTTGGCCGCAAGTTATGCAAACAGAATAGCCGTGATGTATAAGGGAAAAATTGTTGAATGCAACACCGCAAGCGAAATTTTAAATTCCCCAAAGCACCCATACACAAAAGCATTGCTAGACGTTGTGCCAACAAAGGGAAAAACTTTAGCAGATTTGAAACCCATACCTTTTGGAGCGGAGTTTGATGGATAAGGTTTTAGTTGTTAAAAATTTATCTGTGACATTCCGTTCAAAGGGTGGAATTGTTTATGCGTTGAAGAATGTAAGTTTTCATCTTGAAAAGGGCGAGGTTTTGGCGGTTGCGGGGGAATCTGGTAGTGGCAAGAGCACTATTGCAAATGCTTTGGTTGGGCTTGTGCCGTGGGAAAAAGGCGGAACTTATGAGCTTTTTGGCAGCGTCATAAATCCTTATCAAAAAAAATCTTTTTCTGTTGTTCGCAGCAAGGTTCAAATGGCTTTTCAAGACCCTTATTCATCGCTAAACCCAAGATGCACAGTTTTGGAAATTGTTGCGGCCCCGCTGATTGCAAGGAGAATTTCAAAAAGCGAGGCAACAGCAAAAACAAAAAAAATCTTGGATTTGGTAGGCTTATCAAATGCAGACTTAAATAAATTCCCACACGCATTTTCTGGCGGTCAAAGGCAGCGAATAGGTTTGGCGCGTGCCCTTGTGCTTGAACCCAAAATTTTGATTTGCGATGAGATAACATCTGCTCTTGATGTTAGCGTTCAAGCGCAAATTTTGCACCTTTTGGATGATTTGCAAAGAGAATTGGACCTCTCTTTGATTTTTATTTCCCACGACATTGCTGTTATGGAGATAATCGCAAAGAGGGTTATGGTGTTGAAGGGTGGGGAGATTGTCTGAACCAGAATTTTCTAATTTAATCTATTGAAATGGAGGTAACCTATGAGGAGTATATTCTCAAAATTCGCATTATTGGCAGTCCTTGGGTTTGCCTTGGTATTCACATTTTCTTGCTCATCGGGCGGTAGCGGCGGTGGGGGCTATGACGAAGGCGTTATCAATGCTAAAAATGAAGCGTGGGTAGTGTGTGATAATAAAGGATGTAATGGTATTATTATTAAGAATGGAGAGTGGATAGTTATATACCGCGAAAATGGCGGAAACTGGAATATAGAAGAAAGAGGATCCTATTCTATTGAAGGAGACCAAATTACTTCGTGCGATTATAAACATAAAAATTGTGATGTGACATCTTACAGCCTTTTTGGTAATAAATTGACATTAAAATTTGAAGACGGTGAACGTGTTACTTTCACTAGAACGAGCGGCGTGAACATAAGCAGTGGTGGTTCATCTTCTTCTGCTGGCACAAAAGGAGAAGTCCCTGCTAGCATAATTCCACCTGCCATTAGGACTGATATTGAAAAAACAATGACCATATATTCTGGCACCACCCCGCCAGACATAAGCGGTCAGTATATGGCTGATAATCTTATATTAATCGGCAGTAGCATTAGCGGTGAGAAGTTGGATAATCTTGCGGACTTATACTTTGCTTTTGTAAAAGGATCAAATGGGGCACTTTTATATAGGGAAAAACAAAGTGATAGCTATGCAGCTAGTGATAATGTGAGGGTGGAAGTTGTTGGAAGCGGCAATAATTTCACCGCTTATTTTGAATCAGTTGGCGAATCTAGAGGAATTTCGACCAGAATGTCCACGCTTATCTCCGGCACTTTGACAACCAGCGGAATAAAGAATTTTAATTATGCTTTTGTTATGCTAGAAAAAGGCTCCGACCCAAATAATAGTTTGGTGCCTGTGAATACCTACCGCGTATTCAAAGACGGCGATGGTTTGGCAGAGAGATATGACTGGTTGGTGTTATCTTCGTCTAGTTCAATACTGGGAGGTTCATCGTCTAGCAGCGGTATTTTTAAGAATTCCGAGATAGTTTTTATAAATGCGGATATTCCCACAGGTACAGCAAATATTATTAATAGCGTGCAATACATCAGCAATCCCTCCGTTGAAGGTTCTGGTACGCTCATCGTTTCAAGTTCCCGAGAACTTAGCGAGTTGTATTTGAAAATAGATGGCAAATCAGGTTACTATGTGCGGGAAGTATCCGAAGAGGATATTTCGTATAGCGGAAGCGGAACTTATGTTTATTCCGTTAATTTGGATTTTTCGTCAGGGTTTCCTATAGAGCAACAGAAAATTAATGTGAGCGTTAAAACAACGGAAGAAGTAATATCTAAGAACGTTTTAGCCTCTAACTCAAACGTAACTCAGAGTAAATGCAATGCTCAATCTATTTCTGGGGGCGAAGCTGGCTATATAGGAAACGTTCAAATGGGTCAAAATGATGGTTCATTTGAATTTTCATATAATACCTATACTATTCCTGATAAAATTACCATCTATGATGGTTATGACACAAGAGGAGATGTTATCTTTTCCTACTCTGGAGGTACAGGCGGAAAAGTTTATGACACAGTCTATTTCAATGCGTCTGTGATTACCGTTGAAGTTATAGGTTTAGGCACTGGTACAGAGTGGAACTTTTTAGTTAATTGCCCTGAATAACCTCGTTATTTCACCACAAACTTAATGCTCTGCATTCCTCGTGCTTTGGCAAAATACAACCCGCTCGGTAGTGATAGTTTAACCGCTTGCGGGTCAGAAACATTCACGCTTGCCACCTTATTCCCTTTGATGTCAAAAATTTCCACAACACCATTCAATGCCTGTGCGGAGAAATAAGTTAGTGGAATATTTGAGATAATGGGAGTAGGGTCCTCTTGCGAGCTTGAACTAACCTCTGCTGCGCTAGAAGATGACGATACACAAGTAGGTTTTGTTTTAGCTACGATGCCTTTCCAGCCGTTATTTTGATAGCTGTTGATTGTTCCTGTCTTCACATAAACATAATAACCGCCATCTTTAGTATCGGATTTTGTATTGAAAGGACAATTTTCCCAATCGCTACCGCAGGTATTTTCTACGCCGTTTATGACAACGGTTGAGTTCAGATTAGGCTGGATAGCTTCAAAATCTCCTATATACAAGCAATTGCCCGTTGTTGGCATTGTGGTTGAATTGGAAGGAACACTGCCATACGCCAAGCCACCGCAATAACTGGTTTGATACTCGCCGCACACCGCTGGTGATCCCGTTGAGGAACTACTTGAGCTACTTGGACGACTTGAACTGCTTGAACTTGCCCTAGAAGAACTGCTGGGAGTTGTTGCAATGCTGGAACTGGAACCAGAACTTCCGCTCGGCGGATAAGTTCCAGTGAGAGTTGGCGTTGTCCAATTTATCAGAGCCGTATTGCCCGTTACTCCGCTTCTGGGATTTATAGTTGGATCGCCTCCAACAGCACTACCTTGCTTCTTTAAGAATTTGTTGATGTTAGTAGTGAGTGGTGTGCTAAACTCTGGCTGAAATGTACAATGGTTACCGTCTGCTGAGTTTGAGAAATATGTTATGTTGCCACCATAGCCCAAAGCCTTGTAAACCTCTCCACCAGCGACAGCAGAAAGGTGTGCAGACCTCGGTCCCAAATTTGCTATATGCGGATTATCTAATATGAGCAAACCGCGTGGAGCAACCATAGCAACCGCTCCGTGCATATCTGTAGGCAAAGTGTTTGGGCTGTTTTGGAATGTGCTGAAAACATCGCCAAGCCACGGTTGTTCTCCGTAAGCGCTACTCAGTGATTGTTTATTTTCATTGCTAACGCTACGCATTATAGGCACACCACCTGTGCCGGATTCTATTGGCATTGTAAGAGCTATGCGTTGGTCAAATACGCCTGCTACAAAAGAACCTTTTCCATAGCGAGAACAACCTGTAACACCTATTGCATCCCATTTTAAAATGCTTCCATCTGATTTTTGAATAACATCTATTATGCGGCTAACTGCCCATGCCTGCGCTGCAAGTATGCCAAGATTGCTGTTTGCACCATAAAGTGTATAATACGCACCGCTTTTATTATTGCGATTTGTGCCTTCTGCTCCGCCTTTTGCTGGATCAAATGTTATAACGGCTACGCCTTGATTCTTTAAAGTAGAAGCACTTGGTCCGCCAAAGCCACCGTAAATTATCATTGCAGGGAAAGGTCCATTTCCGCTGGGCAAATCAACGCTAGCAGTGAAAGTAGCGGTTTTGCCGTTATCGCTTACAGTTACGGAAATTGATGTTTTGCTGACTGTGCCTGTAGTAGCACTGAAAGGAGTTACCTTCATTTCGCCATATACCGTTTTTTCCAGTAATTTGCGAATTTCTTGCCGCCTGCATATCCACTCATCTTTGGCAGTCATTCGTTGCCCATTCATTTTCATAAATGGGTCTGGAAGATTTGAATTGGCGGTAATGGCTCCGTTGCCACTAATGGTTACCGAACAGTCCACTCCCTCGTTTTCTACAGTCGAATTTTGTGCAAAAACAGCGGAAAATGCCGCTAATAAAAACAAAAATCCAAACATAAAAGCTTTCATAAAGACCTCCCATAACCTGATATATCCATAATTATAATATACATTTTTTTTTGCAAAAGTTTTCTACCTTGTGCCTAAGAAATGTCTAACCTACCGATAGTATGCATAGTTGGTCGCCCTAATGTGGGCAAATCCAGCTTATTTAACCGCATTTTGGGGCGGCGGGCTGCCGTTGTGAGTGATAGGGAAGGCGTTACCAGGGACCGCCATTATCAAGATGCACAGTTTCAGGGTACAAATTTTACGCTTGTGGACACAGGCGGCTTTATGACCGATTTTCAGGTAGATGTTTTGGCAGAGTCCGTTAGAGAACAGATTTTTACCGCAGTAAAAGAAGCGGACTTAATTCTCTTTATGGTGGATGTGAGAGTTGGAATCACAACATTAGACCAACAATTTGCAAAACTCATTTTAAAAACAGAAAAGCCCGTGATTTTGGTTGCAAACAAAAGCGAAGATGCAATAGAGCGCGCAGAAGGTTGGGCATTTTTGCAACTTGGAATGGGTGCACCGAGAACCATTAGTGCATTAACAGGTTATGCGGTTTTAAGTTTGCTTGAAGAAGTTATTTTGCTGCTTCCAAAAAAAGAAAAAATAAAAAAGGAATTAAAACCAATTTCATTTGCAATTTTAGGCAGACCAAATGTCGGCAAAAGCACCTTGCTCAACAAGTTGCTGGGCGAAGAGCGAGTTGTGGTTTCTGAAATCCCAGGCACAACAAGAGATTCAATTGATTGCGAATTTAAATACAATGGAATTAGTTTCAAAGTTACAGATACCGCAGGGCTTCGCAAAAAAGCACGTGTTGCAAAGCAAAAAGACGAGGTGGAAATTTTTAGCAATATGCGAACAATGGAGAGCATTCGCCGTTCAGATGTTGTTGTGTTGCTACTCGATGTTACCAGAGGTTTTGAAATTCAAGATTTGCGCATAATAACGGAAATAAGAAAAGCGGGCAAAGGGCTTATTTTAGCCATAAACAAATGGGATATATTAGAAAATAAAGATTCTAAAAGTTTTGATTTGATTGTAAAAGACATCAGGGAAAAGGATCCACTTTTTGAGTGGGTTCCGGTTATATCCATAAGTGCGTTGGAAGGTTTACGAGTGTTTAGGCTTTTGCAGGAAATTCAAAGGGTTCACGCAAATTGCAAACGTGTTATAGGCAGGGATAGGGTTGCAGAAACTTTCAAAGCGGCCATTGAAAAAAATCCGCATCATTCAAGGAGTGGGCATTCCGTTCAGTTGAAAAGAGCCTGCCAAATTTTAACCGATCCTCCTGTGATTACAATAGAAACACCTTACCCAGATTTGGTTGACGAAGCCTATAAAAGATATTTGCTAAAAACTTTCTTTGAAGAATTTGGATTAGCCGGAGCCCCGCTCAAACTCAATTTTGACCGCAGCTTGCATTTGCGCACCGATGAAGATTTGGAAAAATTTGGAGAGCGTAGTTTAAAAAATGATATTTCGCCCCGAAGCTAAAAGAGGCGTTTTGCCTTTCAATTTAACCCAATACGGTTCAAGCGTTTTAGGCGCACCTTTGCTTTATGCTCCTTGCAAAAATAAATGCAACACTTTGGCAATAGCTGGAATTCACGGCGAGGAAGCCGAAACAACGTTTCTTTTGAGCAGAGTGTTAAGGCATTACACAGAACCATTGCAAAACACGGCTTTTATTCTGTGTGCAAATCCAGACGGAGTTTCTCTAGGGACTCGTGGCAATGCAAATGGTGTGGATTTAAATCGCAATTTTCCCACAGCAAATTGGAGTGCAGAAACCACTCTTAGCAAAGCAACTTTGGAAAGCGAAAGAATAACAGAACTCTCTTCTGGCAAAAATCCAGCCAGCGAAGCAGAGACCAAAGCCTTGATTGAAATAATCAGCAAATTAAAACCCACCGAAATCCTCTCCATTCACAGTCCCCTCTCCTGCGTTGAAGCCCCAGAGCGAAGCCCCTTAGCGGACTTTTTGGCAAATTTAAGCGAAACAGAATACAAAACAGATATAGGCTATCCAACGCCGGGCAGCCTTGGAACTTGGTGCAAGGAAAACTCGGTGCATTGCGTTACTTGGGAATTGCCTAGACTTGCATCGGAGATTTTATCGCAGAGATTTGCAGAAAAATTGGCGGGGTATTTTCTATCTTAACCCATTATGTCGTATTCCCCAGTTATAGGCTTAGAAATACATTGCCAGCTTGCAACCAAAACAAAGCTTTTTTGCGGCTGCAAGATAGAGGTTAACACAGAGCCTAACAAGCACGTTTGCCCTGTATGCCTTGGGTTCCCGGGTGCTTTGCCCATTCCAAACAAAGAGGCTGTGAACTTAGCCATAAAGCTAGGGCTTGCCCTTAACTGCGAAATAGACAGCCGTGCCCTATGGACACGCAAAAATTATTTTTACCCCGATTTGCCAAAGGGCTATCAAATAACGCAAACCGGAGGAATTCCAGTTTATGATCATCCTGTTTGCAAAAAGGGTTATATTGAGATAATCAGCGAAAATGGCGAAAAAAAACGCATAGGCATAACACGCATACATATAGAAGAAGATGCAGGCAAATTGGTTCACGATTTTTCGCCAGAAAGTTCGCACTTTGATGCAAATCGCTGTGGAACCCCGCTTTGCGAAATAGTGACCGAACCCGATATCCGTAGCCCCGAAGATGCGGTTTTGGTTTTGCAAAAAATAAAACAGATTTTGGAATACACTGGCGTTTCCAATGCCAATATGGAAAACGGAAATATGCGCTGCGATGGCAATATATCCATTCGCAAAAGCGATGATGCACCTTATGGCACAAGGGCAGAGATAAAAAATTTGAACAGCTTTTCAAATTTACAAAAAGCACTTGAAGCCGAAATGGCATTGCAGGCTGTAACTTTGGATAGCGGCAAGGAAGTTGAGCAATGCACAAAACGCTATGACGTGCACCAAAATAAAACCACAGTGATACGCAGCAAAGAAGACTCCCACGACTACAAATATTTCCCTGAGCCAGATTTGCTGAGGCTCTTTATAGAGAAAAGTTTGGTGGAGAGCATAAAGCTGAGTATGCCCGAACTTCCCGATGTTCGCCGTGGCAGATTTGAAAAGGATTTTGGACTTAGCGAATACGATGCCGGAGTTTTAACCGCAGACAAAGA
>JAITFN010000084.1 GCA_031281345.1 Candidatus Fibrimonadaceae bacterium
TTGCTCTGAACTACGTCTAACATTTTAGGAATAAAATGTGAGGTAGTGATGAAAAAGGCATATTTTTGCATAGACGGCTTTTCCTTTAAGCGCATAAGCGACTTTTACAGGTATGAGCACAGGGTACGCTCCAGACTTAGCATAGCCGCAATAGAAACCTACTTGCGCTTTGAAATAACGCGGCGGCTAGACTGGAATTGCAGCACAGAAGAACTAGACATAGAAAAGCATTTTTACCACCCTGGTGAAAGTTCGCAAAAAGCTTTTGAACAAAAACTAATTGACTGCGGCTATAAAGTTCATTACTCTGAACGAGTAAATGCCCTAGAACCAAAACCCAACAAAAACATATTCACAGACTGGATAATAGCAAGAGCACTCAGAAAATACGATATTTTTATTTTGCTAACAACTCAGGGGCAATATTCAAACATTTTCAAACACGCCAAGAGATGCAAAACCCAAAGCTTGCTGATTGGCTGGGATTCTCCCTGCAAAAATTCTACGGGCATAGACAGCCGCTGGAAAACCGATAAAAAATTGATAGGCTATGCAGGCATTTATTGCCCCTTGGAAAAAACACTCAACCAAAGCGAAAGCGTTTTTGCCGATGTTATGTTTGAGAAATTTTGCCCCAACTATCCTTCAAATTTACTATACGGTTAAACACAGGCTTTTGCGGAGCAGAGTCTTTGTAATCAACGCAAAAATAACCGTGCCTAACAAATTGAAACCTGTCAAAAGGCTTTGCACCCAAAAGCAATGGTTCTGCTTTGGCACATTTAACTATCATGGAATCTTTATCCACATAGTCCATATAGTTTTTACCTTCTGGAATTGCACCGGGGTTTTCTAAGGTGAAAAGATTTTCAAACAACCTAACCTCAACATCAATTGCAGACACGCAATTAACCCAGTGCAGGGTTCCTTTCACCTTGCGGGCATCTGCGGTTTCGCCTCCCCTGCTCTCAGGGTCGTAGGTACAATGCAATTCAGTTATTTTTCCGCCAGCGTCTTTAACAACCTGCTCGCAACGAATGTAATACGCACCTTTTAAGCGAACTTCTGAACCCGGGGAAAGCCTAAAGTATTTTTTTGGAGGATTTTCCATAAAATCTTCACGTTCTATGTAAATTTCCCTGCCAAAAACTATTTTCCTTGCACCCATCTCCAAATTCTCTGGATTATTTTCCGCTTCAAAAATTTCTTCCTTGCCTTCTTCCCAATTTGTTATCACAACTTTCAAAGGATCTAAAATAACCATAGCCCTTTGCGCATTTTTATTGAGTTCTTCTCTTATGCAAAAATAAAGGAGCTGAATATCCACCATGCTATCTGTTTTGGCAACTCCAATTCTGTCTGCGAATTCGCGAATGGAGCTTGGCGTATAACCTCTGCGGCGAAGTCCGCTTATCGTGGGCATTCTAGGGTCGTCCCAGCCAAGAACGCATTTATTTTCAACCAATTCCCTCAAAAGCCTTTTGCTCATAACCGTATAGGTTAAATTGAGGCGGGCAAATTCAATTTGGCGCGGGAGCGCAGAGGGCATTTTCCAGCTTGGAGTATAACCCTTATCTATCAGAGCTTTAATTTCATTAAGTACCCATTCGTAAAGTGGGCGGTGGTCTTCAAATTCAAGTGTGCATATACTGTGGGTTATGCCCTCTATCCAGTCACCTATTGGGTGCGCATAATCGTACATGGGGTAAACAACCCACTCGTTGCCTGTACGGTGATGGCTTGTTTTTTTTATGCGGTAAATTGCAGGGTCGCGCATATTCATATTTGGGCTTTCCATATCTATTTTTGCGCGTAAAAAGGCTTCTCCCTCTTCTAGCTCACCTGCTTTCATTTTGTGGAAAAGCTCCAAACTCTCGCTGGCTGGCCTGTCTCGCCAAGGGCTTGCCTTGCCTGGGCTTGTGAGGGTGCCTCTATATTTGCCAACATCATCGCCTTTTAAGTGGCAAACATAAGCCTTGCCTGCCAAAACAAGCTGCTCGGCAAACTCATAGCACAAGCCGTAATAGTCGCTTGCGTAAAATTCATTTTCCATCCAGTCAAAGCCAAGCCATTTAACGTCTTCTTTTATGCTATCCACATATTCAACATCTTCTTTTGTGGGGTTTGTATCGTCAAAGCGCAAGTTGCATATACCATCAAATTGTTTTGAAATGCCAAAGTTTATGCAAATGCTCTTTGCGTGGCCAATGTGCAAATATCCGTTTGGTTCTGGCGGAAACCTTGTATGCACGGAACTATAGCGTTTATTGCCCAAATCTTCAACTATAAAATCTTTAATAAAATTAGAAGAATCCATGTTAGGAATTTAGAAAATTTCAAAGACAACCCTTACATTTTAATGCGCCAGCCGGCTATCCACGAATTCCTTGTCTTCTTTTGATAGCAAGCCATTTTTCTCAAGGACGTAAGTCAAAGCTTCAAAGGCACTGCTCAAATGAGCAAAGTCACTACTCAAATGGGCAAAATCATTGTATTTTAGTTCATCTATTCGCTTGCCTAGAGAAACCTCAACATCATCTATACGCTTATTCAGGGAAACCTCAAGGCCGTCTATACGCTTGTTGAGAGAATGCTCTACTTCTTTCAATTGGCTTCTCATAAGCACATAAACGCAAAAAATAGACACTAGCGTTGCTAGTGTTCTCACATTTTCTGCGCTTAATATGTTAAAAACATTTTCCATGAGGAATCCTACTTTAAATATACAAAATTTCTGCCACCGTTACCACATTTTTCCCAAAAAAACAAATTATGCAACAGATAGTTGCATAATTGCAGGGATTTACTATAGTAGCCAGGGGGATTTACTAATTTCAATATATGGAATTTGCCAAACTTATAGCTTTTGTTATTGCGCCCCAAAATTTTTTTGAAGATATCTGGGTCAATGAATTATCCAGCTGTTTTGGCAATTTGGAACATAAGGGCAAATTTTTTCCATTCAACAAAACTGATTACTACCAACCCGAAATGGGCGATAATCTGCACAGGTGCGTGATTTCTTTTGAAGGCCTTATTGAGCCAGAAAACATAGGCACTTATAAAAACAAAGCCATTGACTTAGAAAACATTCTAAAAAACGAGAATGGCGGCCGCACGTTGAACATAGACGTTGGCTATATGGATTTTGATAAAATTGTTCTCCCTTCAACAAAGCGAGGTCCCTTCAAGCTTTACGCAGGGGGTGGTATTTGGCTGGATATGATTTTGACCTATTCAAAAGGCAATTTTATCCCAACCAACTGGGCTTTCGCAGATTTCAAAGATAATCCTTACAAAAAAGATTTGGTTTTGATAAGGGAAAAGTATAAGAGAAATTTTTCCCAAAAATCGTAATTATGCAACTATCTGTTGCATAATTGTGAAGATTTTATATTTATGTTGGAAATAGGGTTATAACTTTCTATATTTTAAGTAGAGGTAAAATTATGGCAGCAACACAAATAATGGTAAATGAAACGGAAATAGCAAACGCTATGGCAAGTGACGAAATAGAGTTAAACCGCAGATTAAGCAAAAGCTTAGAGCAGTGTAAACGTGGAGAAACCTTAACTATGGAAGAATTAGACAAACGAGTAATGGAAAAATTTAATAATGGCTACTACCTTAAATGACGATGAAGTAAAAATCAAACCCGCTATTACCTCGTTAGAATGTGAAGAAATGTTAAATGAAGCATTAGCCTACATAGCAAAAAAATCAATAAAACAAGCTAGAATAATGTATAGCCATTTCAAACAAATTTTAAAGCTACTAGAAAAACAACCAAAAATAGGAACAAAGTATTTTAATGATATGCGTAAAATGCTATTGGGAAAATTTCCATATTACATTTACTACATAGAACAAGAGGAATGTATATACATAGTGGGGATATGGCACACAAGTAGAGGAACAGAATTTATTTACCGATAAAAACGGAAATTTTTCCCAAAAATCGTAATTATGCAACTATCTGTTGCATAATTGTGAATTTTTCACATTTATGTTGAAAATAGGGTTCTTATTTCTTATATTTTAAATTCTCCAAAAGCTATGAATGAAAAATTTAACAATGAATTGGAAGCTCAAATAAATGGAAACTTGCCTAAAGGGCATATTTACCAGCTTGGCAGACCTGGGGATATTCTGCAGAATGCAGGAATACCAGACTTGCCTATTGAAATAAATGCAGCAACCTTAACAAAAAAATCAGATCCGAACTACAAAAATTCACATCCATTTGAGCTATCGGAAATAAAAGACCTGCCTAATGCGATACAAGACCCTATTATGATTTTTGATAGCAAAACAAGAAAAGGGAGCAAGGTTATTTTAACCGAGTTGCAAAGCAAGGGCGTTAATTTTGTCGTGGCTATGGAGATAAACCATAAGAAAGGCAGTGATAGAACGGGAGTTATTGAAATAAATTCTATTAGAAGCCTTTACCCAAAAGACAAAGTAAAGGATATTTTACAATGGGAAAAAGATGGTTTGCTAAAATATGCAAACAAAGAAAAGGCTCCAGCTTTTATGAAAGAACTGCGGTCCAATTCCGCAGAAGTCGTTCATAAAAGCCAAAGCCTCCACCTATAATATAGTAAATAATTTAGAGGAAAGCAAGGGGAAAAGTGAAAAAAAAAATAGCTAAAAGAAAAAAAAAGAATCTCCCCCTCGCCCACCCCCAGGGGAGGAGGAGACAATTTTTAGCTTACTGACCAAAATCGCATTTAACGCTACTTTTGCCAGCAAGTTGAGTTAAACACAGAGTTCCGAACTCATTATCGCCCGACTTTGTTTTTCCTATTGGGACAGTGTTATTACAAGAATAGCTACCAGTACATTTTACTCCCGTTCCACCATTCAATGATAGGGTATAAGACACACTAGCCTCGTTTTCACTTCCTGCCGCCTGACATCTCATTACTAAATCTACACCAACTTGATGTGACTTGTCTAAACCCAAAACATTTATTTCAACGCACTCATCTTGTTTTAGAGTAGCTGAATTTTTGTTACCACAAGCTGCAGCATTCCAGTCACCAGTACATTCTATTATATAATCCGAACCAGCGTTTACTTCCAATGGCGGGCAAGCAAGTGAAACAGTTTGGCTATAAGCTGGGCAGTTGAGGACTGCTTCAATGTTATAAGTTTCGCTTTTCGGTCTCTTCCAGTTTTTCCATTCTGGAAGAATTCCAGTTGCTGGCCAATCTTTGCCGCCATCGTATTTATATACAATAGTGGGATTGTTGCCGCAAATTTTTGGATTGGCGGCATCTACTACTTCGATTGTCCCTTTCTTTGGTGTTCCGCCTCTTGCTGTGGTTGTTGGGTTTTTCTCCCACTCACATCTCGATTTATCACTAAATACAGGTGCTGGTTGGGATGACCAACCTGTTTTTGGATCGCAAGCGTTTATGTGCTTGCCATCGTCACATTCTAGTTCGGCGAATAGCACGTATCTTGATGAACCTAGAGCAGACTCACCAGCTGCAGGGAGTGCACTACAAGCATTATTTATAATCATGCCTGAGGTATCTGGTGCAAAGTTCCAATTAACAGAAGTGCAACCACTTGGCAAGGTATGTGCCGCGGGTTTTAGCTTTGTGCCCGGAGTTAAAATCTTTGTTGCTGAATAGCCTTCCCAGCCACAGGTGAAACCTGCTTTCGGGGGGGTGTTAGAGTTCGGGTTCTCTCTGCATTTGCCTGTAGCTGCAACCGCACTGCTTTTGGGCGTGCTGCTTGAGCTGGGTGCCGCTGCGCTGGAGGTGCCGCCAGCACTGCTACCCGGATTAGGTGCCGCACTGCTACCCGGATTAGGAGGTGCCGCACTGCTGCCAGGATTAGGAGGTGCTGCACTGCTGCCAGGATTGGGAGGTGCCTCACTGCTAACAGGAGGAGGAGGTGGCTCTGGACTTTTCTCCATAACATCTCCTATTTTGTCCTTCATTTCGTTTTCCGAAACATCCACGTTTTGCCTAAAATCAGCAAGTATATCGGGAATACCATCGCCGCAAGCGACTATGACAAGAGATGCAGCTAAACTCAAGCTGGCAACTATGAACAATGATCTCAGTTTCTTTTGCATAGTTCCCCCTTATGGTTTCTCTGTTGCTTGCCAGTAGATGTATTTTAATGGGTACTTTGATACCGAACCACCTTCACCAGCTGTAAAGAACAATAGATATACGCTGTCACTACCGTCTAAATAAATTAGATAATAGTCTTGTTTCGGTTGTAATCCTTCAAGACCATCTATCTGAGTCAAGTTAGTACTTGTAGCAGGAGTGCTTCCTAAACAGCCCTCTTTGCTGGAATATGCCGTGCCCACTTGAACATCGCCATCCGTACCTGCTGATGTGCCATCGTCTTTGCACGGTGTAACTAGCTTGATTTTGCCACCGGTGATTTTAACGTCTGGCTGGTCAACCAAATTAAACTGGCCATTAGGTGGTACATTGTCTGGGTCTTCTAGTATCTTAAAACTACCGGTACCTATGGGGTAGTCTATTTGGCCGTAAGCCTGACCTTCTATTGGTGTACCAAATTTCCACGAAGCCGCAGAAGAAGAGGAAAGCTCTACGCCCGAAGAGGGGGTCAAAGCGCACTCTTTTGTAAAGGTTCCGCCATTTGTTGCAACGCTATCCAACTCGCTACGGGCTTCTACATTGACAGCAAATTCCCTGCCACAAGGTATGTTCTCGTTCTTTAAATCTATCTTGGCATCGTTTAAGTCAAAACTCCTCTGCCTGTCAACGTTTACAACTCCATTGCTAGGCAACGGTGAGCGTTGATATTTAATCCAACTGTTGTCGCCACCCGGAATTGAATAGGTGACCTTCACTATAAGGTTATCACCCGCGCCCCAGACAGTGCCATCTATTATCACCTGAGTAGGAATTGGGCTACCGTCAAGAGTTAGTTTAAAACCATCTATCTTTAAATTTTCCGCATCTTTGGGAGGTGCAACGCCACCACTGCTGTAGCCAGGGCCAGGTTCGGGTTTAGGATTATTGCCGCTATCGCCACCGCAAGCAGCGAGCACAAGGGTTATCACCAATCCCAAGCTCAAGGACAATGCCAAGCCTCTGCTCAGGGGCGCCAAAAAAGAGAGTTTTGCTTTCATAATCACCTCACTTTAAATATAGAAATCTATCTAGTTCTCTTAACTCCAAACATTTCTATAAACTCTTGCTCACTTAGCTTTTTGGTCTTCTTTTTGAAGCTACCATCCTTGGTCTTTTCAAAATACGCTAATTCCATCCAGAATTTGCTTATTCCCACATAAGCACCAGCTCCAACAGCTCTACCTTTATTGTCTTTCAAATCCCAAGCCAAATAGTAGTTGTATTCGTTGGTGTAGCAGTTGCCAGCATCTTCTGCATTTTTGAATATCGGATCTGTGCATTTTGCGGTAACTGGGTCTCTATGCGCGGTGTAGTTGCCTAGATTGGTGTGATAGTATGCACTTGCCTTTACGGTTACAAAGTTAGCAACATTGGCATCGCTGAGCTGCTCCATATTGGCCTCAGAGCTATTGTTCATATTGCCGTCTCTGGGTACGAAGTAGCGAGCGGAGCAAGTATCGCAAACATCCATAAGTTTACCCACTTCATTGCGGAAGTTATCGGCAATGTCAAAGAGGGTTCCTACCGAGCTGGGATAATACTGCATAACGTCTTTGGTGTTGTTGATGTGCTTTGGCACTGGCAAAAATTCTGTTATATTTCCGGGTTTGAACAGATTGTTTTTGCCATACTCCTTAGCCTCACCGCCAATCCAGTTGGGGAACCATGGGTCGCCATTTCTGTCGCCATCGAATGTTCCATTAAGAGATGGGCTACCCGGCTTGATTTGGCTAATATGAATGGGCTTCTTCTTAGAAGGATTGCTTCCGGTTACCAGCACGCCTCTTTCCCTTGGGTTAAAGGTGTTGCCTTGGGCATCTTGGAATACCTTGAAATCGCCGCGGAGTTTTACCCAGTCGTCTGCTTTTGGCGAGTGCACTGAGCCGTTTGTGCCGTTGGCATAATAAATCAATTCAATAACGCTATCGCCTTTGGCTTCACCTGGCTGAGCCATTGTGTTTAGCCCCTTCTTGCTCTGTTTATAGCTAGCGCTATATGAATAGCTTTCTGCCCCGGGTACTTCCCAAGCCCAAGGCCAGTCAGGAATGCTGTTGTCATTCTGGCTCTGTCTCTGTTCTAAGGATATTTTGGTTGTTGGGCAGGCTTTTCCCTGGCTGTGACCCAAGCAATATCCAAAGGGATTCTTCACCAAATCTCCAGAAGCATCCGGACCAGCAAACACAGCCTCAGATAACCAAATGGTAAAGGTTTCTTTGCAAGTACTGCTACCCTCGCAGTCTCCTTTGTTGTTAGAAGCATAAACATATTCGGCTTTAACAACAATAGGCGCAATTCTGTCTCTCAAGTCGTATGCGCTAGTGCTATACGAGAACGCGTTGTCCACATTGCAATTAACTGCAGAACATTCTGTGTCAATATATGGTATGTAGGCAGAAACTTTGCCCGTTCCAGTTGTTAGAACATCCTTGGAGAACTTTTCGTCTGTTTCAATTACTAAAGTGACGCTGTCTTTCAAGAAACCGCTGTTTTTCCAGTAAGCGGCATTTGCCGAAAGGAAGCCAGCATCTTTGTAGAGACCCTTTACAAAGTCGCCGTCTTTCAGTTGTTCCACTGTGTAGCCTCTGTCTTTGTAGTAGAAATAGTGCGGAGTTCCGTCCCAATTCACTTCCAAAAGAATAGGATACAAGCTATCGCCTTTGCTTATGAGAGACTTGTTGAATTTAATCTCAACTTTATCTCCAATGCCATCGCCGTTTCTATCGTAAATGTAGTTATCCATGGGTACAGGCACCGGAGACTCTCTGAATCTGAGCAGAGTCCATTGAGCGTTGGTTTCATCGCTTTCTCCATAAATTTTCCAAGTGGCAGTGCATCCATCCGCGCCGGTATCGTCTTGGCCGCGCATATATGTGTTCAATCTGCCGCTTTCCAATTTTAATTTATCGCCACGAACAAGGGGATTTGCAATAGGAGATTTGCAGGTGCCCACAGCTTCGCTTTTTTGTGTTATAGAGAAGTCGCAGTGCTCGCAAACGTCCCCTGTAACCGGATCTACAGCCACAATATAAACATCCAACGGGTTGCCAACAACAGGGGGCTTTGGCGGACTTCCTGCTCCCCATTTAGCCCAGCCACTTGGATTGACTGCGCCACCAGTGGCATCTGCTCTGAATTCAAGACGTGGCTGTTTAACATTGATTATCATTGAGGGCGAAGCTGAACCTTCTCCAGTCACATTCAAAGAGAATGACTTTTCGCCTATATCGTAATCTGCTTTTACCCAAAGGGTATCTACTCCGCTTGCAGGGAGAGTTCCAGTTGCGCTGGTTGTGCCTATTGGAGAGCCGCCTTTTTCTTTGTATATCGTTAGCCCTGCGCCGCCAGAAAGCACCGTGAGCTTGTACCCGTGGCCAGCTACTTCTGGGTCATCGTCATATTCAAATGCGTTTTCGCCTCCCCAGCGACCGGTGCTTATGTAAACGGGTATCCATTTGCCAGCAACCACGTCTTGGCTCTGAACGGCGTTTCCGCCATAGGCATTTTTCAAAGTGCCAAAATTAGTGCCATTATCGCCAACCATCTGACCCCAAACTATGCGGTCATTGGATTCGCCTTTAAAGGAATCTATCAAAAGAACCTTGGCACCAGTTACAGGCGTGCCGTTTGCGTTCATCAAGCGAGCATATACGTTAAAGCTTCCTTGTATTCCAACATTGGCAGTTGCCTCTGCGCTACCTCTGCACGCGAACCTGCCACCGCATTTATAAACAGCATTGTTCACCACTATGCCATTGGCACCGTTGCATTGAAAACCAGTGGTTCCGTTGTCGATGCAAGTAGGGTACCTTGTGCCATCGCTTCTAGCTGGACCAGATAGATATACCACTTCTTTGGTCACGCGGTTTACCATATAGAAATCAACAGTGTAGCCACCATCTATAAGTTGCTTGCCACACATCCTGCCTTCTGTGCCGCCACCGCTCATTTTGCTTTCACATTCAGAACCGCCGGTGATGGCCGCGCACATAACGTTTTGAGCATTGTCAGGTTCCTGAGAGAAAGCACTCTTTTGCACCACATACATATTGGTTGTTATGCGCACATTGGAATTAACTGTACGTTGGTCGCAGAAGAATATATCTATTGGATAAAGTTTGCCTTCTTCTAATTTTGGTGTAATATCACTCAATTTTACGTGACCCGGAGCCGCCATGTGAGAGCCACCCAAATCTATAACCAACTTTTTATCTATGTAAACCCAAATTGGATCATCACCACTGAAGTAAAACTCTTGAGAAGGGTCATAATAAAAATCTGCATGGCTTTCAAAGCAGAAGTGCTGGTTAGCTTTGGCACCTGCATCATACTCTGTTTTACTGTCACCATAAGTATTTTTGAGTGCCTTGTCTCCGTGCAAATACCAAGGTCCCCAATTAGGGTTGGTGGTATTAGCGTCATTTCTTGCATTCCAATCATAAATAACATCACCAGCGGGTGTTAATCCAAATGCTCCTAGTTTTGGAGTGTCTCCGTCTTTGAAATCACCCTCTCTGCTGTTGTAGTCATCAAAAATTTCCTTGGTTAGTGCTTTTACCTTAGGAGGGAATCTATCTGCCGAGCGTTTGGTGTCGCAAGAGGAGCATTTGCTATAATCGTCTGAGCCTCTGCTATTTAAGAGTTCTGGGAAAAAGCCGCCTATCAGCCTGTTGTTGTTGCCGGTCTGTGCCATTTTATCGCTGTCAAATTCAAAACTACCCTGGGCTTTGCCTGTTTTTACCTGAGTAAAGGGCATATCATAGCAACGCCTAACATTAACGCCCTCAGTTGGCGTAAAGGCTTTTTCGAACCAACTCGCATCTTTCCAGCAACCATTCTTTGTGCAGTTACCGCATTTGATTTTTCTGTCATCGCCCAATGTTGGCGCCGCCAAACCAAAGACAACACCCGTGCATAAGGGTTTTAGGTTGCCTTTTGCACCGTCGTAGGCTTGCGGGCCTTCTTCGCATGTTCCTTTGGTGCTAGGTCCGTTGCCTTCGTCAAGACCTTTTACCCACGAGCCGCAACTAAAATCTGGGTGAACTGATGGGTCGGTATCGTATATAAAGGCGGCAAGCTTCCATTCGCAACGCGTTTGGGTGTTATACTCAGGATTTGCGATAGTAGGGTCTGTGGTGTACCAGCCAGCCCATTCATCATTTGGGTCTAGTTCGTCTGCAACCACATAAAGGCTACCTGTGCCACTAACACCAAAATGTTCAAATATCTCTCCTAGTCTAAAAACGCCACCCACAGCACTAAAATCGTCACTTGGTTCAAAATCCTTTGACCAAATACCATTGGGGCCAATTCTATCTATGCCGGGTTTCCCAAGCCAAAACTGAGCAAAGTTCCTCAGCGGAGAACTGCTGGGAATAGAAGCACTATACCAGCCGCACTTATTTCCAGTTGACACCAAGTCCAGAGCAACAGCTGTAGCCGCAGACCCTTGCGAGATATAGCTTCTGCCCGCTATCCATTTGGCATCGTCTGGTGGATAAAAGTACAAGGTTTGAGCTGCTGCACTTGTAGCAAGCAAAGCAACCAGGGAAAGTGTAAAACACAGCGTTTTTACGGGGTTCATAGAGCCTCCGGGTATGGGTGAATTCTTTTGACAATAAAATCTGCTGCTTCAAAGCCATCTGCTATATTCCCTCTAGAGAGATTACCGTCGTAGTAACCGCTCAAATGGAGTGTGTCATAGGCCAAATTCAAATAATTCAGCATTTTCATGTCTAATGTTCTCAAATGATTTCTATAAAAGTCAATGGATTTGCGATCTTTTTTTGTAGGAAAAATACCTTTTTTACCAAGCCAAATATCAACTGCCATAAGCACCGCGCTATAAGCTGTTCCGCTCGCCCTGCGAATATATTTTTTGTCTTTATAATTCTTACCATCATCGTTCTTCCCAGCTCTCTGCAAATCTTCCTTAGCATTATCAAGATAACGCACAACCTGTGCGTAATTCTCTTGGTTAGTATCTTGGTGAGTTTTCTTGGTCATTGTGTTGCCCCCACCGGCTTTATTAAATCAATAATTTCTTTTGCTCTTTGAAAACCTAATTTAATCATTATTGGATCTTCATTTCCCTCGTAATAGCCGTATATATGCAAAATGCTATATGCGGAATTCAATGTATTCAGCATTTTTTTATTGTCTTTTGCTAAATGTTTTCTGTAAAAATCAATATCTTTGCGTTCCTTGGTTTTAAGGACTTCAGGATTTTTTAACTTTAAATAAACTTTCAGAGCTTCCAAAAGTCCATTATATGCAGTGCCACAAGCGGTGCGTACATATTTTTTGTCTTTGTACCAACCATTATTATCCATACCAGCTTTTTGCAAATAGTCTTTAGCATTAGCAATGTAACGCATTGCTTCTGAATAGCCTTCTCGCTTAATATGTTGCTGCTCTGGTATGGTCATAGTACTCCCAACATAAATATAGATATTTTTTACTAATATGGAAAGTTTTTTGTGAAAATTAGCTCAAAAAGGGCTTTTTTGTGTGATTTTAAAGGGGTAAAAAGGCAGCCAAACACCCCAACATCGCCAATTTAAGCATATTTTGAGAGATATTCCACTTCTTTAAAACCGCAAAAATAATGGATATCGCCATAAAAGGGGCTGCCCAAATAAGCAAAAAGGGGTTGAATATGGCAATTTGCAAAAGGCACTGAAAATGGATTATGAAAACAAGGGCAAGAGAGAGATTTATGCTAGTTAGCAAAGGAAAGGTCTTTAAGTTTTTTGACCTATCGCCCTCCATGTCTTCTATGTCTTTTGTTATTTCACGCGCAAAAGTGAGCATAAAAGCCAAAAATGCAAGCATTGAAAGCTCTCTCTGAGGCAAGCCAAAATTTATCACAGGGATAACCACAGGCATTGTTGAAAGCAAGGCAACAGTGAAATTCCCAACTAAAGGCAAGCCCTTGAGCAAACGGTTATATGCAAAGCAAAGAGAGGCAGCAGCTAAAAACAAAAACGCAAACTTAAACCCTGCAAGCAGGCTAAAAGTTATGGTGAAAAAAAGCAAAATGCCAAGCAGCTTGTAAGCCGCCTTGATTCTTATTCTGCCACTGGGCAAGGGTCTATTTGGGCGGTTTATTTTATCTATTTCAAAATCTATAATATCGTTGTGGGCATTGGCAAAACACACCAAAAAAAATATGCCAAGCGAGAGAAAGAGAACATCAGAGTAATTTATTTCAAAATTATTTTTAACAATAAAAAAGGAATACGCACACACACCCGCTGCAAACAAAGCATTCCAAACCCTGCAAAGTAAAAGATATGCCATCACAATTCTGTTGCCAAAATGGAAATGAACTTTTTTTCAAATGGCTCCTTGGTGTGGCTAACTAAAGAAACAGAGGTGAATTCACCTGGCTTAATCGAAAAAACCAAAGTTCCGTGGTGGCTCAAAATGGCAAGCCCTCGCCCAGTGTAGTCTTCTATTCCCTGCGGAATGGTCTCTCCGGCAACAATGCACTGCCGCCTTATGCGTTCCAAAATTCTTTTTGTAGTTAAAGTACCTGATTTATCTGTAACAGATATTCCATACACATCTTCGTTCATAAGCAAGTGAATTGTTATTTCTTTGCCTGCCGGAATGTCCACGTATTTTCCAATATCGTGAACTCTTTTATCCCTATCATTGAAAGTTATGCCCAAAACTCCATAAGCAAGAGCGTTTGTCACCAACTCGTGGCAATTTATTATAAACGTATTTTTCACAGGGTTTTGAATTTCATTTATAAAATCCTCAAAGGTGGTTTCTACCAAGTTTTGCGTACAAATATTGCCAGAGAGCAGATATTGTTTGTCAAAAATTTTTTCCCTATGCTCAAAAAAAGGCTCCAAGCACAAATCTTGCCTCAAAAATCTTTTGGTTATTCCAAGCAACGTTGTTTCATCTAATCTGTTTACGTGCACTATGTTGCATATTTCGTACTCAACCGCAAAATCAAAATAATTTTCCTCTTCGCAAGAAATAATAACAATTTGGCTTTTTTTGAAATCCACTCTGCTCATAAGGTTTTCTAAGCCCGGCTTTGTGTTTTGGTTAAAAGAAACAAAGAACAGATTATTGTTTTTTGTGTTGAAACTGCTCTGCTTATAGTTTATTTCTGCAGGCAAAAGTCCCTGTTCTTTCAAACTGTCGTATAAAAATAATATTCTCTCTTGAACGGCAGCCGTACAAAAAGCAGAAACTACGTTGCAAGAGTTGTTCATGTTTCAAGAGCCAAGTATTTAGAGAGTGAATTTTGCCATAAAGGTACTTGCACATTAAAATTTTCTTTTATTTTGGTTTTATCCAAAGCAGACCACAAGGGGCGTTTTGCTGCACTCTTCCACTCGGAGCTTGAAATTGGCAGCACGGGTATAGCTTTGGTTAGCAATTTTTTTTCAAGAGCCTGTTTTTGTATTTCCACAGCGAATTCGTGCCAGCTTGCAATGCCCTCGTTTGTGAAATTATAGATGCCAGGGTTTTTGGGATTTTCTGCTATCTTCAGCACAGCCGCGGCCAAATCGCAAGTCCAAGTTGGGTTTCCAAATTGGTCGTTCACAACGGAGATTTGCTCTTTTGTTCTCATAAGGTTTAGCATTGAGTTTACAAAATTTTTTCCTTTTATTCCAAAAAGCCAAGCGGTGCGAATTATCCAGTGTAGTGGGTTTGAATTTGCGAGCAAATACTCTCCCTTTGCTTTTGCGCTGCCGTAGGCATTTATTGGGTTTATGGGTGCATCTTCTTTTAGCGGTGTGGGTGCCTTTCCGCTCAAAACATAATCTGTGGAAATATGCACAACACCTATGCCCACTTTCGCCGCGCATTTTCCCAGAACCTCTGGACCAAATGCATTTATTTTGTGGTTCAGTTCTGTTTGTGTTTCTGCGTTATCAACGGCGGTATATGCTGCACAGTTGATTATTATGTCTGGTTTATTTGCGTGGATATAATCCATAACAGAGTTTTCGTTTGTTATATCCACTTCTCTGTCGCTTTCAAAAATTTTAAAGTCTTGCTTTGCTAGAGCACACAAATCTTGCCCAAGCATCCCACCTTTGCCAGTAATCCAAAACGTCATATTCTTTTATTTAAGAATATAGAAATTTTACTGAAAGGCAATGGGATAAAGGTTTTGTCCCAAGATTTTTTTAACCTAATGGCGCAGCTATATTTTACACTAACCTCCACAAGCGGCTTGATAGCCTTGCGAGAAAGCCACTCCGCACCAGGTTTTGCCACGAGCGCAGGTCCCTTTGGTCCGTCTAAAGCCATGCCCGCTGAGCGACCTTCCCCCAAAGCCTTTAGCAAATGCCTAACCTCGCTCTGCCCCCTGCTCCCCGACCCTCTAAAAACATCATATCCAAGGCTTTTGGAGAGTTTTGCAAACTTAGCCCCATCATCGCTTTTGCTAATCAAAACCGCTATATTCCTATATTTAAAAGCCGCGAGGCAAGCCGGCAAATCTTGGTGCCACAAACCTATCACAACAGAACCCTCTGGCAAAGGCCCTTCAAATTTCACTCGCCAAGAGAGGACAAGGAGTTTAAGGATTAGGTTCAGCATTTTGTTTAATTTACTATATTTGAATCCAAGGGGAGCGTTTTATTATATCGGCAGATAAAAAATTGTTTTATCTCAAAAATGAGGTTCATTTTGAACCAAACAGAAATTTTGTCTGGGCTTGCTGCCCTAACCGCTAGAATTCGCCAAGAGATGGCGGAGGCAGAAAATGAGATTGCGCGGGATTTTGTGGAGAGTGTTGCACCAGAACTGCTGCTCCCGCTCCCGTGCTGCTCGCTTGCGCAAATTATTCCCTCAACAAACGACAACCAAAAAAGGGAAATTCCGTGCGGCTCACTGCTATGCTCCAAAAGCAAAAACCCAAGGGAAAAACCATTCTTTTGGCGGGTTGCAGGGGGCCACGCATTAAACCCTGCACAAAAAATTGTATCTGCCAAAGCCACGCAAGACTCTGGGGGATTTGACTGCATTGAATTTGAAAGTAGCGGTAGCGGACCTTGGATTATTTACATTGACGGCGAAAGCGAGTTCGCTTGGAATTTGTGGCACTCGATTTTGGAATACGCAAGCCCTGCCCCCAAGCCCCATATAGCCTCAAAACCGCAAAATCCCTGGGAACTTTGCCGAGATTTTTTTTGCTTTGAAGAAAAATTCCGCTATATTTATATGGAAGAATTGCCCAGCGTACTTCGCTTTTCAAAAAAAATCCCAAAAGAAATTTTCTCCAATATAAACGCAGAAAATTTTAAACTAAATGTTTTGCCAATAGAAAATTCCTTTGAGCAAAATTTGGAACCAATACCAATAAACTTCGGCGATATTGAAGCGAAAGTTCTTGCGCTGGAAAAAAGGCAAAGCATACTAAAGCTGTGCAGCGTCTTGGCTGGGAATGCAGGAGAGGCAAATTTCAAAGAAATTCAGCATCGCTACAACGGCTCAGAAAAAATAAATTTTGCAAATTTGCCCGAGGGCACAGACACTCTCTCCGTATCTGCCCTTGTTTGCGATGGAAGTGCGGCGGTGGCTTTGGAACAGGGCTCTCCTTTGCAAGCAAAAAATGCTGCAATGCAAATGTGCGAAATCTATTCCGTGTTGAACGCTACTCCATATTTGCCGCCACAAGCCAGCAAATATCCAGAATGGCAAATTCTAGCCCTCTTGCAAAAAAACTATCTGCAATTTTTTGAAGGCAACGCTTTAAAAAATGCGCTTGAAACTCAGCTTTGGAACACACAGGGAAAACGCAACTTTTTGGTGCAGAGCATAAAAAGCCTCTCTTTGCAAAACAAAAGCGCAGTACACAAAGGCTGCCTTGTTCCTGCGGCAAATATAAAAATAATCATGAATTTAAGTTCCATAGACAACCCCGGAATTTTAAAGGTATTTGGAGAAATGCTTTTTTCCTTATTCAAAAAAATTTTTATATGCAATATGCTGGTTGAACTCGTTTTGCGAATTGAACCCTTTGGAATGGAGCTGAAATGGGAATAAAGAGTTCTTTTTTTGAATGGGTATTTAATTTTTTAATGGAGAAAAACGGCAAAAAACTCCGCATAGTCGCAAGCAACTCGCTAAAGCATCCGCTTGGAGATATAGACTTTGCAGAGACAAAAGAAAACGAAGTTCTGCTCGCCGTAAATGAAATGAGCTTAATAGGTGCAGACTCTCCCCTGCCCGATATTTTTTTGAGAGGCGTAAGAACAGAGAATGAAAATTCTCTTGAACTCTCAGAATTTTTGAACTCATTGCAACACCAAATATCAATGCTGAGATTTGAGGCCATTTTGGAGAAAAGTCCTTTTTTCTTGCAAAAGTTGGGAAACGAAAAATGGAAAAATCGCTTTGCCTCTTACAATGAGAAATTCTCGCCAGAATATTTGAGATGTTTTTTTTCAAAAATGTTTCCCATTGCCCAAATATCCGTTCATTGTTTTGAACCGCTCAGAACCCAAAACCCAAATCCCATTGTTCTAGGCAAGGCAAATTTGAACAACTCAGAGCTTTTAGGAAAATTTTGCAGGGGCATAACAGAGGCTATGCGTGTGGAAGTTAAAGGCATTTCTTTGGAACGTAGCATTGAATTGAAAAGAAAAAAGAATTTTATCGCAGAGAAATTTCCTTTCAAAATAAAAATAAAATTCAGCACAAAAGCAGAGGGCAATGCGATGAGCAATAAACTATCCGAGAACTTTTGGCTGGGAAGCAAAAATCTTGAACCTTTTAAATGGGAGATGTGGATATGAAAAAAATGCTAGTGGCTAGCGGTTTGGTTTTAATCGCTTGTATGCAGTTGGAATATGTGGAAATCCCTGTGGGAGAAATTTCTTCTAGTTCAGAAATGTCGGTTTCTTCTAGTTCGGAGAGTTCTTTGCAAATTGGCAAATATGAGCTTTTATATACGGGCATAAGTTATTACGATGCAATTCTCCTGTGCAATAAAATGTCTATTGAAGAGGGCTTGGATACGCTTTATCAATATGATAAACCTGTGTTCACAGAAGATTCTCTTTTTTGGCTACCGAATATAAAAGTTTTGGAAAATCGCTCCGGTTATCGTTTGCCAACCAAGGAAGAATGGCAGCAGGCAAAGGAAAATGGCGAAATAGAAAAATTCCGCGATGATGTTGGTGAGTGGCTTTATGGGCAGTCTAATTCTATGTATGCAACTTTTGAGTTAGCTCCGCATTTTGTGAAGGCGGTGGGTTTGTATAGGGAGAGGGAAGATGGGCCTGTGTATGGGATGAGGGTTATAGTAGCGGGGAATACTATATCTCTTCACTGATTATAAAATGCGGCCTTGCTTTAACCTCTGTATAGGTTTTTGCCAGGTATTGCCCTAAAATTCCTATCGTGAGTAGTTGTATTCCGCTGCAAAAAAGAATTATGCATATTGTGCTTGCCCAGCCGCTAACAGGGTCTCCATACATAATTTTCCTCACAATAACAAATAATATAGACAAGCAAGAAGCTAAAAACATCAATATCCCGATTATGCTTGCTACAGCAAGAGGTTTTGCAGAAAATGCCAAAATGCCGTCTAATGAATACAAAAGAAGCTTCCCAAAAGACCATTTGCTTTCGCCCGCGACTCTCTTTGTGTTTTCGTATTCAAACCATTTTGTTTTAAAACCAATCCAAGGGAAAATGCCTTTTGAAAAACGATTTCTCTCACCAAGAAGTAAAATAGAGTTTGCGTATTTTCTAGACATAAGTCTAAAATCCCTTGCTCCATCCACTATATTTATGTCTGAAATTCTCCGCATCACTTTATAAAAAATGCGAGCAAAAAAAGAACGGATAATAGGCTCACCCTTGCGACTCACCCTTCTAGTTGCAACGCAGTCTGCCTCGCCGCTTTGAGTAATTTGAAGCATTTGCGGAATTAAATCTGGAGGATCTTGTAAATCCACGTCCATAATAACTAAAAAATCGCCTTTTGCTTTTGATAAACCCGCAAGCATTGCCGCTTCTTTTCCAAAATTTTTAGATAAAATAATATAGCGAACTCTATTATCATTCTTTGAGAGGTTTTTCAAAATTTCTGCGGTGTTGTCTGTTGAACCATCGTCTATAAAAACAAACTCGCTTTCTGCCGGAACAAATTTATTCGCTTCTGCATAAAATTCCAGAACAGAAGATTCTTCATTTTTGCACGGGACTATTATGGATAATACGGGTTGCATATTAAAAAGCCGGGATAACTATGAATAAAAATGACAAAATTGCAAAAATCAACATAGATGCATAAGCTAGTATTTTTAAACGGAAGTTTTCAAAAATTTGCACTCCACGTACAGAAAAATAAGCAAGTGGAAAAATTACCGGAAAAATATAACGAAATTCATTTGTACAAGAATAAGGAAGACTAATTCTTAAATACATAAGCGCAGAAAATAAACATATTGTAAAAAACACTGCTGGCAATTCTCTGTATTTTGCGTGTATTATACCCCACAAGGCAAACACAAAAACAAGCAAGGCAAAAACGCATAACGCAGTTATAAACGTACGTCCAGCAGAAGATTTAAGTAGTTCAATATCGTGAGACAAATGCAAAGACGATTTTAAGGCGTAATTCCAAAAATACTGCCTTCCGCCTTCATCAACCCAAGCAGAGGTGCCTGGTACAAGCAAATAATCTTTTAAATCGAAATACAAATAATTGCCGAATGTATTATTAACTCTTAATCCACCATTCAAATTATTAGCAGTTGATTCACCAATCAGACCAAATTTTTTTCCTTCAAAAATATCTATAACGGTTCTATGATTTGAAATTCCTATAAACAATAAGACTGTGAATATAGAGGCAAACAAAGTACGGAGAGAACCTATTTTTAAAGAACGCGCAACACATAAAATATAACTCACAACCCAAACTGCCAAAATAACAAAGCCAGTAGATTTGGAAGCGATAGCTATAGAAGCGCCAAGAGAAGCTAAAAATATATCTGAATTTTTATGTTTTAGCCAATATCTTTGCGCAAATAACATGCAAAATAAAGCACCGAAATAAAATTCAATATCGTTGTTAATACGCGGTCCGGCTATAGCAAAACTAGTCCAAAAAACTGAAACAATAGAGGCTAAATAAGCAAGGCGATTATTTCCAAACAAATTTAAAATCAAGGCTACTCCAAAAACAACGCATCCAAAAGAAAATAAAAGCTGCACTTGCTGCAAAATTCTGTCAGTTAAAGCAGGGTCGTATCTATCTACAATATTTTTCACAACAGCAGATGCTATGTAATATGGAGGCGGTTGGAAACATTCCCAGCATTCATTGCCTTTGGGTATGCGTTTTTCTTCGGCAACTATTTGTATATATTGCAAATGCGCTTCTACATCGTGAGGGCTTTGCATGGGTCCCATATACGTATATACAATTAAACGAACTATTATCCCAAGCAATATAATGGAAATAGCAATGAAGCCGAATTTAAACTTTCTTAAAATCAACGCAATAGAGAGTAAAAGAAGCAAGGTAAAAACATAGTGCATTAAGGAAAGTGATTTAAATCCATTATAAGGCGTTTGAATTTTCAATCCGCCCACCTCGCCACGATTTAGTACGCGAATTTCAAAAAAATTCAATTCTTCTTGAACATATTTTGAAAAATCAAAATACGCACCTTTTGAGTAATCGCAAAGCCCTTTGATGCCGTCTAATGGGAATTTTTTTCCGTTGATTATAATTTCTTGAATGCAATCATCTGGAATTATATTAAATTTCGCAAAGGATTTATTTTTTACCAACAAGTTAAAAGATATAGTAAATTCTTCGTTTCTTTCGCCATTAAATGAATATGGCAGTTTTATATCTTCAATATTATTATTTCTTGTTGATTTTATATTTGAAAATTCCATGCGAGCAGGAGTGACAATTATATATGCTAATGTAAGCAGTAGCAACAAGTAAAGGAGGGGCTCGCGGAAGATTTTTTTTATAGTTTTCATAACCATATAAATATAGAATTTTATTTTCTCTTGAAATAAATTTTATACTGTGTATTCTCTGGGCGGGGAATACCAAGCACGTTATCCCAAGGTTCTAGTGTAAAATATTGGTCCAAAATAGGCTGAACCGCGTTTCTAACTGGTTCTTGAATCTGACCCATAACTACTAATTGCGAATTCAAAAGCATGGAAAAAACGGTTTCTCTAAATTTTGGAATATCTCTCATCCATTCTGTATATTGAATAAAATAAGGTCCTTCTGGGGAATGTGTTGTCCAAGCATAAACCTGCTCTCCGTTTCTACCCAAATACATATAACGTTTAAAACCGGCTTTCTCTAATACGGTATCTATATAAGCCGCTTCTTTTAATTGTTCCCGCCTTACTCTTTCCTTGTTATTTGCAATAACTTCCAAATTCGAATTTGGTAAATTGAGTACAGTTACGGAGAGTAGCACTAAGATTATGCTTGCAAAATTAATATTTTTTTCTGCGTTTAAGAGCAGGGCAAATAAAGCAAAATAAAATGGAATAGCAAAAATAAAGTGATGATTATAATATTCTCCACCAAGTCCAACCGCAAAACAAGTTAATAAAAATGCCACCAATGTTTTTATGGCTATATTCGGTAATTTTTCTTTATGCAAAATAAAAGGAGAGAATAACAATACTACAAGAATCCAGCCCAAACCATAGGAAAAAGCATTCATATCTTCCCACAATATCCAAAATTGCATTGCTCTTTTGTATGGTGAACCGAATCTGTTTACCCAAAATTGCTGCATAAATTCAAAATAATGTAAAAAATCTCCAAACCACCCCAAAATAAGCAATAATAGAAAACCAACAATTATTGCTATTCCAAGCGGCAATAAAAACCTAAAACACCAATCTTTCAAATTTTCGCACAATAATATGGAAGCTGCCAAAATTGGAAACAAGAATGGTTCTTTAAAACCACATGCTCCCAAAATCCCTATCGCAGAAATAGCAATTAACATTTTTTTCCTTTTATAGAAATTTGGGTAAGCAAATGCGAAAACAGCAATACAACCAAAACCCGCCCCTAAAGACTCTGTTTGTACTTCTCCGCTTCTTTCGGCAGAATAAAGTGCTATTACGAAACCGAACAAGGCACAAATCATAAATTTCCAGATGGAGCGATGGGGGGGGGGGGGGGGGGGGGTAAAGAAAAAACAAAAAAAAATTGGGTATAAAATCAAAAAATAAAAAAAAAAAAATTTAAAAATATAGGGTAATTAATGTTTATAA
>JAITFN010000074.1 GCA_031281345.1 Candidatus Fibrimonadaceae bacterium
ATACCTGTAAAAGTCGCTTATGCGCTTAAAGGAAAAGCCGTCTATGCAAAAATATGCCTTTTTCATCACTACCTCACATTTTATTCCTAAAATGTTAGACGTAGTTCAGAGCAAAAAAATCCAAAAAAAGTGAATTATGCAACAGATAGTTGCATAATTGTGCATTTTTTTATACTTTTTGCATTTTTTGTGTTGTTTTTTGCGTTATACTCTCTTGCAAGCAAACAACTTTAAAGAACCAGCTGCAAAGCGGCACCCCTAAAATTAGCCCCCACACACCGAATAATTTTCCAAATATGGTTAAAATCCCCAAAATAATAACGGGGTTCATATGCATATGAGAGCCGTAAATACGTGGATTTAAAATATAAGCTTCTATGGCGTGTATAATGGCTATGAGACCTATTGCCATAAGCATTAAAAAAGGTCCGTTATGCTGCAAAGCCACCATGCATATTGGCACAGAAGATATAAACACTCCCGCAATGGGCACAAAGCTGCACAAAAATACTGTTGAAATCAAAAATGCCGAGAATTTCCCAATACCCAGCAGCCAAAGCCCAATTCCGGTTAAAAGGCTGTTTAGCACGGCTATAAAGAATTGAGCTTCTAAAGCCCTTCCGAGTATTGCCGAAAATTGAGTTATGCTTGGTTTAATTTCGTGAAAAACAAATGCTATGCGCGAGCGTTCAAGCCTTCCAAGCATACGGGTTAATCTCGGATAGTCTAAAATTATCAAGAAGGAGAATAGCATAGACAATAAAAAGGAACTAGCTATACCTATCAGCTTTCCTGAATATAGCATCACGGCAGAGAGATTTTTTTTAATGCTGCCGGAGTTTTCCACAAAGGGCAAATCAAAACTTTGCTGCAAAATCAAAAGCGTTGGAGATTTTGTTCTGGAATTTTCCAAATAGGCATAGTTTTCAATATCCGAGAGCATTTGACCAAAAGCGGGGAAAGATTCTGCTAAATTATTTAATTGACTGTCAAATGCAATTATATAGCTATCGAAATTGGATATAAAAGACTTGGTTTGTATTTTAACTTCTGTTGCTAAAAAGTATATGGTTCCGCTTATCAAAATAAGCATGGATATACCTATTATGCAGGTTCTAATCCGGCGGTTTCTTATTTTTTGCTTTAATTTTTCACCCAAGTTATGTTGCACAAAAGAAAACACGAATGTCAAAAATATCAGCAAAAAAAATGAACGCAGCCAGAAAATGAGCAAAACCAAAAGAATCCACATAGCTATTTTGGTGAGCTGCGGGTACTTTGATACAAGTCCAGGTGGCGTTGAGTTTGGCATTTGGGGTTAATTTAGAAAATTGTCTGACGTTTAATAAAATATAAATGAGAACACGGCATCTGCCAGAATTATTGCAGTTATGGAAAATACAACGCACTTGGTTGTTGCAACTCCAACCGCATCTGCACCGCCACGTACCGATAGACCTTTTGAAACGGCAATCAAAGATATTAGCCACCCGAAAATCAAACCTTTGAAAAGTGATTTAACCAAAATAATTATTGAAAGAGCCTCTCTTAGTTCAGATAAAAACAGCGAAGTTGGAAGCCCAATATATAGAGTGGCAATTAAATAGCCCGCAAAGCAACCCGCAATATCTGCGAGCATAGTTAGCAGGGGAGTAGATATGCTCATAGCTTGGAAACGAGGCAACACAAGATATTGAACAGGGTGAATGCCCATAACCCTCAGAGCTTTTACCTCTTCTTGAACAACCATAGAGGCAATTTCTGCTGTTATTGAAGAACCAGAACGGCCTGCCAAAATAATTGCGGTTATGAGCGGGCCAATTTCCATGAACATAGTTACCGCCACACCTCTAACCAAATAAACGCCAGCCCCCAATGTCTCTAACTGAACCGCAGACTGAAAAGAAAGAGTTATGCCAACTAGAAAAGTCAAAAGAAAAACTATGGTGGTTGCCGTGCTTCCAAGCCTTATCATTTGAAGCGAAAGCGCACCTTTAAAAGGCAGGCGCATTTTATCAAAACGCCCAAGCGTGCTCCAATAAATGGATTCACTCAAAAGATAGGTTATTTGCCTAAGCTCATAATATAATGCATAAACAGCCTCGCCAGATTTTTCAATAAATCCCACTGGCCACTCCCTAATTTCCCTTTATAACGGTATCCTTAGCCAGCACAACAACGCCAGACTCGGTTAAATGGAACATCGCTCCGTCTCGGTCTAGATTGTAGCCTATTTCAAAACCAGCCGGAACGTGAATGTCTTTTTCAATAATCGCTTTGCGGATTTTTGCGCCAGGTGCTATTGTTACACCGGGGAAGATTATGGAATCTTCTACCAAAGCATCTTTTTGAACTGTGACACTTGGGCTCAGTACAGAGTGTATAACTTCGCCACCATTTATTATGCAGCCCGCCGAAACAACCGAATTCTCAGCAACACCCTGATTGTCGGTATTGCTAGAAAATTTCGCTGGTGGTCTATTCCAGTTGTAAGTGCGAATAGGCCAAGCTTCGTTGTAAAGGTCAAATACGGGTTCTGGTGCGCATATATCCATATTTGCTTCGTAAAAGGCATCTAAGGTTCCAACATCTTTCCAATAGCCTTTTGTTTTTGGCAGCTCGCCTTTCACTAAATTGCTTGTGAAATCGTAAACATAAACGGGATATTCTGGGTAAAGATAAGGCAGAATGTTATGCCCAAAATCCGTGGCTTTTGGGTTGTGGTGGTGAATTTCCAAAAGCTGGCGCACTAAAAATTTACTTGAGAAAAGATAGTTGCCCATGCTTGCGAGGCACCACCCTTGACGCCAAGGTATTTGCTTTGGGTTTTGTTTTGGTTTTTCTTCAAAACCAATCATGCGGCCATCATCGTTTACTTCTATGATGCCAAACTCGTGTGCCTCTTTTACGGGAACTGGAATGGCGGCTACGGTTAATTGAGCTTGGTGGCTCACGTGAAAGTCCACCATTTGGTTGACGTCCATTTTATATATGTGGTCTCCGCCGAATATGGCTACCAAGTCTGGGCGTTCGTCTGTTATTAAATTTATGTTTTGGAAAATGGCATCGCTTGTGCCTCTGTACCAGTCGTTTCCGGTGCGCATTTGTGCGGGAACCAAATCCACATATTGCCCTGTGCTTGGGTTAAGGCTCCAAGCCGCAGATACGTGCTTGTTGAGCGAATCTGATTTGAACTGCGTTAGAATTTTTATTTTGAACACGCCGCTGTTTATGAAATTGTTTAGCACAAAGTCTATTATTCGGTAAATGCCGCCAAAATGCACAGCTGGTTTTGCACGGTCGCGCGTTAAGGGCGAAAGTCTGCTGCCTTGACCGCCCGCCATAATCATGCAAAGAATATTTTTGTCGTGTCTGCGAGAACTTGAACTCATAGTGTTAATATAGTAAATTAAATGATTCTATATCCAAATAAAAATCTCCCTTAAAGGGCAAATCTTCCAAGCTGGGGGTGGCGGCGAAGGTTTGGCTGTTTTTTTGCCTGACAATTTTCGCAAGGGCCTCTCTTCTTGAGCGGTCAAGTTCGGCAAAAACATCGTCTAAAAGCAAAATGGGGTTCGTTCCCGAATAATTTTCTATTATCTCGGCACTGGCAAATTTCATTGAAAGAGCTATGGAACGGCACTGCCCTTGGGAACCAAAGTCCCGCATTGAATGTCCCCCAATCAAAAGCTCTATATCGTCTCTGTGCGGGCCAATGAGTGTGGCTGCCGCCGCCCTTTCCGCACAGGATTTCTCGCTCAGGCTTTTCAAATAACTCTCTTTATCCATAGCCCTTGTGTAAGAAAATTTTATTTCCTCTGCATTGTCAGATAAAATTTGGTAAAAATTATTTATATGAGGTTCCAGTATTTTGCACAAAAATCCCCTCTCTTCCCAAACTAAAACGGCAAGGGAAGCGAGTTGTTCGGTTAAAGCCTCAAACAGATACTCTCCACCCACGGCAGAACCCTCTAAATTGTCTTTTAACCAGCGGTTTCTCTGCTGCAAAACCCTGCGGTATCTGCGCAGCAAATCCAAATTGCTTTTTTTGTAAAAACACAAAAGCTCGTCTATAAAATTTCGCCTCGCTTCTGGGGCACCTCTTGCAAGCAGCATATCTTCGGGAGAAATCAAAACAAGAGGGGCAGAACCGAACAAAGCCCCTGCCCTGCGAAATTCCTTTCCGTTTAATTTTCCCCTTGTACTGGAATTTTCCACTTGAATTGCAGCCTCGCAGTCCGTGGTTTTTGCTCTTAAAACAAAATTGCTCGCATTCCAATTTATGGCTTCTTGCAAGGTTTTTGTTCTAAAAGAAAATCCTTGGCAAATAATGTGGATCGCTTCTAGCAAATTGGTTTTTCCGCAGCCGTTTTTTCCGCTAACCACGGTTATCCCGCCATTGAATTCCAAAGAAAATTCTTTTAAATTTCTAAAACCCGATTGTGAAAGGGAGAGAAGCATTAATCGCTCTCTTTACTTGCCGCTATGGATACTTTTTTCACCCTTGCCAAATTGCACTGGTCTAAAATATCTACAATTTTTCCGCCCGGTGCTTCTCTGTCTGCTACAATTATTGCTGCACGGTCTGGTTTTTCGGCTACCATCTGTTGCAAAATAGTTTTTAATGTTCTTAAATCAACCTGGCCTTCGTTTATGTGAATTGTCCCTTCGCGGCTAAGCCCAATCAAAATGCTTTCCCTCGCAAGTTCCTCGGCAGAACTCGCTTTGGGTTTGTTCACGTCCACTCCGGTTTCCCTAACAAAGGAACTTGTAACAACAAAAAATATCAGCAGAATAAAAACCATATCCAGCATAGGAGCAATGTCTATGCCGCCAGAGTTATCTTTATTTTTGTATTTCTTTGCAAAACTCATTTTTTTATCCTAAGAATTGAACAAGAACAACATAATATCACCGTCTTGAACTTCGTAATCTTTGCCTTCTGTGCGCAAATGCCCTGCATCTTTGGCGGCATTCAGCGAACCGTATTTTTCAAAATCCGAGTACGAGAGCGTTTCTGCTCTAATAAAACCTTTTTCAAAATCTGTGTGTATAACTCCGGCACAGGCAGGTGCTTTCCAGCCCTTGTGAAATGTCCAAGCACGAACTTCCTTTTCTCCCGCGGTGAAAAAGGTACGCAGTCCAAGTATTCCATAACCCTTTTTAATAACTTGGTCTAATCCGCTCTCTGCCATTCCGAGTTCTTTTAAAAATTCTGTTTTTTCTGCCTGCTCCATTTCTGCGAGTTCTTCTTCAACTTTTCCACATATGATAACCATATCTTGTTTGCGTTCGTCTGCATATTTTTTTAGCTGTTCGGTGTAGGCATTGCCTTTTATAACATCGCTTTCACTTACGTTTGCGCAATAGAAAATGGGTTTTGCGGTTAAGAGGGCAAGCTCAAAAATGAGCTCTTCTGTTGCTTCGTTTTTTTCAATTTCCCTCGCTGGTTTTCCCGTGCCCAAGTGCTTTGCAAGAGCTTCGCAAGCGGAGAGTTTTTCTTTTGCCTTTGCTGTTCCAATTCTTGCGTTTTTGGTTTCTTGAGCGAGGCGTTTTTCCACGCTTTCCAAATCTTTCAATATGAGTTCGGTTTCTATAATCTCAACATCTCTAAGCGGATTCACCACCTCGTGCACGTGTATAATGTTTTCGTCATCAAAGCAACGAACCACCTCCATAATGGCTTCACATTCCCTTATGTGCGTTAAAAACTGGTTACCCAAACCTTCGCCCTGCGAGGCTCCCTTAACAAGCCCTGCAATATCCACAAACTGGGTGACCGCCGGAACAATGCTCTTTGGGTTGTATGCCTTAACAAGAGTATCTAAGCGTTTATCTGGCACGCTCACCATTCCCACATTTGGGTTTATGGTGCAAAAAGGATAATTCGCGCTCTCTGCACCTGCATTTGTTATCGCATTAAATATAGTGCTTTTGCCAACATTGGGCAGACCTACTATTCCACATTTAAATCCCATAGGAAGGTAAATTTAGAAATTATATAAACTCCGCAAGCGCAGTCCACCTATGCCGCTCTCTATTGTTGCGAACCGCAGTTTCCAAAGAACCCTGACTCGCCAAAATCCAAATATTTTCCTTTGCTCTGGTCACAGCTGTGTACAGCAAATTTCTTTGCAGCATAATGGAGTGGGTGTAGTCCAGCACAACCGCCACGGATTTATATTCACTGCCTTGGCTTTTGTGAACGGTGCAGGCATAGGCAAGGGTTAAATGCTCAAATTCATCGCCTTCTATGGTTATAGTTTTGCCTTCAAAATCTGCCTCTATTTTTTTTGCAGTTGGCATAACACGAGTTATGCGCCCCAAATCGCCGTTGAAAATATCTTTCTCATAGTTGTTTTTAAGTTGCATAACAGGGTCGCCAATTTGCCAGTGAATGTTTCTGTAATCAAAACCATAAGCGTTGAAGTTGAGTATCTTTTGCATAAAGGCGTTAAGGCTTTGAGTTCCCAGAGTTCCTTTGTGCATAGGGGTTAAAACTTGCAGTTCGCCATTTTTTGAAAGCCTGTGCAAAATGGAAAGAGCTTCTTCTGAATTTTGGTAGGGCATATAGTGAAAATGCGAGCCGTTTTGCAAGTTCGGCATTTTGCCCGCTAAAATTCGGTGCGCATTTTCTGCAATATCGCTGGATTCCCCTTGCCTGTAAATTTTGGAAAGCCTCGCTTGCGCAACTTCTCTGCAAGAGAGAATTTCCCTAAGCACATTGCCCGGTCCAACGCTTGGCAACTGGTCTGCATCGCCAATTAAAATCAGTTGAGTGCCGTGCCTTAGTGCGCGCATTAAATCTGCGGCAAGCTCATTGTCTAGCATTGAGCTTTCGTCTATAATAACAACGTTTGCATCTAGCGGATTCATTTCGTTTTTGTAAAAAAGCCCAGAAATTGGATCTATTTCCAAAAGGCGGTGAATGGTGCTCGCTTTAAAGTGGCAAACCTCCGCCATTCGGCGAGCTGCGCGCCCTGTGGGTGCAGCGAGCATCACTTTCTTTTTTTGCAAATTCAAAATATGCAATATGCCTTTCAATATCGTAGTTTTGCCTGTCCCTGGTCCACCCGTTATAACAAAGAACATATTTGAAACAGCATCTTTAATGGCTTTTAATTGCTCATTGCTATAAGAAATTTCAAGGCTGCTCGCTGCTGCGTTTATTTCTGCATCGCTGTGCAAAGCCTCTAACTCCCCAAAATTCAAAGCTCTACGAATAAACATTCCTATATATTTTTCCGCTTCGTAGAGTTCCGGTAGCCACACACGCTCTTGTTGGATAATGACTTTTTCCGCCTTTTTCAAATCAGATAGTGCGGAATACAAGTAATCAAAAATATCATCGTCTGGGAAATTCGGAGTTATTCTCAAAAAATTAAGAGCGTTTTGCAATAGGTTTTCGGGAGGCATAAATGAATGCCCGCCATCGTATTTGGCTTCTCTTAAAACGTGCAAAATAGCGGCGCGCAGCCTTAGTCCAGAACTCTCTTCAAAGCCTATTTTTTTTGCGGCATTGTCTGCTATTTCAAATGGATAAGCAAAAGGTTCTTCGCACATAGTGTATGGATTTTCGCTTACTATATCTTCTGTTTGCATTTTGTATAAATTCCAAGCGAGCATAGCTTTTGCACCAGTAAATCCGAGTTTGTAGAGGAATAGCAGAGATTTTCTGCTCTCTTGCTGCATTCCCCAATCGTCTATGAATTTCTCAAGCCGCTTTCCGCTCAGTCCTTTTATCGCACCCCGCAGTTGCATAGGATTTGTGTCTAAAATTTTTGGCAAATTTTCCCCAAAAACACCAACCAATTTTTCCGCTGTTTTTTCTCCTATGCCTGTGAAAATTCCACTTGCCAAGTAATCTATCAAGCCATTTTCTCCTTCTGGTTGCAAAACTTCGCAACTAACCACAGAGAACTGCTTTCCAAATTTAGGGTGTTCGCTCCAATCTCCCGTTAAACGAACCCTTTCCCCCGCGTGAACAGGCAAAAAATTGCCTGCTGCGGTTTCTGTTTGTTTGCTGTGTTTTATGCGTACAACAGAAAACCCATTTCGCTCGTTTGAAAAAACTACGGAAGATACGGTGCATTCTAGGGTTTCTGGCATTTGTTATGGGAATAAGGTAGAAAAAATTTCTATCTATTCCAAACAAACCTTAGGCCTTGATTCCCATAAAAACGCATTTTGCTATCCGAACTAATGAGAGTAACCTTATTAGTTATAGCGTGTGCCATAATAGCGTGATCAACAGGGTCTTTGTGGTCATGAATAGGAGTTAGTTTACCAAGTGTCAATATATGTTCCTTCTTGAAATAATCAACCGAAAAGCCAAGCTCGTCTATATGGTTAAAAATATCCTTTGTCTCTTTCCATCGAGAAATGTTAATTTTACCAATTCTAAGCAAATATATAATTTCTTCTATACTCCTTGAACTAACATTTATCGTATTTGAGCTATCCCAAAGCAAATCGGAAATCTCTTTGGAAAGTCTGTCTCTTTCCGATATAAAAAATACCAAAATGTTCGTATCTATGAGATAGCGCATATTACCTCATCACCGCCCGTATATCCAGTATTTTTGCTCCTTCTAACCCGTTTGGGTGCTTTAAGCACCACAGGGCAGCTTTTGACAATTTTATGCTCCCATCTGTCGGAGGCATAGGCAATTTTCCTTTTTTAGTTTTCATAAACAATCCTTTTTAAAGTTTCACTATAAAAATATACATAAATATATTGGAAAAATGGCAAAAAAACTAAAACCATTGCATTTGGCATACAACTGTAGCCAAATTAGCAAGAAACACTACCCCTTGACAAGACCGCTAAAAATTGCTATATTTATAGACCTAGATTGGAGAATTTTATGAGCCGCATATGTGATGTTACAGGGAAAAAAGGTATGATGGGAAACCGCATATCCCATTCTAATCGCAAAAAAAAGGTTAGATTGCAGCCAAATTTGCATACAAAAAAATTCTTTATTCCAGAGGAAGACCGCTGGATTAGCCTTCGCGTTAGCAGCCAAGGGCTAAGAACCATAGACAAAAAAGGAATTCACGCTGTTGCGACAGAACTTGGAATTTAATTTTATTGATTTTTTTGCTTACATAAAGACTTCGTTTGCAAAAGGAAGCCTCGGTTTTTCAGATTTTGAATATCCTCAAACGGTTCAGCACTTTGTTTTGACAGCCTTTCCTCATTCACTCGGCAAATATTTTCTGATTTTGGCTATTTGTTTTGGCACTTTTGGCATTTTATTGTTCTTTTTAACTGTAAAAAGAAATTTGAACAGCAGATTTAGCGAATTTTCTACGTTTTTGCGTATGGATAAGGCAAAAGTTCTAAAACAAGCACGCATTGCCGCATTGCCTATGCAGGCTCTGTTTTGGAGTTTTTTTGCCCCAGCTATTTTTGTCGCTTTGTTGTTTTTAGAAGCAAAATTCAATATTCCGGGTCTTGGTAGCACCATAAAAACCGCTTATTATTTAAAAGATTTTCCTTTGCTTTATGGCAGTTCTCTTTATGCGCTTGCATTTGCTTTAATTGCGAATATGTTTTTTTTAACACTCAAAATAATTTTGCCGCATAAATGATATGTCTATTTCTTGGGTGGACTTTTCGCTTAATCGTTTAATAAAGCCATTTTCGCTGAGTTTGAAAAAAGATGACTTCTTGTTTTTAGCAGGCGAAACTCATCACAATAAACTTTTGCGTGCCTTGGCCGGTTTTTTGCCGAATGAATGCAACTGCCAAAACGCCGTTATGTTTGATGGGCAAAGGCTAAAAACTGGAGAGACTCTGAAATCCATTCTTTTGCCAAAAAATGCGGCTAAATCTTTTCCGCCTCACAGAACAATAGAGGATTTTATCCTTGATTTGCATAAAGACATAACCAAGAAAAAATTAGAAGATGATGCGGTAAAACATGGCATAGAAAGAGATGTTCTTTTGAGCAAGCCGTCTAAAATTCCTTTGATGGTTTTGCAAAAAATTTCGCTTTGGCTCTGTTCCCTGAACGCAAATACGGCAATTTTTATTGAAGAACCAGAAGACGGATTTTTTGATGAGTGCAGACCCTATGATTTTTTGCAAGATTTGCTCAGAAAAGGCATAACAAACAGCATAGTTTATTTACCGAGCAAAAAAGAGACTATTTTGCAAAAAGCAGGCAAAATGCAATTTTGCAGAACACGCCTTGCGATTTTTTGTGCAGACAGACTTGTGGAAGAAGGCGAGTTTGATAAAATACTCTCAAATCCCGTTCACGCATACACAAGGGAATGGCTAAAATTCGGCGTTATGGGGCAAAGAAAAAAGGGGGCTTTGTGGCAATATTGCCCGCCTAATTGCACAGAACTGCACAACTGCCACGCAAAACAAAAGGGAATCAATTATCTGATTGACTGCGAACCGGTTGGCTTGCACAAAGTTATATGCAAGGGATTTTTTTAGGGTTTCCAATAAAACGAGTCCAGCAAATAGGCGAGGAGTTCTTTGCCTTCTGTGTTTTGCGAAAGTTCTTCTACCATTGGAATATAACGGCGCATTCTTTCATTTTGCTTTTGCCCCAAAAATCTGCGCTCGCGGTCTAGTTTTGCCTCGGCTCTTTGGCGAATGCGGCTTGCTAGTTCTTCTTCGCTTATGGGTGGCATTTTTATGAAGTTTATGCCAAAGTCTGCGGCGGTTTTTTGAATCTCAATTTCTTCAACTGGGGTTATGAGCGAAATGGAAAGACCGCTTCTGCCAGCACGCGCCGTTCTGCCGCTTCTGTGCACATAAACCTCGTGGTCGCTCGGATGGTCGTAAACAATAACGTGAGTTACGTGTGTTACATCTATGCCACGTGCGGCAACATCGGTGCATATCAAAAGTTTCAGTTTGTTATCTCTGAATTCTCCCAAAACTTGTTCGCGTTCTTTTTGAGAAATATCTCCAGAAAGGGCTTTGGAGGCAAAACCGTAATCGTTCAAAACCTGTTCCAAATATGCAACGTCTTTTTTCATGTTGCAAAAAACCATGCAACTCTCTGGATTTTCCCATTCTAGAATTTTTATCAAGAGAGAATCTTTGCCCATTGCATCGGAGGCATAGTAGCGATGTTCCAAATTTTTTGCTATAACTTGGTCGTAAGAGAGGGAGAGAAAATCTGCATTTGGGCGCTGGAATTCCCTTGCTAAACTTTTAACAGTTTGTGGAATTGTTGCGCTGAACATAGTGCAAGAAATTTCTTTTGGCAAAAAGCGGCGCACGCGTTGCATATCGGGGTAAAAACCCATACCTAGCATTTCGTCTGCCTCGTCCATAACCAAATCGCGAATGCTTCCAAAATCTATGTTGCCTCTTTGGGCGTGGTCTAAAAGCCTGCCTGGGGTGGCAACTATTATATGCACTCCGGTTCTCAGCGCGTGAATTTGGTTGTCAAAGCCAACGCCGCCAAAAATTGCGCAAGAGCGAATGCCCGTGCCTTTTGAAAGCTTTTCTGCTTCGCCGTGAACCTGTAATGCGAGCTCTCGGGTGGGAACCAAAATAAGAGCTTGCGGAAAGATATGCTCTGTAACTATAACCTGCAAAAGAGGCAGCAAAAAAGCACCCGTTTTTCCAGAGCCAGTTTTAGACTGAATCAACATATCCCTGCCTTGCATCATATAGGGAATGGTTTTCTTTTGTACGGGCATCAGCTCGTTCCAGCCAAGCTCTCTAAGGGTAGCCTGCAAATGTTCTGGCAAATTTTCCATTAAAAAATCGGGGAGCTTATTCTGCGGCTCTTTTATTTTAATTGGAGTACTAAAAGGGTTTTCGTTTTCATTTTCCATATTTATTTCTCAATTAATATCCAATACAATAGATTCATCACGCTTTGCTCCAATGGAAATCATCCCTATTTTAACGCCTGCAAGTTCGGAAATTCTGGTTAAATACTTTTGCGCATTTGGGGGCAGTTCGCTCCAAGAGCGGCATTTGGCGGTTGAGCACTCCCAGCCCGGCAAAGTTTCGTAAACAGGTTCACAAAGGTCAACTTGCGTTAATCCGTTTGGAAAAGTCTGCAATTCTTTGCCTTCCATTTTATAGTTTGTGCAGATTTTTATCTCTTTAAAAGTATCTAGTACGTCTAGCTTGGTTATTGCGAGGTGCGTTAAGCCATTCACGGCTGCTGCCTTGCGAACAACGGGGGCATCGAACCAACCGCAGCGACGAGGCCTGCCTGTTGTGGCTCCAAATTCACCGCCTATTTTGCGAAGCTCCTCTCCAATTTCGTTTGAGAGTTCGGTTGGGAAAGGCCCGTTTCCAACCCTTGTGGTGTAGGCTTTCACAACACCTATAACTTGGTCTATGGCAGTGGGACCAACTCCAGACCCACAGCTTGCAGAACCAGCTACTGTGTTTGAAGACGTGACAAAGGGGTAGGTTCCGTGGTCAACATCTAAAATAGTTCCCTGCGCACCCTCAAAAATTATCTGCTTTTTGGCTTTCAAGGCATCGTATAAATAAGAAACAGTATCGCAAATATATGGTTTTAACTGTTTGCCAAATTCCAAATATTCCTCAATAATGGGACCTGGGTCTATGGGTTCTGCACCGAACATTTTTTCAAATTCTTCGTTTCTGAACTGGGATAGAGCCTCTACGCGAGGCTTTAATTCTTTAATATCCAGCAAATCGCCAACCCTAACCCCTAGCCTATTGACTTTGTCGCTATAACAGGGTCCAATGCCTCGCCCTGTGGTTCCAATGGCAGATTTTCCGGCTTTGGCTTCTTTTAGTTTGTCACTGGCTATGTGCCAGGGTAGCACAATATGGGCGTTTTCTGCTATTAAAATGCGGTTTTCCACCGAAATATTCTTTTTTTCAAGGTCTTTTATCTCCAAAATAGCCTGTTTTGGGTCAAAAACAACTCCGTTTCCTATTATGCAAACCTTGTTTTCGTGCATAATTCCGCTTGGGATTAGGTGAAAAATGAATTCCTGGTCGCCTGCTTTTACCGTATGCCCTGCATTTGCGCCCCCCTGAAAACGGACTATTATATCTGCATATAGGGTTAAAAAGTCAACGATTTTGGCTTTACCTTCGTCGCCCCACTGAGAACCCACTATTACTCTATTTGGCATAAAGTCGAAAAATACAAAAAAATCTACCGCTTTTTATTTTTTTTTTATATTTTAATGAGATATGCAAAAGGGTTATTCTATGCAAAAATATATTTTCAGCGGTTTATTAACCGCTTCCGCGTTCCTCTTTTCCTTGACTTCCTGTGGAGGAAATAATTCTGAACAAGCCAATTGGCGAGGCAAGGAGATAACCACTTCCTTTAGGCAAAAGGGTATAGATGGCTATCGTTTTGACAATGCCGCTGGTGAAGGGGCAGACTTTCAGAATGCCACTGGCGCAAGCCCTGTGTTCAAAAAGGCCGAGCTTAGAGGCGCAAAGTTTCAGAACGCTATGTTAGAAACCCCAAATTTTTCTGGGGCAAATCTTGCGGGTGCAAACTTCTCAAGCGCAGATATGCGAGGTGTGGATTTTTCCGATGCAAACCTTGAAGGGGCAAACCTATACAGAGCAACGCTTTTGAACAGCGAAGGAGCCATAGAGAAATCAACGAATTTCTCAGGTGCATCTCTTATGAATGCAAATCTCACCTCAATGAAGGTATCTGAGGGTCTTAGCTTTAAAAACACCGATTTAACGGGCGCAAAACTTATAGATGTTGATTTAACCGGTGCCGATTTTGGTGGGGTTGTTGCCCAAAACACCAATTTTTCCAATTCTGGGCTAGCTGGTTCCAACTTTAAAGGAGCGCAAGTCACTGGAGCAAACTTTACCAAATGCAATTTAACCAACTCCAATTTTGTGAATGTAGATTTGAACAATTCAAACTTCACAGGTGCTGGTTTGCAAAGAGTGGACTTTTCTGGTGCAGATTTTGGCAATGCTAATTTCACCAATGCAGATTTTTCGCTAACCTCCTTTAGCAAGCAAGATTTGAAGAGAGCAAAATTGCAAAAGTCTATTTTTGCGCAAGCCAATATATCAGATATGGATTTCAACGGAATGACCATAACGGGCGTGGTGTTTGACAAGAGTAATGTTAACAACAGCACGTTTGTGCAAACCAAAATGGTTGGAGCAAGCTTTTTTGATGCAAGCGTTGACAAATGCGATTTTGTTGGTACAGATTTAAAAAATGCAGTTTTTGACGGAACCGATATGAAACGCTCGCAATTCCCCAAAGCAGATTTAACAAAAGCAGATTTTAAAAACTCCACTCTAGACAGAATTATTTTCTCAGAAGCCACTATGACAGGTGCAAAATTCGATGGAGCAAAACTCACTCAAGTTAGCTTTGTAAACGCCGATATTCAAGCCGCAAGCTTTAACGCAGACACAAAACTAGACAGGGTGGATTTCTCTGGAGCAAATTTATCTCGCTCCAAAGGAATGGAAACCCTGCGCCAAGTTTCTGGGGTTGTATATGATGACAGAACAAACTTTCCCTCTGGTTTTAACCCAGAGAAGGTCTTTAAAGGCGGCGGCGGTGGTGGCAGCGGCGATGTAGGAAAAAGGAGACCTGTAATGGACGAAGCTCCAAGCATGGAAGACGAAGCTCCTGCTGCTCCTGCTATTAAAAAGCCAAAAGGCAAGGCTTCAGATGATGAACCTGCGCCTAGACCAAAGAGAACTAGAAAGCCAAAAAATTAATGTATGCAATTCTTTGCGTAATTTTATTTGCAGTTTTTGCAAGTGCGGGTGTTTCCCCTTGGAAATTGCAAATAAATGGAGCTAAAATCTATAGCGAAAAATTTTTGATAGAGCAATTAGACTTGCCTATGGAAATGGATTTAATTTCACCGGAGAGGCGCAATTTCATAATCAAGCTTGCAAAGGTGAATTTAGACGATTTTTACCAAAACAACGGCTATTTCAGCGAAAATATTTCTCTCTCTATAACAGAAGAAAAGGTGGACTCTGTACTGGTGGAAAATTATGTGTTTACTGTATATGAAGGGGAAAGGTACAAGTTTGGGTGGGCAGAAATTGAATTCACAGAAGGCTCAGATACCCTTATAAAGGTGGGGGAGCTCTCTGTTCCCAAAGGCGGATTTTATGACCCAGAGGACATAAACAATGACCAGAAGGCGATAAGGGATATTTATCAAAAAAACGGCTATTTGCATATAACCATAGAACACAGGGAATACATAGACACAGCTAAAAAAAATATAAATGTTCGTTATTTCACGGACCCTAACATTCAAGTTCGCATGGGGAATTTCAGGAGTGTTGCTTTTCGCTCTGGTTTGCTTCCAGGGCAAACAGAACCAGAACATGGACTTTCCGATACGCTTTGGTTGAACAAATTGTGGGAAATACCTCGCGATTCCGTAGTTAACGAAAGATATTTCTTTTCATTTAGAACAAAGTTATTTTCAACGCAGTTATTTTCGCAGGTTAGGCTAGAAGACACTTTGCAAGAGAACGGGCTTTCTGATATTACCTTAACAGTTTTTGAGAGGGTTCCGGGAGAGGCAAACTATCGTTTCTTTTTTGAACAAGTTTACGGTTTTGGAATGTCTCTGTCTTCTTTGCACAAAAATTTGTTCGGTTCTTTTCACGAAATGGGCCTCAGTGCCATGCTTGCGGAAAATCGCCAAGAACTTGCTTTTAACTATGCGCATCCCTTGCTATTTGGCACCGGAGTATCTTGGATACCAACAGCTATAAGATTAGATGAGAAAATATTTTTTAATCACGAAAAGCTACCCGATCCAACCAACCGTGATAGCCTTGTTGAAAGATGGGAAATAGTAAATAGGGCAAATATATCATTCGGGCTTTCCAGCCGCATTCGATTTAGAAACACGCTTGATTTTAGGTTTTTAAGGCGTATTGTATCGGAATCGGATGATTATTTTAAGATAAAAAACGAAATAGGTTTGGTATTTGATTTTACCGACAATAGCCACGACCCAATTTTAGGCATTAGATTTGTTCCCGCATTTGGTGCTGGCGGAGAATTGAAAAACGAATCTTGGAGTGCGAGTATGGATCACGGTTTTCTTTATACAGACATATCTTCTTATTTATATCTTCCTCTTTTCAGAAACTTGCTCAGTGCTTTTGCTTTTAGCTATGGAAATATTTTTAACAATGCAGGAGAAGACGATGCGCAAACATTTTATCAGGGTGGAGGCAGAACATTACGTGGCTATCCTTTTAGAAGTGTGTTTCCATACATGATAACTGAAAAATACGATTCTACCAAAAGTAAAATGGTAGAGATTAAAAACGGCGGACTTTCGCCAATTTATTACAGAATAAATGAGGAACTGAGAATAATTCCGCCTTGGAATGCGCTTCGTAATTTTCAGCTTGTGCAATTCACAGACTGGGCTCGCATAAGCGATTCAAATGAGGCTTATGAAACGGCTCAGGAAATGTCTATGGGGCTTGGGCTTCGCTATAAATGGCAGTTTTTAACAATAAGATTAGACTATGCTCTAAAAACATCATTCAACGACTTTAAGCTGGATAGATTCAAATTTTCTCATTTGGTATTTGATTTGTCGCAGGCGATATAAAATTTATATTTTACAACGATGTTTATGAACATTGCTAAAATTATATTTTTATGCGCAGTATTCGTTTGTGCGCAGCAGCAAACCTTGCGTGGTTTTGCATATAATCCCTTCGGAACTCTTGGAGCAACCCCAACTATTGTAGATATTTTGCAAAAACCAAGCGATATTTACGGGCATAAATTCGTTTATGCCTCTCTTGAATCTATCTCTGCTTATTCGGTTTTTGATTTGGCTGGTGGTTCTGCGTTCCTAAGTTTTGACAAGTCTTTAACGCTGGGATATGCCAAAAATTTTTATGGGCTTCTTTTGAGGATTTCTCCTCATAGCCTTTGCAATCTCGAATATGAAGCTAACTATGAATGTTTGTATGACCAAAATATTAGCATGAATTTTTCTGTGCCATTAGGCAGTTCAGTTATTTACGCACATACTGGCAAAACCAACAAAAGCGATATTCATGAGGAAGATTATGTGAACAGTTCTGCTAGATATAAACAAGAATTGTCGGCTAGAGAGGCATATATCGGAATAACTGGTGGCAATAGCTTTATTTGGGATTTAAGATTTAATTTTGACCGCTATAAAAGATCTTATTCTGGATACGAATACACTGAATCCTCTATTTATGAATTAGATGGTACCGAATGTCAAACAGACATAAAATTTTTATTTAATTTTGGCTATAAAATTTTGCAAAGCGATAGGTTTAAATTTATTGTTGGCTTAAACAATCAATATTCTCGGCAACATTACTACTATCCTGATTATGATTATGTTTATGATGCTAAATATTATTTAACATTCACAACTTCTCCAAATTTTTTAGGAGAAGTTACTTTAACAAAACATTTGCTAGCTTTTGTTGGTGCTATTTATAACATTTCTTCTTATGCGTTTTTCAATGGATGGGATGAAGTAGAGTTTTTTGGCGTTGACAACTATAAAGGCTCTTATGTGGGGCTACGTTATGAGTATGAAAACTTGGCTATTGAAACTCGTTTGCAAGGCGATCCGTTTGAAGAACTTCTCAGCAGAAATAATCCTTTTATTCAGCTTGGGGTTTTCTTCTTTTTTCAGTGAGAGAGGCTGTGATTGGGAATATGGTTATATGAGCTAGAACAATGCTTGAAATACCTATGACCGCCGCCAAACCGAGGCTTTTTAAACCTGGATGCGAAGAAAAACACACGCTTGAAAAAGTTGCTATTGGTATTAGATAAGAAATAATAACAGTTCCTCCGGTTTTTATGCAAACGAATTTTAGCGAGCCTGTTCCTTCTTCCCAAAATCTTTGCCATAAAAACAGAGAACCGTCTATTGAAATTCCTATTAAAAAAGGCAAGGCCAAAATGCTGTAAACGGTTAAAGGTATATTTAACAAATGCAAAATTCCAAAAAACCACAAAAATCCAATGGCCGGAGATACTAAAATCAAAAATATATGGTTCCTCATATTTTTAAAAATTAAAAGCCAAAGCAGAATTGCTATGCAACCAAATATGGTGCATCTGCGCAGCTTTGGCAAGCTCAAATCCATGAGCGCTGCACGTATTATGGGGTTTCCGGTGCTTGCAAGGGGTTTGCCGAAAATTGAAATTTCATTCACGCTTTTTGCAAATTTGCGGCATTCAAGCCCATCATCAATATCAAAGGCTGGGAAAATAAAACCAAATTCCCCTATATTTCCGTCTTTGCCCAAAAATTTCAAATGATAACTCTCTGGGAAATCTGCTGGCTCTACAGGTTTTAAGTTCCAGCTTTCCACAACCTTGTTTGCGTTTGCTAGGTCGCTGCCGGCAAGTGATTCTAAAATTTTTGGGCTTAGTGCACTTTTAATTTCTCCTAAAATTCTCAATTTTTTATCTTGTTCACGAGGCAAAAGACTTGCAAGAGTTACCCAATTTATATCGGGATAATTGTCTGCGGCAATTTCTGCGTACTTTGCATTTGGAAAAATAACAATAACCGGTTCCGCTTTGTATTCTCCTATCTCTTTTAGAATTCCGTACACAAATTCAGAGGGGTTTGCAAATTCTGTTTTTGAAAAACGATATTCCATTTTTGGAAAAACTCCACTTGCAGTAATGGCTATGGTGGCGATTAGAACAGCGGCCATATATTTTTTGCTTATGTTAAGTGGTTCTCTTGAAAAATCAGAAAATCTAAAAGTTATTTTTGCAAACAGCGGAAAGTTGTGTTTTTTTTGCAAAAGTATTAGCATAGCCGGAAGTACTACGCTTATTGCAAGCCAGTCAAATAAAATTCCAAGCCCGCCTGCAATCCCAAGCTCCTTTATTCCCTGCAAAGGAATGGAGAACAGACAAAAGAGCATTGAAGAACTTATAAAGGCACTAACGGTAAAAGGCTGCCCTATGCCAAGTATAGTGCTTTCCAGTGCGAGCTTAACGCTTAATCCTTTTTGCATTTCTTCGGTATATCTTGAAAGCAAATGGGTGGCATTTCGCCCACCAAGCCCTGGTATTATCAAACCTAGTATTATTGTGAGAATATTTATTCTGCCAAATAAAATTGCAACGGCAGCGAATGTCCATAAAGTGGCCATAGCTAGGCACAAAGCAGTGATGAAGGATATAACTGGTATTTTAAAACAGAAAAAAACGAATATGGCAAATAACACAATTGCAGAAATAAATGCCAAGGTTCTTATTTCCGAGAGCAAAGTTCTGCTATTTGCTATAAAATCGTAAACTGCTCCGCCATAAAGCACGTCTATATTTTTTTGATTGCTTAGGGAATCGGCTTTTGTTTTTGCAAGCCAGTGCAATTTTCTCATATCTGGCAGGCTTAAATTATTTTTTGCCGGATAAATTTCCAGAACCAGTACCTTTCCGTCTGCGCTACCCCTAAAGTTTTTCAGTTTTTGCGAGTATTTCCCTTCAATGTCTTCTAAATGAAAGAGCGGCTTGCTAGATGCAGAAGTATCTTTCACCAACTCAACTATAAAAGGATTTAGTTTTTCTTTTTGCTTGGCTACGAGGCTTTTAATTCTGTCTCTGATTGTTTCCAAATCATGGAGATTTATATATAGCAATTGATGTTCTCTGTAAAAATCTGCCTCTGTGCGGTATTCTGCGAGGTTCACCAAGGCGTTTTGCTCCAAAGATGCAGCCAAGTTTGCGATAAAATCTGCATTTGCCGTGCTGTCTGGGGATATAGAGAGGATTATTAAGGTTTGCCAGCCTCCAAATTCTTTATATACCTGATTTTGTGTGATTATTGCGGGGTGTTTTTTTGGTAGCAAATCTGCCATATCCAATTCCCAGCGCAAGTTTGAAACGGGATATACGCATATAGCAGATAAAACAAGTGCAAAAACTATTATCAGTTTTGGCGCATTTTGCAAAAAGAGCAAAAATCTTGTTATTAAAGAAAACATTTGTAAATTTCAAATCTAGTAAATGAAAAAGGTTATTATTATTATTTTTCTTTTTGCTTTTTGTGCTAGGGCGCAAGAGGCAAGTACAGATACTTCAGATACTTCTATTGTGAGCATAAAACGCGAAAACCTATTTTTGACCCTTGTGTCTTGGCCCTTTGAGTATATAATACAGCCTACCGTTGAATTTTTAATATATCCGGTGATACCTCCATTGATATATGTGTCAAGGGAAGATATAATAGAAAAAGTGGCAAATCTCATAACTTATGGAGAAAAAAAGAATATAGTGTTTTATCCCACAACAGATGCTCGTTTGGGTAGTGCCGCCAACATAGGCTTTGCGTACTGGCATACGGAACTTTTTTTTGACAATGATAATATGTTTTTTTCTCCACATCGCTATATTAACGGAGACTGGGATGCGGCAATTAGATATAAAAAAAATGGAATTCTAGGCACTTCATTTTATTCTAGATCAGGTGCGAGTTACAAAGAATACGGGAACAACTCATTTATAAATTCAGAGGGAACTACATATTTTTATGCAGATAGCTCAGTTCTTTTAAATTCTTCTTTTGGATTTAGTTTGTCTGATATTTGGGATTTGGAATTTGGAGTGAATCTCAACTTTTACAGATTTAATTTTCCTAGCCTAGAAGAAACCCCAATGGATGATGATGAATATATTTTGAACCGTGGATTTTACAAGAATTTTGAAAGCTATCCAATAACATTTGCCTTGCTTTGCAACACCCTTGACGAGCCATATTCCGCAACCAAAGGCTATAAATTTTCTGTGAGTTATTCTTATGTGCCTGTTAGTTCTTATGGTGGCACAAGAGACCATAATTACCATGTTGCCGAAAGCCGTTATGTGCATTATTTATTGCTTGGCCACAGAAGTTACGCTATGACGGTTGCAGAAAGCAATGCAAATAGAGAAAAGTTAAAGAATTTGTCTTTTTCCGAAGCCATTGAAATATTAAGCCCTATAAACGGAAGCATAAACGCAAGGGAAGTAATGTTAGATAGGCGAGTGCTCATAACGCAATTGAAAGCACGGTATATGATAGAAGATAACAAAGGCAAGGCCCCGTTTACCGCTATGGGCAGGCTAGGTGGAAATTTCCCGCTTCGTGCTTATTCAGATGGTTCTTTCTCTGGAGCCATTGTTGCTGGCCTCTCAAATGAATACCGCTGGCCCATAGACCGCTATGCAGATATGCTTATTTTTAATGAATACGGAATATATAGCGATGATTATGGGCATTTCTCTTCTTTTAATTTAAGGAACTCTTATGGTTTTGGCTTTAGAGTGCGAACACCAAAACTGTTCATAAGCCGCTTTGCGCTGGCCTTCCACGGGTTACAAGGAATATCTGTGATTCTCACCACAAAGCCGGAATACGATTAAGAATCGTTAGTAAATTGGAAATTTTCTAAATTTTTATTTATGTCTTCGGCAACAAATCAAGAAGAAACAATCAAAGTCTATAAAGATTTTTTGAAATCCAAAGGTTTGTTGTACACGCAGCCTCGTGAGCTTATTTTAAAAGAAGCGATGTCTGCCCTTGGTCATTTTTCTGCCGATGAGCTTACCTCGCAAATGCACAAAAACGGTATGAACATAAGTCGTGCCACTGTTTACAGAACGCTTGCCTCTATGAAAGAAGCCGGAATTTTAAGCTCTGTAGATTTTGGGCACGGGCACATACACTACGAAGCAAAAAAAACAAAAAAATACCACGAGCATATAACCTGCGAAAAATGCAACGCGATTTACGAAATACAAGTTGAGAATTTGGCAAAAGTGATAAATGCGGCTGGAGCAAAAGCTAAATTCAAACATATAGAATATGCAATTAGAATCTCTGGTGTGTGTGAGAAATGTCAGTAAATGAGACAAAATGCAGAAAAAAATTGCTTTTTTCTGAAAAATTTATTATATTTACAGCTATGGTTTTTATATCTGAACTTTATCCCTTAGGGTCGCAGTGGCAGTGCGTATAGCATTGTCATCGTTATGTCATCAAAAGGAATATATACTCATTGACAATTGTCTGAACCATATTTTACAAAATTTTTACAATTTCCCCTTCAACAATGGAGTTCACCATGAAAGCAACAACTTTCTCAACAGTACTAATGGTTTCTTTTTTCGCAATTTGTTTCTTGCAAAGCTGCGAAGATAAAGCGGAAAAAGAAAGGAAGGAAATAGTCAACGCTATTATTCCATCACCAGCCGCCGCCGCATTAAAAACACCAGAAGAGCAAGCAAAAGAGAAACAAGCGGAGGAATTGAAAAAAAAATTAGCCGCGCAAGCGGCAGAGGCAGAGAAAAAAAGGCAGGAGAAAATAGCCAAAGAAAATGCTATTGCAATGATACGGCAGAAATTAAGAGATTTGGAGAAAAATCCTAGTAATTATATTAGTTTTAGTCAATGTAATTTTCAGGCAAGCGGAATAGTAAATTCGTATATTGGCATTAAGTCGTGTGCCTTTACGAATAATAGCGATTTTCCACTAGAGGATATATCAGGTAATTTCGTCGTTGCGACATCAAATGGAATGGTAATAGTTCCATTCAGAACACCAGTGGGGCATATAAATCCTAGAAGCATAGTTGTGTTACCGACTTTAGGAATAGAAAAAGTGAAACTTCCGGGTAAAATGACAGGCTGGAAACTAGAAATATTGAGAGTATCGGCTGTATGGGAGGGTACGGGTGACCATCTATGAAAAAAATTTCCATAATAACCATAGCTTTATTATGCCTTTGCCTTTTGCAATGCGCCTTGCTCGTTGAAAAGTTAAAGGAAATAGCAGAATCTATGGAAGAACAGCAAGAAGAACCAAAACATTCTTCCTCGTCACAATCTAGTAATGAAAAACACAGGAAATCTGTTGACTGAGGAATAATGCTATGAAAAAATATGCTTTTTTGCCCTTCATTTTTACTCTGCTTGGTTGCGGCAACCACAACTTTGACGACATCTTAGAGAGATTTAACGTCCTTTATGTCACGGGATGGCTTGCGGAAGAAGAAAATTTTTCAGTTATTCCTCAAGATATAATGTCTTTTACTGGAGATGCTTCTTCCTTGCCGAGTTCTTTTTCCATAGAAAACAAATTCCCGCCCATAGGCAACCAAGGGAATTATGGGACTTGCGTTGCTTGGGCCGTTGGCTACAATATGAAAACCGCGCTCAACGGCATGGACAATAACTGGTCAAGCTCGGATTTGGCAAAAGCTGCCAATCAAACAAGCCCCAAGGATTTGTGGATGACTCTTCCTTCTAATAGAAATGCGAATTGTGGTGGAGCAAGTTTTGAAGCTGCTATGAATGCACTGAATACTAAAGGAGCGGCGAGCCTAGCTGAAGTTCCATACTCAAATATGAATTGCTCAGGAATTTCCAACGGAAAAGCGAGCAATAAATTGGCGACTTACCGTAAAATAGCCTATAATGAGCGTTTGCAGGGTGGTTCAAGAGTTGATGGCATGGATGTTTCAAATTTCAAGGGTTATCTTTCTCAGGGCAGACCCATAGTTATAGGAGCCAAACTCGGCGACCGTTTTATGAGGTGGAACAGCAGTGCAGTTATATCCTCTGATACTTACAATGAGCCTGATATGCAACACGCATACCATGCAATGGTACTTTCTGGCTACGACGATTCCAAAAATGCTTTTAGGGTTCGCAATTCATGGGATACCAATTGGGGAGATAAAGGAAGCATTTGGGTGGATTATGATTTCTTTGTGAGAAATTTCTGCTATGCCGCATTCGTGGCACAAAATCCAACAGTGTCCCCACAAGATGATAAACAGTTAGCTTCGGGTTATGATTTGCTTGCGAGCCTTGGCGAGGATTTTCCAGACCCAGAAAGTACAAACCCAAGAGACCGAGCTTTCTCTTACGAAATATTCAATAACGGCTCATTGCCCGTGCTTGCAAATCAAAAATGGAGTGTATTATACTTATATTACAATGCTTACAATGCAAACGAACTTCAAATTATTTTTCAGGATTATTATACAAATGAATTTGGAAAATTGGGAGAATACGGCAAATACATGCAAACTCAGGCACTTGTGGGTGGTATATGGAACAATGTGAATGTCCAATCAGGCAAAAAAGCGGGTGAGGCGGAATTTGGCAATGAAGGTTTTTACATTCCCTACAGAATGCCAAACATAACGGGAGATTATTATCTTGTTGTGTTTGCCGATGCGTATGAAAAAATTCAAGAATCAAACGAAGACAATAACTTCTATTTTATAACTGCGGCAGGCGGCAAACCGCTTAAATATAATAATGGAGTTTTGCAATCAACAATAGCAAATCCTGCTGTTGCTATAAGTGATGTTTTGGCGAAAAAAATAGGTAGAAGAGCACCAGCGGCATCTGTTGCAGAGTTGGGAGAATTTAACGGCTATACTCCGCAGGAAATAAAATCTTTGATTAGGCAGAGCAAGCAAAACGGTGTTCTGGCAAAAAAAATAACAGAATACCGTGAGAACAGCAACGGCGTAAAAAAATTGAAAAAACTTGAATTTTTTAACCATTAACAATGGGAAGGCAATACTAGGCAATTTTTTTTGTATATTATCCTTGTGAGGTCAAAAAAAAGTATCTATTTAGAAACTACTATTCCAAGCTATGCTACCGCAAAGCCAAGCACGGATATAATTGTTGCGGCTCGCCAATTGCTTACGAATTTGTTTTGGGAAAAAGAAAGGCATAAATATAATTTGCTTATAAGTCAATTTGTTATAGATGAATGTTCGTTAGGCGATAAAGAAGCTGCACAGAAACGATTACAGTTCATATTTGGCATAGAACAATTAGAAATTCCGCAAGGAGTTGAGGTACTTGCGAGTAAGTATCAAAAGATTTTAGGTATTCCAGACAAAGCCAGATACGATTGTTTGCATTTAGCTTACTGCGTTTTAGGAAAAGTAGATTATCTTTTATCTTGGAATTGTACCCATTTAGGAAATGTCACTCAAAATAAAATTCGCAGTTATAACGATTCTCATTCGTTATGGATGCCGAGTTTGGTTACACCGGAATTTTTCACAACTTAAAAGTCAACAGGAGAATAAAATATGCCAGCATATCAAGACCCAATTTTAGCAGAAGTTCGCAAAATACGGACTGAAATTGCAAAAAAAAACAATTATGATTTCTATTCCTATTGTAAAAGATTGAGGGCAAAACGCTCTTCTATGGAAAGAAACGGTTGGAAATTTAAACCTCAAACCTAACCACATAGTAGTAAGGAAAATTTTGACTCAGACAAAAAAGATTTTTCTACATTTACTCCCAACATTAAAGGAGAAATATTATGTTTAGAAAATCTTCACTATTTGCTTTCGCGTTGTGCTTAATTTTAGCAATTTCTTGCGAAGAGAAAAAACCTAAAGCCGCTCCCAATGGCAAAATAAATGTAGTTGCTACAATTTTTCCGTTATACGATTTTTCAAGAGCAGTTGCAAAAGAGCAGGCAAATATAACAATGCTCACTCCACCCGGTAGCTCCTTGCATTCTTACGAACCAAGCCCCGCAGATATAAAAAACATTCAAAATGCAGATGTATTTTTATTCATAGGTGGCGAAAACGATGCGTGGATTGAACGCATTTTAAGTACGTTAGATACCACAAAAATGAAAATTGTCCGCTTGTTTGATTTTGTTAAACTTTACGAAGAAGAAGAGAAAGAGGGAATGCAACCCGAAGAAGAGGAGAGCGACCCATTGCTGCCAGAAGAGCATAAGAATGGTGAATCCGAAGTGGAATACGATGAGCATATTTGGACAAGCCCTAAAAATGCTGTTTTGATGATTGATGCAATAACTAGCACACTATGCGAGAAGGATACTGCAAATTGCGAAAAGTATAAAGAAAATTCTCAAAATTATGTTTTGCAAATAGACAGTTTATCAAAGGAACTCTCGCAAATTGTGGGTTCTGCAAAGAGAAAACAAATTATTGTAGCAGATAGATTTCCGTTTCGCTATTTAGTTGAGGAATATGGCTTGGACTATAGAGCAGCTTTTGCTGGCTGTTCCGACCAATCAGATGCTACTCCGGCAACAATAGCCAATTTGATTAACGCGGTAAAAAACAATAAAGTTCCCTATATATACCACGTTGAATTGAGCAACCGGAACACAGCAGAAGCGGTGGCAGAGCAAACAGGGGCAAAAATGCTTTTGCTACATTCCTATCACAATATTTCAAAACAAGATTTTGAAAGTGGAACAACATATTTAGATTTGCTAAAGCAAAATGTAGCAAATTTAAAAACCGGACTTTTGGAAGAATAATAAAAAATGAAAATCCTTTCTTGCGTGCAAGTTTCTGTAAAATATGAGTCTGCTTTGGCTCTCAATGATTGCAGTTTTGAGTTGGATGCCGGAAATTTCTTGGGAGTATTTGGCGAGAACGGCTCAGGAAAATCCACTTTGCTAAAAAGCATCGCGGGGCTTGTGAAGCCAAATAGCGGTAGCATAGAATTTCACGATATAAAAAAGAACGATATAGGCTATATGGCGCAACAAACAGGGATTCAAAAAGATTTTCCCGCAAGCGTTTACGAGGTTGTGCTCTCCGGCACTCTTTGCAGACATTCAAAATTTTATTTCTATGGCAAAAATGATAAAAAGCAAGCAGATAAAAATCTTGAACTTCTCGGCATTGAGCAATTGAAACGCAGATCTTTTCAAGAATTATCAGGCGGCCAAAGGCAAAGGGTATTGCTTGCGAGAATGCTCTGTGCAGAGGCAAAACTCCTGCTTTTAGACGAACCCATGACTGGTTTGGATGCGACTTCGTCAAAACAGATGTGCCACATTTTGAAAGATATAAATTCAAAAGGCACAACTATAATTATGGTTTCTCACGATATTGAGGGTACGAGTGGTTTTTGCGATAGGGTTTTGCATTTGGGGGGGAAAGAATGCTAGAACTGCTTGAAGACCTATTTTCATATTCCTTTGTTGTGCGAGCCATAGTAGTTGGAATTTGCGTTTCGCTGTGCGCTTCTTTTTTGGGACTCCCGCTTGTTTTGCGGAGATACTCAATGATAGGAGACGGGCTTTCACACGTTGGCTTTGGAACGCTTGCCATTGCGGTTCCGCTTGGGCTTTCGCCGCTCAAAGTTTCTATTCCGCTTGTGATGCTCGCGGCTTTTTTACTGCTCAGGATTAGGGAAAGCTCAAAGATGCAAGGAGATGCCGCTATAGCCATAATCTCTTGCAGTTCGCTTGCTATAGGCGTAATCATAATATCTTTGACTGTTGGAATGAATACAGATGTTTGCAATTATATGTTCGGTAGCATTTTGGCTATAAAGCAGGGAGAGGTATATTTGTGTGTTGTTATTTCTGTTGTGATACTTTTTTTATTCGTGTTTTTTTACAATAAAATTTTCTCCGTGATTTTTGATGAGAACTATGCTAAAGCAAGCGGAACAAACATTGAATTTTACAATATGCTGCTTGCACTTTTAACCGCTGTGATAATAGTTATAGGAATGCGAATTATGGGTGCAATGCTCATTTCAAGTTTGATTATTTTCCCTGCGCTTACCTCTATGCGGCTTTTGAAAACATTTAAGTCGGTTGTTGTATGCTCTGCTTTTCTCTCTGTTGTTTGCTTTTTTATGGGAGTGGTAATTTCGTTTGCTTACAATGTTCCAACAGGAGCGAGCATTGTTGCGGTGAATTTGATTTCGTTTTTAGTTTTTTGTTTGATTTCGTTTTTTAAAAGAAAAAAGGAGTTGATATGAAAATTTCCGTTTTGCTTTTTTTAATGCTTTTGCTCTTTTGCCCCCAAGCAATGGCGCAAGCAAAAGCCAAATCATTTTGCCTTCTCAAAGACAGGCTTTTTGTGCAGCAGGTTAGTGATATTTATTTAAACCCGCAATCTTATGGTGATAAAATAGTTCAAATAGAAGGCTTTTTTGAAAAATACATTGATGAAAACAACCAAGAACGATATGCAGTTTTTAGAAAAACCGCTGGCTGTTGCGGAGATGATGGCAGGGCAGGTTTTGAATTTGTGTATAAAAAAGAAAAACTTAAATTTATGCAAAATGAATGGATAATGGTGGAAGCCATTGTTAGAGAAAGAACAGCAGACGTATATTTAGAGGCAATATCTGTTGTCAAAAAAGATAAAGGAAAAGCGAAAGAGTTTGTGATGTAACTACAACTGTTTCATTCCACGCATTTTGCTGCGTAGCCACGCGCCAATCTCTTCAACCGGATGTTGCCTTATAGCCGTATTCACTTCAATCAAGCGGCGGTTATCCACTCTGCCCGATTTACCTTCGTTGAACACCGCACCTATAACATCTTTACCCTGTGCTTGCATAAAGTTTTCCAAAAGCGGAACGCAGCTATTTGCAAACAAATAGCAACCGTATTCTGCGGTGTCGGAAATAACCCTGTTCATTTCATAGAGTTTTTTGCGGGATATGAGGTTTGCGATTAGCGGAGTTTCGTGCAGAGATTCGTAGTAAGCAGAGGCTGGTTTCATTCCTGCGCTCACCATTGTTTCAAATGCAAGCTCAACGCCAGCTTTTACCATTGCAACCATCAAAACGCCCCTGTCAAAATATTCCTGTTCTGTTATTTGAACTTCGGTGGCAGCGGTTTTCTCAAAAGTGGTTTTGCCAGTTGCATCGCGCCAAGCGAGCAATTTTTTGTCGCCATCTGCCCAGTCTTTCATCATAGTAGAGGAAAATTCGCCAGAGATGATATCGTCTTGGTGCTTGTGGTAAAGAGGTTTCATTATTGCTTTCAATTCTTCGGAAAGCTCAAAAGCCTTTATTTTAGCTGGATTTGAAAGCCTGTCCATCATATTTGTTATGCCGCCTTGTTTAAGAGCCTCAGACACAGTTTCCCAGCCGTATTGCAAAAGTTTGGATGCGTAGGCGGGTTCCACTCCAAGCTGAACCATGCGTTCAAAGCAGAGCAGAGTGCCTGTTTGGAGCATTCCGCAAAGAATGGTTTGTTCGCCCATCAAATCGCTTTTCACTTCGGCAATGAAGGAGCTTTCCAAAACTCCGGCGCGTTCACTGCCAAGTCCAACGGCATAAGCCTTTGCGTAGTCTAAACCTTTGCCTTCAGGGTCGTTTTCTCTTTTAACAGCAATCAAAGAGGGCATTCCAAAACCGCGCACATATTCCGCACGAACCTCAGAACCAGGTCCCTTTGGGGCAACCATTATGACTGTTATATCTTCTCTTATTTGCATTCCCTCTTCCACAATGTTGAAACCGTGGCTGTAAAGAAGAGCTGCGCCTTTTTTCATCAAAGGCATAATTTCTGTAACAACTTTGGAATGTTGTTTATCTGGTGTTAGGTTGCAAACGAGGTCTGCTGTTGGGATTAAATCTTTATACACTCCAACCTTGAATCCGTTTTCGGTTGCGTTTGTAAAGCTCGCTCGCTTTTCGTCAATGGCGGCTTGCCTGAGCGCGTAAGAAACATCCAACCCGCTATCCCGTAAATTCAAGCCCTGATGCAAGCCCTGCGCGCCTGCACCAATGATTACGATTTTTTTGCCTTTAAGCGCTTCTACGCCACGTGCAAATTCAGATGCGTCCATAAAACGGCATTTGCCGAGTTCTTCTAGTTGTATGCGCAGTGGCAAGGTATTAAAGTAGTTCATGGGGGTAATATAGTAAAATTTTCTATTTTTATTCTATTATGGCAAATAGATGTATAAAAAGGCTTCTATTGGCAATCACAATGCTTGCTGCGATATTTGCATATTCTTGTGGGGTATGTCCACGGTATTACAATGCTAAGATTGCTAAAGCAAATGGAATATCATATACTTTTCTTTATCCAGAGGCAACTATGGAGCCAAGGGGATATTTTCTTAATGAGATGGCACAATATGGGCAGCAGTATGGAGAGGATATTTGTAACCATTACATAAATAATCTCAGTGAATATGAACGCAATTTATATATAAAACAAGCTGAGGATAGTGGTTATAAAGAAGCTATAACTTATTGCATAAATAATAATAAACAAAACAGCTTTTATGGAAATACTGAAGAAATAAAATCTTGGCTCAAATCTATGAACACGCCATTCTATAACGATATTGCTAGCGAAATTTTTGTTGAAGGAAATTATAGGTTTCTTGGTTTTTATCAGGCGGATGGGCAGGAATATTATATTTTCGTTGATGAAGAAGCAGGGTGCGAGTGCGATTGAGTGATTACCAACTCACAGAGGTGCAGTATGAATAAAATTCTTATTATCTTGGTACTTTGTCTTGCTGCTGGCTTTGCTTGCGCTCAAAACGAACCGTATGCCTTGGGTGCAGATATATCTAAGATACAGCAAGATGAAAAAAGCACAAAGTACTACCGCAATGGGCAAGCTAAGGATTTGTTTATAATACTTAAAGAAAGCGGATTCAATTACATACGTCTTAGGCTTTTTGTTGACCCAACGGCGAAAGTGACGGAAGATAAACCCAATTCGGATGGGTGGAGCGCCTCTCCGTATTCAACCGCTGGATACTGTGGTTTGGATTCCACAATAAAAGTTGCAAAAAGGATAAAAGAAGCTGGCATGAAATTTTTGTTAGACTTCCACTACAGCGATACTTGGGCAGATCCGGGCAAACAGTACAAACCTATGTCGTGGCGAAATATCAATTTCACACAACTGACCGAAAAGGTACGCGCCTACACAAAAGAGAGCCTACAGGCTTTCAAAAATGCTGGTGTTTTGCCAGATATGGTTCAGGTGGGCAACGAAGTCGTTGGTGGAATGATACACCCTGACGGTCAAGGCAATACTCAAAATTTCGCAACTTTGGTAAACGCAGGTATAATGGGGGTAAGAGATGTGGACGCAAATATTAAGATAATGATGCACACTATTACTCGCCATAATAATACTGATCCTGACAGCTGGCTCGCGACTCTTAAATCAAACCTAAATAAGGTAGAGGCCAATGCTGCAAACAAAATAGACGTGATTGGGCTATCATATTACCCTATGTGGCACGGTGATTTGAATAATTTGAGCAGAGTTTTAACCGCCTTAGCCAATAAAAATAACATTAAAATTGCTGTGGTAGAATACGCAGACTTTCACCGCGAAGTAAACGATTTAGTTCACAACCTGCCAGACAATAAAGGATTTGGCACCTTTGTGTGGGAACCGCAATGGTTTGACGGAGACACATCAAAGCCGCTTTTTGATTGGAAAAACAATCCCGCTGGTCGCCATTCAAACGCCCGATTGGAACTCTACCCCCAAATGGTAATAGACTACGGACTCTCAAATGTACAAAGCAGCAGCAGTTCCAGTTTGGCGAGTAGCTCTAGCAGAGCGAGCAGTAGCAGTGCTAGGAGCAGTTCCAGCTTGGCGAGTAGCTCTAGCAGAGTGAGCAGCAGCAGTAGCGCAGACGAACCGAGCAGCAGTTCAAACATAGAAAGCAGTAGTTCATCCGAAGACATAACTCCTGTTTTAAGTGCTAATCCTGTAAAAAATGTGGAAAGCCTTAGCATATATTTTGACGGTTCTCGTGTTTTAATTAAAAAAACACTCTCAAACGGAAAAGCAAGAATCTTTGATTTAAAAGGAAAGGAGAGGTGAATATGAATAGGATAACAGTTTTTTTTGCTACAGTAGCCTTGCTATGCCTAAGTGTTATGGCGCAAAGGCAAATGGAACGCCTTGACCGTGGTTTGATAGCTGCAAAAATAGGCAGTACCAACAACGCATTTGTAAGCTGGCGACTTTTTGCCACAGACCCTGCAAACGTGACATTTAATCTATACAGAGCAACATCCGCTACAGGTGCTTTCTCGCTGGTTAGCAACTGCTCTTCCCTAGACGCAGCGCATACAAACTGCAACGTTAGCGGCGGTGCTGGAACTAACGATAGATATCAAGTTGCTGTGCTGGTGAACGGTGCGGAAGTTGAGCGTTCCAAAGCAGTTGCGGTTTGGCAAACAAGCGTTAATAACAATGGTGCATATTTGGAAATTCCAGTATCAAAACCTGTTTCTGGAACCGGACCTCAAGGCGGCACCTATTCAGTATATGATGGCACAGTTGCAGATTTGGATGGCGATGGTGAATACGAAGTAATTTTCTTTTGGGCACCAGATAATATGCAGGATAATTCAAAAGGTGGAATTACCGATAATGTTTATATAGATGCCTATAAACTAAACGGTACAAAACTATGGGGAGCAGGCAAGTACATAAATCTTGGTCCAAATATCAGAGCAGGAGCGCACTACCAAACATTCTTGGTATATGATTTTGACGGCGATGGCAAAGCAGAAATAATAGTGAAAACCGCCGATGGAACCACAGATACACAAGGAACCAGAATAGGAAACACTACCGTTTATAGAAATTCCGATGGCTGGGTTTTAACCGGCAGTGAATATCTCACTGTTTTTGAAGGTGCAACGGGAAAAATCATAGATACAAAACCTTTTGAAGTTGCGCGTGGCACAGTTTCGTCTTGGGGTGATGACTACGGCAATAGGGTGGATCGCTTTTTGAGCACAGTGGCTTATTTAGATGGCAAAAAACCAAGTGCGGTTATGTGGCGTGGTTACTATGCCCGTACTACCGCTTCCGCTTGGGATTTTAACGGAGAGGCTTTGGTAAAACGCTGGACTTTTGATAGCAGCACCCTGCCATCTGCCGACAAAACCAAATATGAAGGTCAGGGCAATCACAATTTGAGCGTTGCCGAATTAAATGGCAGAGATATAATAATAACGGGAGCTATAGCTATAGACGGCGATGGAAAACCCCTGTTCTCCAATGGTTCCAAACACGGCGATGCAATGCACGTGTCCAAGCATATTCCAAGCAGAGCTGGTTTGCAAGTATTCAGATGTTTGGAAAACTCGCCCTTTGGAGTGCAAATGTACGATGCCACAAATGGGAAAATTATATGGAGCGTTTCGCAAGACGGCGATACGGGTCGTGCTCTGTGCGCAGATATAGACCCTGAATATCCGGGCAGCGAATGTTGGGGTTCTGGTACTGTGGATATTCATTCTGCCGAAGGAACGCGGCTTGGCAGCAAGCCCAACAATTTATCTGTGAATATGTCTGTATGGTGGGATGGAGATACAGGTCGCGAAACTTGGGATGGCTCTGTGATTAAGGTGAGTGCCTCCGCAGGTTCGGGTAGCAATTTAAGGACATATTCAAGAGCGGAATTGCTAACTCACAGCGGTGCAACTACCATAGGCGGCACAAAAAAGAACCCCGTGCTGCAAGCCGATATTTTTGGCGATTGGCGCGAAGAGATTATATTGCCCACAACCAACTCAAATGCCATTAGAATATATACAACAACTATGGCTACCACACACACTGGAGCAGGCGCAATTCCTTCGCAGGGAATCCCAACACTTATGCAAAACAAAATGTACCGTTTGGCTGCTACGTGGCAGCATTCAGGTTACAATCAGCCACCTTGGGTGGATTTCTTTTTGGGTTACAACATGACTGGTCAAGTTCCCCGCGATAACATCGTTTACGTGGGCAGCGGCTCTAGTTCTTCTTCTGTTGCACGGAGCAGTAGTTCGTCAGTAGTTGTTAGCTCTTCTTCGGTAAGGTCAAGTAGCTCATCTTCACTTGTGCAGAGCAGTAGTTCGTCTGCGGTAACGCCAAGTAGCAGTTCTTCCTCCCTTGAACAAAGCAGCAGCAGTAGCAGTAGTTCAGAAGAAGCAACTCCTGTTTTAAATACTAACTCTGCGGAAAAAAATGTGAAAAGCCTGCGAGTGTATTTTGACGGCTCTCGTGTTTTAATTAAAAAAACACTCTCAAACGGAAAAGTAAGAATTTTTGATTTAAACGGAAATGAGAAGTAGCTACCTCATAACTCCTTTGCTCTTCCATTTACCTCTGCGCCAGCGGGTATAGTTTGCAATGGAGCGGTAGAATTCATCAGATGCCATTCCAAGCCACAGACCTATTGCTCCAAGCTCTATTCCAAAACACAGGAATAGGGTAGTGCCAAGCCCTAGTGTCCACATAGATATGGTTCCAAATACAGCGGGGAATGCGGAATCTCCCGAAGCTCTCAACGCATTTGTTATAACAATATTGGAGGCTTTGAACGGTTGCAAAGCAACATCGCACCAAAGAAGTAAACCACCCAAATGCAGTATGTTAGGGTCAGTTGTGTAAAAAGATAACAGATGCTGCCCAGTTAGAGCCACAAACACAGCCACCACGAATGCGCTTGAACTGCTCCAAATAAGGCTTTGGTGCATTCTTTTATTCGCTTTGTCAAACTCCTTGTTCCCAACCAAATGAGCCACCAGTATTTGGCTTCCGCTTCCAAGCCCAACGCTTAAAACCACAGCGAACATTGCAAAAGCTCCAGCAAAAACCCTAGCCGGCACTATTGATGTATCGCCGAGATCATGGCCTAGTTTAACAAACATGGCCATAACAAAAACCTGAAACAGTTGAAAACTCACAGGTTCAACAGCTGCTGGAATCCCTATGCGGAGCCATTCGGGCAAAAGCAAATAATAGCCTTTTTTAATATCTCTTACTTTCGTTTTATGTTCAAGATGGTAAATAACCACTATCCACAATGCTATTACGGAAATAGCCCAAGACAAACCGGTTGCTATTGCTACGCCATAAACCCCTTGCATAAAAGCTGGAACGCCAAAATAACCCTCCATAAATATATAGTTCAAAGTGATGTTTATTATGAGGGTTATTATGTTTGCAAACAAATTCCATATAGTGTAGCCGTGGGTTGCCACAAGGCTGGTTAAGGTTCCTTGCAAAGCCCTGAACATTACCGCAGGTGCTATTGTGTGCAAAAACTTAATAGCCGCATCTGCAGGTTCTCCACTTAAACCCATCAGAGTCACTATCGTAGGTGTTGCAAACCAAAGGATAACCCCCATAGCAAGCCCTAAAACCGCACTGCCGGATATCACAAGCGTTTGGGTAACCTGAGCGTGTCTGGGTTTATCTCCACCCAAAAACTGCGATGCTATGCTTGCTCCTGCTTGCGCAAAGGCATGAATTGCCATAAACAGAGTTCCAATAACAGGCATCAAAGCCCCAACGCCAGCCGCTGCTTCTACGGAACGTTTGGATAAAAACCAGCTATCCAGCATGGGCAATGCCATGCCAATGCCAAAAGTAACAACGAGGGGCCAAGAGAGGGAGATTAGGGACTTATCTTTAACAGTCATTTAATTTTCTGATTTATTTTTGTCTTTATCTTTTTCCACCCTAAAAGTGTATTTGGATTTGTAATAGTCTATAACTTCGTCCATATTTTTAAACCTTTTGCCCAAGGCTCTACGCAATTTGGCGTCTGTTCTAACTTGTTTAGCGATTTTATCTTTAATATCGCCGAAAAACATTTCGTCAGCAGCCATATCCACGTGTTCCTGGGTGTAATTCGCATAGTATCTGCGTTCTAAAAGCTGTTGTAATTTGGTTTCGCACGGGCGTGGCGACTCAGAGGCTTCTTTTTTATAAACAGGCCAATAGCAACGCTCTAAGTATTCCTTTTTATCTTTGACTATCATATCATCTATAGCAGGAATTCTCATATTCTTTTCGTGTTCTGCCACAGACACATCTCGTTTCTCGGCACTGCCGCAAGAAAGCAAGAAAATTACCGGAATAAGTAAAAGAAAAAACATAATGGAAATATAGTAAATGCGGATATTTGCTATATTACTCTTGGTCTTAGACCCTTTGCAATGATAGTTTGCGGGCAAATCGCCAGGGCGAAAGCAGCAACGGACTTGTGGGCCTTTATGTGCAGAGTGTGTCTAAGGCTCTTTTTTCTAAAAATTGGCGGTTATTGAAATTCTGTGGACATTTGAGAGGTAATTGTGCATTTGGAGAGCATAATCTGCCGAGAGTTTAGGAAGAGGCCTAATGCCTGCTCCCAAGGTTAAACTGCTGGCATCGCTAATTTTAACCAAGCCTACCCTGAAAGCTAGGGAAAAATTTGTTTCAAATTCCAAGCCACTGGAGCTAGCTAAAAACCAGTTCACGGGATTTTTCCAAGACCTCGTTTCTTTTTCCGATTCCGAGTGCAAAATGCCAGTGCTTTGCCAATAAACATTTAAGTTTCCGTAAAAGTATGGTAGCGGCTCTCTGAACTTAAATGCCGCATAAGCCTCTGGCGATGAATACTCAAAATAACCGCTCTCCCACTTAACCGCAGACGAAGTCCAACCTTTAATCATGCCTGCCAGCATAAGTTTTTTTGAAAGTTCATAGCCCGCGGCAATATCGGAGCGAAAGCCGAATCCGCTTTGGTCTAATTCTCTTTTGAGCAAGTGCAGAGCAAAAGCCAAGTTCCATTTGCCAAAACTCTTTCCCCAAGCACTTGTGAAAATCCAATCGGAAATATTCATAGTGTTATATTCATCACCTTCTGGCAAAGGCTCGTTTTCTTTTATGTGCGGTATATCGCTTGCCCCAAAGCGAGCAGCTGAGAAGCCCAGCGTTCCGGCATCTCTGAGTGGCACCGCCATAACAACACCGTTGTAAGAAGTCTCTTCAAAATAAGACACGTGCGCAAAAGCAAGAGATAATTTTTCAAGCCAAGCGAGCTGCAACGGATTTTGAGCAAGCGATGGCAAATCCTCTTGTACCGGCAAAGCCGCCGAGCCAATCGCCGCCGAGCGCGCTCCCTGCGGAATTTCCAAAGAGCTATTTGCGCCAACAACTCGCTCTGCGTTTGAATGCGCAAACGCTAAAAGAATTATAGTTGGAATTAGAATTATGGGCACGTTTATTAAATGTAGATTTTTTTAAATAAAATTTAACTTATGTGTCTGTCTTTTTTATCACTCTAAAAATGGATTTTAAGCGTGTTTTCAATTATCTTTGGGTTCAGACAAAAGGAATGTATGTTGTGAGGTAGTAAAAAATTTATATATTTATACTTATGAAAAGTATATTTAAGAAAGCATTGGCTTTCACCATTTTGTGCGGTTTTGGCGTTCACACATCTTTTGCTCAGTGCAATTCCACTCTATTTATTGGTGGCACAGGCACGGAAACAGACCCCTATCAAATTAGCACTCCAGAGCAGTTGCAGAATTTGAATAAGTGTTTGAAGAGCAGCCGAAACAACTATGTTTTGAATAACGATATTGATTTGACTCTGTATTTGCAGGGCGAAGGAAATAATGAAGGTGCTGGCTGGAAGCCGATAGGTACTTTGCATAATGGATTTTCTGGTAAGCTGAATGGGAATGGTCATAAGGTGTCTGGGCTTTGGATAAACAGACCTGCAGAAGGTGTTGTTGGTTTGTTTGGGAAAGTATCAAAAGAAATAAGTAATATAAATGTAGAGATTGACTATTTTCTCAATGGCGGAGTCAGAGGTAGAAGCACGGTCGGTGGTTTGGTTGGATATAATGACGGCATAATCAGCAATAGCTATGTCACGGGAAATGTGTCTGGCGAGTACGGCGTTGGCGGCTTAGTCGGGGAGAGCAGCGGCACAATCAACAACAGCTACGCCACCGGGAATGTGTGGGGTAGCGAATTAGTTGGTGGCTTGGTCGGAATCAACTTCGACAAAATCAACGTTAGCTACGCCACGGGTAAAGTTATAGGAAGTTTAAAAAATGTTGGTGGCTTGGTAGGATACAACAACGCCAAAGGCTCAATCAATGAGAGCTACGCCACAGGGAGCGTATTGGGTGGCCATTGTGGTTGTGGTGTTGGCGGCTTGGTTGGAAATAACAGAGGCGAAGTCAGCAACAGCCACTACAACAAACAAACTGTCAGTATAGCAGACACAGATAAAGAAACAGGCGAATTCCTCTTAAAAGAAGCTCCACATGTTTCCCCCTATGCAGGTTCCGCAATAGAAGATGCACCTATCGTAACGTTTAACAAAAGCACACTCGTAGGAAACATATTGGTTAACACAACCACCAACACCATCCAACTGTCAAACCTACCCCCAAACGCAAATATTGAAATATATAACATCCAAGGCAAACGCATATATTCGGCACATTCTGAAAATCCTAATATCCTAGAAATCGGGGTTCAGACAGGAATGTACATAATAAAAATCAATTCCCAAACCATACGCGCAATTGTGAGGTAGTATGTTATCACGCAAAATATCCTTATTGTTTTCAGTACTTGTTTTTGTATCACTTTTCGGAGCTTGCTACAACCAGCCTCCTGTTTTGCAAAATCCACCTTTGACAAATCCAAGTGCAACAGTTGCATTTTTTGGTGAGAGCAACACGAGCTTTGATATGAGGCGCGAATATGCTTATGCCATGCAGAAAGCAGGTTATTACAATTTTGTTTTGGAAGATTTTTCGGAAGAGCAACTGCAAAATCCTGTTGAAGTTCGCTTGGATTATATCGAAGAAAGGGGACAGTTCACCGGAATACCAACTCAGGTGATAAAAGCCGAATTCATAAAAAATGGCACGCCTTGGTTTAAGCTAACATTAAAAGAATACAGCGATAAACTGAATTTGCACCCACGCGACAAAATCACAGAAAAGAAATATCGTCAGAAGGTTCTTTTGGAAAGATTTATGGAAGAAATAAAAAGGGTAAAATCTCAAGAGCCTTTAGAAAAGCGCGAGGGATAGTGCCTAACTATGCAGCTGTTGCCGAAATTTGCATACCTAACACAACTCTGGACAGTTTGTCTTATGGCGTAGATGAAAGTGTTAAAAAAGGCTCGGTTGTTTGGGTATCTTTAAGAGGGCGTAAAAAACCGTTGCTCGCCCTTGCTTTGAATGTTCACAAAAATTTTCCAAACTTTGAACTAAAACCTGCAATAGCACATGAATCCGGTTATGTATTTTCTGAGCCTTATATAGAAAGGCTTTTGTGGTGCGCAAATTATTATATGTGTTCCACAGGCGAGGCATTAACGGCATTTTTGCCAAAAGAATTGGAGAAATATCTATGCACGCCCCCTTAACGCACGAACAGCAAAACGCCGTTGATGTGTTAAGCGATATGCTACAAGCAAACGGATTTAGAGGTGCCTTGCTGCACGGAGTTACGGGATCTGGCAAAACACGTGTTTATTTGGAACTAGTTCGCAAAGCACTTGATTTTGGAATGAAAACTCTTATACTCGTTCCAGAAATAAATTTAACTCCGCAAACTAGAAAACGATTTGAAGATTTTTTAGGTTGTGAAATTTGTGTTTTGCATTCTGCGCTTGGAGCACGTGAAAAACGCGAAACTTGGAAAAAATTGTTGAATACAAGCACAAATGTTTTAATGGGTACACGCTCCGCAATTCTCGCCCCTTTTGAACCTCAGCTCATAATAATAGACGAAGAACACGATTCCTCTTACAAGCAGCAAGACCCCGCACCGCGTTACAATGTTAAGGAAATGGCTTTTCACATTGCGTACAAATACGGTGCTCTTGTGGTTTTGGGTTCTGCAACACCTTCACTTGAAACATACAGCAACGCAAAAAACGGAAATCTAAAACTTATAGAGATGAATGAACGCCCAGGTGGATTGCCGCTCCCGCAAGTACTTATAGCAGATATGAAGGAGCAGAGAAAAAAGCAAGACAAAGATTTGATGCTTTCACCCGTTTTGCGCGATGCCCTTTCCCAAACTATTTCCGAAGGCAACCAAGCGATAATCTTGCTGAACCGCAGAGGATACAGCGCAAACAGAATTTGCGAGGAATGTGGAGAATCCTTGGAATGTAAAGACTGCAACGTAACCCTTGTTTATCACAAACAATACGGCAAACTTATGTGCCACTATTGCGGCAAACTTTATCCCTCAGATATTTCTTGCAAATGCGGTTCAAAAAAATTCACATTCTGGGGTAGCGGCATAGAAAAAGCCGAAGAAGAAATTAGAGAGTGGCTACCAAATGCAAAAATAATCCGTATGGATTCCGACACCACAGGCAAACTTGGAGCAACCGAAAAACTTTTGCAAAAATTCAGAGACAAAGAAGGCAATATTCTTTTAGGAACCCAAATGGTAGCGAAAGGTCACGATTTTCCAAGCGTCTCTCTAGTTGGCGTGCTATGCGCAGACATAGGAAGCTCTGTGCCAGATTTTCGCGCAAACGAGAGATATTTTCAGCTTTTAACACAGGTAGCAGGCAGGGCAGGCCGTTTTTTGAAAAATTCCAAAGTTATAATCCAAACATTCTGCCCCGAAAACCCCGTTATGCAATTTGCCATAACCCACAATTACAAAGGCTTTGCTGCCCGCGAACTTGCCGACAGGCAAGAAGCCTTTTACCCCCCATTCTGCAAAATATCGCAAATAAAAATACAAGGAAAAAACAAAACCAAGGTAGAAACCGCCGCATCGGCCGTAGGGGTAGCTCTCCGTGGTTGTTCTAGCAACCCCAAAATTCTAGGTCCCACAGAACCATATATTTCGCGTGTGCAAAAAAATCACCGAATGGCGGTAACAATAAAAACAGCAAATACAACAGATATGAAAAACGCAATTAAAAGCGTTCTTGCAAATCCGTCTGTTATGAAAGTTGTAAAGGGAGTGGAAGTACGCGTGGATAGGGATTGTTGAAATACTTACAATTTTCTACATTTACTCTTAAAAATGGTCGTTGCTGTGAGTGGGTAAAGAGAAAAGAAAAAATATAGGAGAAAAAAGTTATGTTCTGTTCAAATTGCGGATATGAATTGAAAGAGGATACGAACTTTTGCCCCAACTGCGGTTTATGTCGCAGAAATAAAATAAAAGACAATATGAACTTTTGTCCCAACTGCGGAACAAAGGTCGCGACTACAATTCCTAGTGTCTCTAACGGTCCTAGTAGCCCTTTTATTGGCCTTGATGGCAAGGCACATGAAACCGTAATAATAGGCAATCAAGTTTGGATGGCAGAGAATTTGAATTATGAGGTCGATGGTAGCAAATGTTATGGCGAAGATAGCGAAGTACGTGTAGATTATGGTAATTCAAAAGACTTGTCAAATGATGAAATAAAAGCTAACTTCAACAAATACGGTCGTCTTTACGATTGGGAAACAGCTAATAAAATCTGCCCGAGTGGTTGGCGTTTGCCGAATAATGATGACTGGAATAAATTGAATAGTTATGTATGCAACAAAATTCCCACGAAAATCTCAAAGATAGGTAAATATATTAAGGCAAGGGATGGTTGGAATAGTTGGTATGACAATAAAGGAAAAGAAAAATCTGGCAACGGTGAGGATAAGCTCGGTTTTGCAGCATTACCAGGCGGTTGTTACGACAGCTCGCGTTGTAAATTCGAACTTGCAGGAGAGTACGGTTATTGGTGGAGTGCTACAGAGGATTGGCATGATAAAGCCGAATACGGTCACGTTGATAGTAGTAAAATCTTAACTCCATCTTATGCTACTCATGCTTACTACTTCTATATGAACCATAAGAACTATATCATAGCATGGAATAGCAGGGTTAAAAAGGACTTGTGCAGTGTTCGTTATGTAAAGGATTGAGAGAAAATTTCTATATTACCCCCAAAGGAGTGAAATAAAAATGAAACAAGTAGTGGGTGTTGGTGCAGCGTTGATAGATTTGATAGCTTCGGTTAGCGAAGATTGGGTTATTAGGCAAAAAAAGCCAAAAGGTGGCATGAACTCAGTGAATTGGGGAGAATTAGGGCATATTTTAGGCAATGTCGAAGATATTTCCATTATACCTGGCGGCTCTGCCAGCAACACTATGATAGGATTGGCAAGGCTTGGAGGAAAGGCTCGCTTTGTGTGCAAAGTTGGCAACGACGATTTGGGCGATACATATTCCCTAAATCTCTATCGCAACGGAGTAGAAGGCTATATACGTAAAAGCTCAACCCCTACAGGGCGAGTGCTTTCTGCCGTTACCCCAGATGCCCAGCGTACAATGTTTACTTTTTTGGGAGCATCTTCAGAGCTTCTCCCTGCCGAGGTTAGCGAAGCTCCATTTCAAGGTGCTAACTTTCTCTATTTAGAAGGATATTTGGCATATAATCCATCCATACTTCTGCATTGCATTCATATAGCTAGGTCTAAGGGTTTGGAGGTAGTCTTTGATTGCGGCTCTTTTGGAGTTGTGCAAGAGTGCCGCTTTATAATAGATAAGCTCATAGAAGAACGCAGCATAGATATTTTAATAGCAAATGAAGATGAAGCTCGCATATTGACAAGGGTAGAAGAAGACCTTGCCTGTATGGAAATGGCTAAAATGGCAAAAATAGCCGTTATTAAAATTGGCAAGAGGGGTTCTATCATAGGCTTGAAAGATGAAATAATAAGAATAGATGCCTTTCAAGCTCAAGCTGTAGATACAACAGGAGCTGGCGATCTTTGGGCAGCTGGTTTTTTATATGGCTATTTAAACGACTGGCCGTTAGAAAAATGCGGGGAGCTTGCTTCTGCGGCTGCTGCCGAGGTGGTGCAGATTATGGGGTCCACCATTCCAGACGAAGCTTACGCAAGGCTTGTTAAAATTCGGGATAAAATATCAAAGAGCCTAAAATAATTGCTATATTCTCTCCTTTATGCAACAAAAGATAATTTCCATACTTTTCGCATTGCTGCTCTGTAATTTGGGTTTTGCTCAAGATAGTGTTTCTTTTTCCGGTCACAATACTGGAATTTTAGAATTGCAAAGTTCTGTGCCCGCAGGGGTGTGGCTTAACGATAAAGCCGTTGGCAACACACCTTTCATAATGGAAGTGCCTGTTGGGTGGTCAACTTATTCTCTGCGCGCTCCTGGTTATTGGACAGAGTCATATCTTGCAAATTTCCATAAGGGAGTGAAAGTTTCGCATAATGTTGAATTGAAAAGAAGTGAAATACCGATAATTGAAATTCCAGATGTATCGCGTATAAACGATTTGCGCACATTGGAAACTATGTACGATAGCTTGGTTAGACCAAAGTATTATGTGCCTGTACCGGATTCTATATGCCTAGCTCGCTTTGTGGCAGATTATCCACTCCCCATTTCTCCGCCAGAACCACTCAACGAGAAATCTGTATTGTATCACCGCTATTTTGACGTTTACATCAAGGAGAGGCAGCTCTCTTTTAACGAATGGTACGAAAATTGCGCCGGTTCTATGCAAAAAAATATGGTGGCTATTTTTACCCGCATAGCAGAGCTTGGAAGCGAACATTTAACTGGCTATGTTCCTATTGTTGCAGCAAATTTTAAATCTACCTCACTTAACGGCTTAAAGGGCAATTTAGAGTTTTATTTTTACTCACCAGATGCTCGCGCTGAAGTTGCGTGGAAAGGTACGTGGGAGCACGAATTTTTAACAGGAGACGATTTGATTAAAGCCTTAACTGCAAGTGCTCCGCTTGCCCTTACTTTTTTAACGGTGCAAAACGAGACTGTTTGGATTCCCGTTGAAAATGGCTATTCAAGGCGTTATTACAAATATTCGGGGCTCAAGGTATCTTGGAATGGCTTGTTGATTCCTCTTAATGGTGAATTTATTTTGCCAGATTATATTCGCATTCGTCCAGAAGTCGCTAGGTGGTTGGCAGAAGGCCCACGAGAGATTGTTCCAGAAAAAACAGTATACGCCGAGCTTGCTAAAATTCCAGGTGGCACATTCAAATACAAAGGCATAGACACAGACGTTAAGCCTTTCACCATTAACACAAGCCCCATAAGTCAAGAATTGTACAAAGCCAAATGCGGCGAAAAGAATTTTGGCAAATACAAAGGCGACTCACTCCCTGCCCACAGCGTTACTTGGAAAGAAGCAAACAAATGCTGCACTCTGCTCGGTGGCGAGCTTCCATCGGAGGCACAATGGGAATATGCAGCAAGATCAGGTTCTCCATATCCATATTATTGGGCACTAGGTACAAGCGCAAAAGATTATGCTGTATTTGGCGAAAAAAAACCTGTGGCTATGCGCAGCAAAAAACCCAATGGCTGGGGGCTTTACGATATGTTTGGCAATGTTGCCGAATGGGTTAAAGACGATGGCTTTTGGTATGGCAAATACAAATTCTTAAAAGGCGGAAGCTACAAATCTGGTGAAGTAAGCCTAAACGCTGAAAACGCAGAAGAGGAAGATGCTCGCTATTGGGGAACTCACGTTGGGTTCAGATGCGTTTACGGCGATTATTAAGAAAGTTTATCTCTAAAAGATTCGTAAGAGAATTTTTTTACCAAGTTGAACTTATTGTTTTTCCAAATTCCTATGGAAGGGTGTTTCACGCCGTTGAAAAACGTTGTTTTTACCATTGTGTAGTGGATCATATCTAAAAAAATTATTCTGGAACCTACTTTCAAAGGCTTGTCAAAAGAATAATCTCCGGCTATATCTCCGGCAAGGCAGGAATTTCCGGCGAGCCTGTAAGTGTGAGGCTTAATCCATATCATACCGCTGTTCAAAACCATAGGACGGTAGGGCATTTCTAGGCAGTCTGGCATGTGAGCAGATATAGATACATCTAAAATTGCAATGTCTATCTCGTTGTGCACAATGTCTAAAACGGTAGATACCAATTCTCCAGTTTGCCAGCCAACGGCTTCGCCTGGTTCAAGAATAACCTCTACACTAGGGTATTTTTTGTGAAATTTATTCAGAATGCTTATGAGTTTTTCAACATCGTAATCGGCTCTTGTTATGTGATGGCCGCCGCCAAAATTCACCCACTTCATTTTTGGAATCCACTCTCCAAAATTGTTATATATCTTTTCCAAAACAGCTTCCAAAGCGTCTGCATTCTGTTCGCAAAGAGCGTGAAAATGCAGACCCTCAATACCATCCAAAAGCTCTGGTTTGAATTCCTTTGCTGTTACCCCAAGCCTGCTGTAGCGACCCGCTGGGTTATACAAATCCACTTCAACGCTGGAATATTCGGGGTTTACTCTTATTCCGGCACTTACTTTCTTTTTTAATGTTTCTTTTTTATATAAATTCCACTGAGAAAAGCTATTGAAGGTTATGTGGGTTGCGTGGCTTAAAATTAGCTTAATTTCGTTTGCCATATACGCAGGGGCGCATACGTGTACCTCTTTTCCCATTTTTTGATGGGCGAGCAAAACCTCATTCAGGCTGCTAGCGGTGGCACCATTCAGATATTTAGAGACAAGGGGAAATGTTTTCCAAAAGCTAAAGCCTTTCAAAGCGCATATTATTTTTGCATTTCCTTTTTTTTGCACTTTTGAGAGTATTTCCAAATTCCGCACTAGCCGACTTTCTTCAAGCACATAGCAAGGCGAAGGAACCTCTGAGTAATCTATCATATTTTGATATAGGTGTTTTGAGTTGGCTTGGTATCTATGGCTTTTGACACAGAATCTATGATAGAAGACATCTTTAGAGGTTCGTGCTCAAAATCTGTGTTGTTTACATCTATTATCAAAACGGGGTTCGTTTTGTAATGGAAAAAATAGCGATCGTAAAGAGCAGCTAGCTTGTGCAGATAATCTTTGCTTATGCCTTTGTCTGTCTTGTCGGTATCGCCATTGGCTATTTTCAGTTGCTCTGTTTGTTTGAGTCTGCGGTATAAGGTGTCTTCGCCAGCTCTTAAATAAACCACGAAACTCGGTTTGAGGAATTTTTTTGAGGATTCTAGAAGAATATCCCTGATATTTTGGTAAAGTTTCCATTCCTGTTCATCTTCTATGGTTAGCTCTGCGAAAATATCGTTTTTCTCAAAAATGAAATCTGACGCAAAAATCCTGTGCTCTGCAAACATATCCGGCTGTTTAAGGACTTTTTGCAAGGCTTCACATTGTTTATAGCGTGAGAGCATAAAAGATATTTGTGTTTGAAATGCGTATTTCTTTTTATCTTCGTAAAATTGGTTTAAAAATGGGCCTGTCGCATCTATTTCTTCCCTAAATGAGCACAAAATTTGCCTACCATACTCTTTTTCAAGTGCATCTAGGAGAATTGATTTTCCAACCCCAATCGGACCTTCTATTGCTAAAAACACGAAATTCATACCTTGGATAAATAATGTAGAAATTTCTATATTTCCCTCTATGAAAAGGAAATTTTCTGCTTCAAAAGGTGGGTCAGCACAAAAAAAGCACTCAACCGATAAGAAAAATGCTGCTAAAGAGCATAGTGGTTGGTGGGGCGATGGACCAGTTTTTGTGTTTTTATACGATAAACGCGAAAAAGAAGCCATAACCAATGGCAAGGCAAAAGAAATTTTGCAGTTCGTGAACGATTCCGAGCAGGTTTTACACGAATCCGAGGCACTGCGCATAATAAGGATTAACAACGAATATTCCCACCCCGTTCTTTTTGTTGACACAGGAAAAGAAGTTGGGTTGAATTTGCTCGACCACCTGCGTATGGCAGGTTATCGTCTTGCTAAATGGGCAGAGAACAATTCGGTTAAAACCTTGATGATTCCGCCGCTTAAAGACGATTCCCCAAAAAAGAGAAACGCAATTTTACAGGGTCTTTGCCACGCAAGCTACGCTTTTGACAAGTACAAAAGCAAAAAACACGAAAAAGCAGATGTTGAATACCTATTTGCAGACGATATGGAAATAGATGGAAATTCGCTCCAAGCCCTGTTTTCTGGAATAGATATTGCGAAAAACCTGATAAATGAGCCAGGGTGCAACTTAACGCCAGGAGTGGTGGCAAATATTGCAAAAGGCATAGCTCAGAAATATGGATTAAGCATAAAAATTCGCGGAGAAAGTGAATTGAAAAGAGATAATTACAACGGGATTTTAACCGTTGGGCGTGGTAGCAAAAATCAGCCAGCGATGGTTACCATAAGCTATGCGGCAAAACACAAAAAAAATATTCGCTTGGCTCTTGTTGGCAAAGGCATAACTTTTGATACTGGTGGCATAAGCCTTAAAACCCAAGATAAAATGTACGAAATGAAAAGCGATATGTCTGGGGCTGCGATAGTGCTTGCTGCCATGCAGGTTATAGCAGAGCTTAAACTTCCAATAGCAGTAGATGCCATTCTGTGCCTTGCAGAGAATCGCCCCGGAGAAAATGCGGTTTTGCCCGGAGATATTTTCAAAGCCAAAAATGGGAAATCCATTATGGTAGAAAATACCGATGCCGAAGGCAGGCTTGTTTTGATAGATGGGCTAACAGAGGCGGCAGAGCTTGGTGCAACGCACATAATAGACATAGCAACTTTAACAGGGGCAATACAGCGTGCACTTGGAAATGCCATTGGCGGGCTTTTTAGCAACAGCGAAGGACTCGCTCTAACAATAACAGAATCTGGCGATGAGTGTGGAGAAAAATGGTGGAGAATGCCTCTAGACGAGGAATACACAGAAGGTTTGAAAGACAAAGTTGCCGATATTCGCAATATAACCGATGGCGGCCCTGGAGCTATAACTGCTGCCTTGTTCTTGAAAGAATTTGTGAAAAAAGATTTGCAATGGGCGCATTTGGATATTGCTGGAGTTGCATTCACCGCAAACGGCTATAAATATACCGAACACGGCGCAACTGCATTCGGATTAAAAACCATTGTGGAAACAGCTAAAAGATATTCCGCAGATGAATTGCGTTAATGAATGTTGCCGAACTTAAAAGAGGAGTAAAGAAATATGTTTAAAAACACAGATTCGTTACCGATTTTGGCGTTGGCAGCTTTTAATAGGATTGGTTTTAAAGGCTTCTTTCACAGAATAGGCGAAGAGTGGGTTTGCTACGATTCTAAAAATTTGCAAGATAGTATTTATTTCTTTAGCCTTGCTCTGAAAAAAATAGGAATTGAAAAAGGGGTTGGGGTTGGAATAATTGCGCCTAGTTCGCCAAGATGGTTTATCGTTGATATTGCCACGCAAATTTGCGGTGGTTATGTTGTGCCTCTGTTTTCAAATATATCCTCGGAATATTTTGAATTTCAAATTAAAGATGCTCAAATAAAAGCCTTGGCTGTAGAATCTGAGGAATCTCTATCTCCGGAAATTTACAGCCTTGCGAGCGAAATAGATTCGCTGATTTATATGTTTTCTTCACCAAAAAATCCAGAGCATAAAAACTCCTTTTCGTGGGAAGATTTTATTGAAATGGGAAAAAAATTGGACTGTGAAGACGAGCGGAAAAAATTCACAGAACGCATAAATAGCATTGCCCCAGAAGAAATATTTTCCATCATTTACACCAGCGGTTCAACAGGAACGCCAAAAGGCGTTCCCTTAACGCAAAAAAATATGATTTTGCATTTAGATGCCATTTCAGAAATTTTCCCGCTAGATCCAGACAAAAACATACATATGAGCATTTTACCGGTGGCGCACGTATTTGAGCGAATGTCGGTTTATTATTTTTCAAGCATAGGGTTGCCTGTTTATTTTGCAGATAGCCCAAATAATGTTGGAAAATATTTGCCAGATATTAAACCAACAGTTTTGACTGTTGTGCCGCGTGTTTTGGAAAAACTTTATGACAAACTAACAGGAGCGGTGAGGCAAAAGCACGGGCCGGTGAAGTGGCTTATGAAATACGCCATAAACAAAGCGAAAAACGCAGACCCGAGCAAGGTTAGCTTGCGAGGAACAATATGGGATAAACTTGTGTATTCCAAAATGCGCGATGCGCTTGGTGGAAATTTTAGCCTTATTGTATCTGGAAGTTCTGCGCTCAACATTTCGGTTAATAGATTTTTGAGGAACATTGGGCTACCTATATTTGAGGGCTATGGAATGACAGAATGCTCGCCCGTTATTTCTGCTGAAAATCCAGGGAATGCAAAAATGGGTTCGGTGGGCAAACCTATAAGCTGCGTAAAGGTTAAAATTTCTAGGGAAGGTGAAATTTTGGTTAAAGGTGAAAGCGTATTTGATGGCTACTTTAACCGCCAAGATTTAAATTCAGAAATTTTCACAGAAGATGGTTTTTTCCACACAGGCGACAAAGGCCGCATAGACGAAGACGGCTATATATGGATAACAGGGCGATTGAAGGAAATGTTCAAAACCAGCACAGGCAAATATGTGAGCCCAATTCCAATAGAGCAGGCACTTTGCCAAAGCACTTCTTTAATAGAAGCTGCGCAGGTTTTTGCAGAAGGAAGAAAATTCACATCTGCTCTTTTGTTTTTGAATGTGGACATAATCAAAAGTAGGCTAAAAAAGAGAAATAAGGAGTTTGACGCCGAAAAATCTTTGAAATCCAGCAGGATAAATAACTTTTTGCAAAAGAATGTGGATGCTGTGAATAGACATTTGAGCGAATGGGAAAAAATAAAAAAATGGAAAGCTGTTTTTGCCACGCTCTCAACAGAAAACGGTCTTTTAACCCCAACTATGAAACTCCGCCGCAGTGAAGTTGAAAAAACATTTGAAAGCGAAATAAACGGAATGTATGAGTAAATTAGAAGAAATAGCCCGTGTTCGCCTTGCTGATGTGCGCGGGCGCATTGTTAAAATAATAGGACTGGTTATTGAATGCGAAGGACCAAACGCGGGAATTGGCGAACTTTGCATTATAGAACAAAACGGAAAAACAATTTGCAGTGCAGAAGTTGTTGGTTTTAGAGAAACCAGAACTCTAATTATGCCCTTAGGACCTCTTGAAGGAATTAGACCCGGAATGTCTGTTGTGGCAAAAGGCGATACCTTAACAGCACCTGTTGGGCACGAACTTTTGGGCAGGGTTATAGACGGAATGGGAAATCCAATGGACGGGCTTGGCGAAGTTAAATACAGAGAACGCCGCTCCATTTATGCAACCCCGCCAAGCGCAATGGAGAGAACCCGCATAAAAGAACCAATGTTCACAGGCATTCGTGCCATAGACGGTTTTTTGACTATTGGCAGGGGTCAAAGAATGGGCATTTTTGCCGGCTCTGGAGTTGGCAAAAGCGTGACTATGGGAATGATAGCGAGAAACTGCCTAGCAAAGGTCAACGTTATAGCTCTTATTGGCGAGCGTGGCAGGGAAGTGAGGGAATTCATAGAAAAAGATTTGGGGCCAGAGGGATTAAAACGCTCAGTTGTGATAGTTGCCACTAGCGACCAGCCTGCTCTTGTCAGGCTAAAGGCAAGCCTGCTTGCCATAAGCATAGCTGAATTTTTTAGAGACGAGGGCGAAGACGTATTTTTTTTAATGGATTCAAGCACACGACTCGCAATGGCTCAAAGGGAAATTGGTCTTGCAGTTGGCGAGCCTCCTGCAACAAAAGGCTACACGCCCTCTGTTTTTGCATTTTTGCCAAAGCTCTTTGAGCGAGCAGGCAACAGCAACCAAGGCAGCATAACCGCCCTTTACACAGTTTTGGTTGACGGAGACGATTTAGACGATCCCATTGCAGACTGCGTGCGCTCAATTTTGGACGGTCACATTGTGCTTTCACGTGCTTTGGCAAACAAAAATCATTACCCGGCCATTGACGTGCTTGCGAGCATAAGCCGCTGCCGCACAGACATCGCAAATCCCGAATTGAAAAAATATTCTGCAACCCTTTTGCGAAGCCTTGCTGTTTATCGCAAAAATGAGGATTTGATAAATATAGGTGCTTATGCCAAAGGTTCCGACCAAGAAATTGATGTTGCAATTAAGAGGCAAGTTGCTATCAATAATTTTTTGGTGCAAGGCATAGGTGAGAGTTCGCAGTATAAAGATACGGAAACCGCGATGAAGGAGATCGCGGGGATTACCTAACCACCGGCAGCAACACCGCCTCTCCCTCTGCCATAGATGAAAAATCCGTGCCGGAGTTCAGTTGTCTGAGCATTGATTCGGAAACATATTTGGGAATTTTTTTTGCCTGCTGCCCATAAACTCTAACAAGCAATTCATCCAAAGTTTCGCCACCTTTTGCTCTGTGTTTTTTGCCAAATTCACTGTTGTTAGGATTTTCCAAAAGCTTGCTTAAAGAATAAAAAAACTTGTCTGGAAAAGATTGCGTTTTCGCTTCGCTTGTTTTTGGCGGGCTTGCTGTATTTGGCGTACTTATTCTAGGCTTGCTTTGAGTGGGTTTTTGTGGCAAACTCATAATGTTATTGCTCATAGTCATTTCCACTTTTTGTTTAGCGGACTGTTTCAATGGCTCATATTTGAAAAATCTATCCAATGTATCTATATAAGTACTATCGGGCCATTTTGTAAGAGCATATTTTTTACCAACTTCCATGCGGAATTCTTCCCTGTCGTAGCCGGAGCAGGAAATAAGCAAGGCGAATATAAGTGCTAATATATACATCCAAATGCCTCAAACACCTGTTTTTTTGTTGGTTCTGATGTTTTTTCCACTTTGCCTATTTTTATTGGCAGAATGTAAAATCTAGTTTGTTTTTCTGTTTTTTTGTCTGCTCCCATTGCTTGCCAAGCTGCATCAAAAGAGAATTTCACGCCACATTCTTTTAATGTTTTTGGAATACCAAATTTGCTCAAAAGCTCGTTTTGCCTATTTTCCTCTTTTTTGCTCCAACGTCCCGATATTGTGGACAACCTACCCGCAACTCTCATTCCAAGACCCACTGCAATGCCGTGCGAAAATTTGCTGTAGCCGGTAAGTTTTTCTATTGCGTGCCCAAATGTGTGACCATAATTCAAAATTGCCCTAAGCCCAAGTTCGCGCTCGTCTATGCCCACAACTTCTGCCTTTATTTCGCAAGAGTGTTTTACGATGTGTTTCAAAGCTGCTGCATCTTTTTCTAAAATCGCATCTGTGTTTTTTTCTAGCCATTCAAAAAAATCGTAATCGTATATTATTCCATATTTCACAACCTCTGCAAGACCTGCGTAGTATTCTTCTTCGGGGAGTGTTTTCAAAACGGATAAATCGCACATCACGGCTCTCGGCTGGTAAAATGCACCTATCATATTTTTGCCTTCGGAGTGGTTAATGGCAACTTTGCCACCAACGCTGCTATCTACCATTGCCAAAAGAGAAGTGGGGAACTGAACAAAAGAAATTCCTCTTTGGTAGGTTGCTGCGGCAAAACCAGCCATATCGCCAACCACACCACCGCTGAATTGCAACAAGCAACTCTTTCGTGAGTAGCGGCTTTTTAGCATAAAAGTCCAAAGAGCGTTTAGTTCTTCCAAATTTTTGCTGCTTTCTCCGGCTGTGAAAATAAATTGTTTAGCCGCATTTGCTTGCAAACAAAGTCGCTCAAAATTCCTTTTCTGTTTTTTAGCTATATTTGAATCTGTGCAAACGAGCATTTCGTTTTGCGGTAGCAAATTCAATGTTCTTAACAGAATTTCAGAATGTTCCAAAATATTTTTACCTATGAAAATCGGGTAGCCCCCCGTAGAAGCGGGTTCAACTCTAACTTCCAAATGTTTCCACAATTTCAAATTTTCCAAAAGCAGAGGGAGAATTCTCTCTTCTGGTCCAATCTCATCGCTATCAATGCTAAAATCTGCATTGGCATAAAATTTCTCTCGTTCGGCAAGCATAGTTTTAATTTTTGCAAGCCTTGCTTTTGGTTCTAGTCCTGCCATCAGGGGGCGTTTATCGTTTCGCCCAATGCGCTCGCTTAAAATTTCTGGTTCGGCTTTAATGCAAATCAACACGCCGGAATTTTTTATTACCTGAACGTTCTCTGGTCTTGCAACGGCTCCGCCTCCAAGCGAAACGACCATTCTTTCCTTTTTGGAAATTTCCTTTATCGCCTCTTTTTCCAACTCGCGAAATTTAGCCTCGCCGTCTTGCTCAAAAATTTCCGATATGCTTTTGCCTGTGCGTTCCACTATAAAGGCATCGGAATCCACATAGTTTAATCTTAAACGTTTGGCAAGCATTTTGCCCACGCGGGTTTTTCCGCTTGCCATAAAACCTGTGAAATAAATGTTATTCATTCAAAGCCTCCAAAGCCACCTTGAAATCTGGTTTTGAATTTGGAAACCACAATTTGAAACTTTCTAAACCTTGGTGAATCAACATTCCAATTCCGCCAAGAGTTTTGCAGCCAATTTCCTCTGCCTCTTGCAAAAGCTGTGTTTTAAGCGGATTATACACAATATCAAAAACCACCACATTTTTGCTTAAAATGGATTTGTCTATCGGGCTTTGATTTATGTTGGGGTGCATTCCAAGCGGTGTTGCGTTGCAAAGCAAGTCTATGCTGTCTTTATGATTTTTTATTTCATCATAATTATACAAACTCAAATTCTCAAGATGCAAAGTCCATTTGTCTGCTTCTATGCTAAAAATTTTTAGTGATGCCGCACCACCTTCTTTCAAAAAGGCGTAAGCCAAGGCTTTTGCGGCACCGCCGCTGCCGAGCATAGCTATATTTTTGCCTTTAATTTCAATTCCAGCTTCTTCCAAATTTCTCAAAGCCCCCAAGCCATCCGTGCTGGTTCCGCAGAGTTTGCCGTCTTGCCAATAAAGGGTATTTACGCTGCCTGTGGCTTTGGAAGTGGGCGAAATATAATCCAAAAAAGGCACAATCTGTTCCTTGAACGGAATACTCACATTTGCACCCTTAAAACCCATTGCCCTAAAACCTTCCACAGCTTCCTTCAAATTTTTTTCCGCGTGAAATGGAACATAAACCGCATTTATTCCGCAATTTTTCAAAAGTACATTCTGAATAGCCGGAGATTTTGTATGCTCCACCGGACAAGCAAATATGCCAAGAATTTCTGTTTTGCCGTTAATCATTTGAGTAGCAATATAGAAATTTCTATATTTCTTGACGAGGTATCATTATGAAAATTCTCAGCGTATTAACGGCGGTATTTGCAGCTTTCGCGATTTCTTATGCACAAAGCGAACCCAACCAAGAAATTTATTCCAAAGTCGTTATCGCTTGCCAAGATAATAAGGCGGTAAAAACAGGGCTTGCACAAATCACAAAAAAGAATGAAAAAGTTATAGATGCTTATGACAAAAGCGAGAGAAACGAAAAGGCCAAATACGAAAGAAATACAAGCGAGATTACTCTTGTAAGTACCGAGGGACCAAAGATTGTGAAATCTTATGCGGATTGCATGAAAACCAAATTGCAAGGCAAAGAGTTTCGCGAGCAAAGCAATAAACTCACTGCCAAAATTTCGGTGACAAATGATGGGCGCTTGGTCAATAATAGTACAACAACAACTGAACGCCCTGTTAAAAAAGGAAAAGCAACAAAGGTAGGCAACCCCACAATCACGCAGGGCAAATCGCTCTGGTGCGAAGACGAGATGAATAAATGCTTGCAGGCTACGATTGTTATTGAGCAGAAATAAATTTGGGTACATTCCCAAAAATTTTCTACCTTACCCCCAATGCCGAAACGCAACGACATAAAAAAGATTCTCCTTATAGGTTCCGGGCCTATTGTCATTGGGCAAGCTTGCGAGTTTGATTATTCGGGGGTACAGGCTTGTAAATCGCTGAAAACTGAGGGGTATGAATTGGTGCTGGTGAATTCAAATCCGGCTACCATAATGACAGACCCAGATTTTGCGGATAGGACATATATAGAACCTCTTACAAAAGAAGCTTTGACAGAGATAATCCGCAGGGAACGCCCAGATGCCCTGCTGCCTACGCTAGGTGGACAAACTGCCCTGAACCTCGCTATGGAGCTTGCAGACGGTGGTGTGCTGGAACGCTATGGTGTGACAATGCTTGGGGCAACTCCTGAGGTAATTCGCAAAGCCGAAGACAGAGGCTTGTTCAAAGAAGCTATGAAAAAAATAGGGCTTGATATGCCACGTAGCGGAATCGCACATTCTTATGAAGAGGCTTGCAACATAAAAAATACGCTGGATACTTGGCCCCTTGTTATACGCCCAGGGTTCACACTTGGAGGCACAGGCGGCGGCATTGCTCAGAACGAAAAAGAATTCAAGGAAATATGCGAAAGAGGTTTGTATTACTCTCCCACAAAAGAATTGCTGATTGAAGAATCCATTGAAGGCTGGAAAGAATTTGAACTTGAAATAATGAGAGACACCAAAGACAACTGCGTTATTGTTTGCTCAATTGAAAACATAGACCCAATGGGAATTCACACAGGCGATTCAATTACCGTGGCTCCTGCTCTAACGCTCACCGACCAGGAATATCAAAAATTGAGAGATGCTGGCATTGCGGTTATGCGCGAGATTGGAGTTAGCACGGGCGGTTCAAATGTGCAGTTTGCCATTAACCCAAATGACGGGCGTTTGATTGTTATTGAAATGAACCCGAGAGTTTCAAGGTCTTCAGCACTCGCTTCAAAAGCAACCGGATTTCCCATTGCAAAAATAGCCGCCAAATTAGCGGTTGGCTACACATTAGACGAAATTTCAAACGATATAACCCAAAAAACACGTGCCTGCTTTGAACCTTCAATAGATTATATCGTAACCAAAATTCCTCGCTTTGCATTTGAAAAATTCACAGGCGCAGACGACAAGCTCGGAACACAAATGAAATCTGTTGGCGAGGCTATGGCTATTGGGCGCACATTTAAGCAGTCTTTTCAAAAAGCACTCCGCTCTTTGGAAACGGGCAGGGCTGGTTTTGGAGCAGACGGAAAAGAGCATTTATTCAAAAACCTAAGCGATGAAGAGTTAAAGACAAAAATAGGCATAGGCAGCGCGAACCGCATATATATGGTGCTTGAAGCCATTACTCGCAAATGGGGTGTTGAAAAAATTTATGAACTCACAAAAATAGACCGCTGGTTTTTGCGGCAATTTGAGGAACTTGCAGAATATGAGCAGGAGATTCGTTCCGCAAAAAATTTAGAGGGTCTTGCAAAAGACTACTTGCTTTTTGAGCAAGCAAAAGAATTCGGTTTTTCCGATAAGCAAATTGCAAACATTCTTTGCGAAAAAGAAGAATTTGTTAGAAAAAAGCGAAAAGAAATAAATCTCCGTCCGCAGTTCCATAAAGTTGATACCTGTGCCGCCGAATTCAGAGCCTTTACTCCTTATTTATATTCAAGCTATTCAAGCGGTGCAAAAAATTCCAAATACGAAGAGACAACTACAACAGAAAAGAAAAAAATTCTCATATTAGGCGGTGGGCCAAATCGCAGTGGACAAGGAATAGAATTTGATTATTGCTGCGTTCACGCTTCTTTCGCACTCAGAAAAGCTGGCTTTGAAACAATAATGCTAAATTCAAACCCCGAAACCGTTTCAACCGATTACGATACTTCTGATAAACTTTATTTTGAACCATTGACTTTGGAAGATGTTCTTGAAGTTTATGAAAGGGAAAATTGTTTTGGCACTATCGTGCAATTCGGTGGGCAAACACCGCTGAATTTGGCAGAAGGATTGAAAGCAAATGGCGTAAACATAATAGGCACATCTCCAACTGATATTGCCGTTGCAGAAGACCGCGAGCTTTTTGCGAATATGATTAAAAAACTGGGGATTTTGCAGCCACCCAATGGACTTGCAAAAACCGAAGAAGAAGCCGAAAAAATCGCAGAGCGAATAGGCTATCCAGTGCTTATGCGCCCCTCATTTGTTTTGGGTGGCAGGGCTATGGTTATAGTTTACGATAAAGTTGGTTTGCACGAATATATGGCAAAAGCTATGGAAGTTTCGGAAGGCAGAGCCATTTTGATAGACAGCTTTTTGGAAAACGCCACCGAGGTGGATGTGGATTGCCTCTCAGACGGAGAGACCCAGGTTATAGGCGGCATAATGGAACACGTGGAACTAGCGGGAGTGCATTCCGGCGATAGCGCTTGCACAATTCCGCCAGTAACGCTTTCTGAACAAACTCAAAACACCATAAGAAAACACACAAAGGCAATGGCAAAGGAGCTGAATGTTTGCGGCTTGATGAATGTTCAATATGCCATACAAAACGAAACTGTTTATGTGCTGGAAGTAAACCCAAGGGCTTCTAGAACCGTTCCATTTGTGAGCAAGGCCATAGGCGTTCCGCTTGCAAAAATTGCCTCGCTTTGCATGGCTGGCAAAAAATTGAAAGATATTGGTTTTACCAAAGAATTTATACCGAGCCATTTTTCTGTTAAAGAAGCGGTATTCCCATTTGCGCGCTTCCCTGGCGTGGACATAATTTTAAGCCCAGAAATGAAATCCACGGGCGAAGTTATGGGCATAGACCGAGCAGCGAGTATGGCATATTTGAAAAGTCAGACAGCTTCCGGCAGTAAATTGCCTAAAAGCGGGAATATTTTCCTAAGTTTGCGCAAGGAAGACCGAGCCGCCGCAATTCCATATATAAAAAAATTAGTGGAACTAGGTTTTACTCTTTATTGCACAAGGGGAACAAGCACAATGCTTAGAAACAGCGGAATTCCGACAAACGCTGTATTCAAAGTGGCAGACGGCAGGCCAAACGCTGTGGATTTAATAGAAGAAGGCAAACTCGCTTGGATAGTGAACACGCCCAGCAAAGGTGAAAAACCGGCAAGCGATGAAATGAAAATCCGCACAAACTGCCTAATGCACGGTATTCCGGTCACCACCACGTTGCACGGTTTGCAACGCACAGTTGACGGTTTGTACGCTATAAAAAAATTAGATATTATGGATGTGTGTAGTTTACAAGAATATTCCAGACATAGTCCGGTGGTGGAAGTATGACAAAAAGCATTTTTTCTATACCTGTTTCTCGTAGGCATCAAACTACTATGCAACGCAGATTTATTATTTTTTCTTTTATTTTGTTTCTGCTTATATTCTTGCTTGGAAGTGTTGCATTTATCATTTTAACAGATAGAATTCAGCATAGAAATGTTGGATATGAACTAATGCAAATAATTGAAATGGAGAGGCTCAAATTGGAAGCCTCTTTGAATAGCGAAATTGCTATAGCTTTAAAAATGGCAAATTCCCCATTGATACAACGGTATTTTTCAGATCCCACAAATGCCGAACTGCAAAAAATTGCCTTTGAGGAATTATCTGGATATCGCAAAGCTTTTGCAAGCAACTCAATTTTTTGGGTGAATGATATTGATAAAAAATATTTCTCCAATGAATCTTATGTATATACAGTTGATACAGCAGACATAAATGAACGCTGGTATATGACAACTCTTAACGGAATGAAAAATTACTATTTCAATATTGAGTATAACACCAACCTCAATGTAGTAAATCTCTGGATAAATGCACTGGTCTTTGACAATCAGCATAAACCTATTGGCATTGTGGGAACCGGTGTAAATCTGTCTGATTTTATAAATAACGTATATCAAAATTATTTAGGAACTGCGGAACTGTATTTTCTTAAAGATGATGGAGAAATAACTGGAGCAAGCGATGTTGCTCTTGTTGAAAATAAAGAAAACATAGCAAAAGTGTTAGGTCTTACTGGCATAGAAATTCTCGACAGAACAAAAGAATTAAAAGCCAATGGAAAAATTGAATATTTTGAAACAAAAAGCAAAAAAGAGATAATTGCAATTGGCTTAATCCCTGCTTTGAATTGGTATATAAGTGCTGTGTGTCCTATTGATATTGGAAGTTCTCTGCGTGGCATGATTATTCTTTTTGGAATAATGATGGCGATTATCTTTGCTATTTTTGTGGTTTTCAATATATTTGTTCTTGGAATGTTGGAACCGCTCAATCGCATGGTAAAAACAATAAATCAAACATTATTTGATTGGGAATTAAAACCGAGCGAAGATAATTCTCAAAAAGATGAAATAAGAACTCTCGGTGAATTTTTAAATATGACCATAATTGACCAGCTAACTGGTATTTACAATAGGCGGTATATGGATGGACATTTGAAAAAAATCATCAAATCAATGGCTCGTACCAATAGCAACCTAAGTTTGCTGATTATAGACATTGATTATTTTAAAAAATACAATGATACGTATGGTCACCACGCTGGCGATAATTGCCTTAGAACAATAGCCAACGCTCTTTCTAAATGCGTATCTAGAGACTTGGATTTTGTTGCAAGGTATGGTGGAGAGGAATTTGCCGTTGTTTTGCCCAATACTGGCAAAAATGGTGCTCACGTGATTGCAGAAAAATTATTGGAAAAAGTACGTGAGTGCAATATGCCTCATAAAGCAAGCCACATAGCAGATTGTGTAACTATCTCCGTTGGAGGCACAACTAGCATCGTTAAACATTTTCATCACGTGCAAGACTACATAAAAGCAGCCGACAAAGCCTTATACGAATCCAAAAAAAATGGTCGCAATAGATATACATTTGAGAACTTTGAAGAACATGCAGGCGGTTCCTGAGCAATTTTACTAATGGAGGCAAATATGGCAAGAAAAGAAATAAGTTCAAAAGATATTGCGGCAGTGGGTCCGTATTCTCTTGGCGTGAACGTAGATGGGCTTGTGTTTTTTTCGGGGCAAATACCGATTGACCCAAAAACGGGGAAACTGGTGGAAGGCGATGTTAAAGCGCAAACTGAACAGGTATTCAGCAATATATTCAATTTGCTGGAGAGCGCAGGACTAACTCCCGATAATGTTCAAAAGGTAAATGTTTTTTTAACTGATATGAACGACTTTCAAGCGATGAACGAAGTGTATAAAAATAAATTCAATAAACCCTATCCGGCACGGAGCACTCTTGGAGTTGCTGCTTTGCCTTTGGGTTCAAAAGTTGAAATAGAAATAATTGCAAAATGATTTTTGCGGTAATATATTTTGTTATATCTTTCATCGTGCTTTTTCTCGGCACGTTTCAAATTGTTGGAAAAAACCAGCGTAGCACTTTGAACTGGTATTTTTTTGCTATATGCACAATAATTGCCATCTCCACTTTCAACAACAGCATTATATTTTATAAAGCATTTTCAGAAGGCGTAGATTTACGCGAATCAAATTATATTTTTAGCAAATTAAATATGATTCTCTCATCAATAAAAATTATGATAGTTCCGTTTCTTTTCTCATTTATACTTAATCTTTCAAAAATCAAATCCAAGGGAATTAAAATATTGCAGTTTGCTTCGTTCTTTACCAGTACCCTTACCTTTTCCGTAATATTTATTATTATCGTTGCGTTTGCTGACCCAATGAGCATTATATCTTCAAATTTTAATAGACTTGCCATTTTAAATGTTATTTTCTGCTCCTGTTGTTTGATATATCTACAATATAAATGGATAAAAAGCGCATATCTAAAACGTGACCGTTTACAAGCAAAAACAATATTAATAGGTTCTCTGGTATCGCTTATTTTTCTTGCTGGTCAATTGATTTCTTCTACATATTGGATGGAAATTATCCCTTTTATTGCGTTATTGGCACTTATCTTTATTTTTAACGATTATGCCAACCAATACAATAACTTCAGTTTTAATGTTGCCAACCTTGCCAAATATGTTTACACTGCGGTTAAACTGCCTGTGCTTATTCTTGATGATACAGGCGATATTATGCTCTGCAATGCAGCTTCGGAAAGTTTTTTCAAGAAAAATACCGAACAACTCACTAATATAAAATTGTTTGATCTATTTGATTTTGCAGAAGATATTTCATTTTCTTCGCATCGTCATAAAAAAGATGCCTCCGTTTTCAACTGCGATGCAGTTTGCCTTGTTGAGGGGCAAAAATGCCAAGTTTCGCTGAATTATGTCTATGATAAATTTGACGAAATGATATGCACAGTTGTGATAGTAACAGACATAACAGAGAAAGAGGATTTGATAAGGCAGCTCAATGAATCCCACGCCAAAATTGAGCGTTTCAACAAGGAATTGCAATCCGAAGTTGATAGGCAAACTGAAAGCATTCGCAATCTTCAAAAAGCCATTGTATATTCTATGAGCGATTTAATAGAAAAAAAGGACGGCTACACTGGAGAACACACTAGGCGAGTAAGCGAATATGTTGCTATTTTGCTGCGCGAATTGGTAAAGCGTGGCTATAAACTCACTGAATCGGAAATTCAAAGAATAGCGGAATCTTCCCTATTGCACGATATGGGGAAAATTGCAATACCAGACAACATTCTTCTTAAAAGCGGAAAATTGACCGATGAAGAATTTGAAGCGATGAAAAGCCACAGCACAACAGGCGCGGATTCTCTGCAAAAGTCAATGCAGTTTGCAAAGGATAACGACTTTTTGAAAAGTGCCTTTATAATGGCTAAACATCACCACGAAAGATGGAACGGCAGCGGCTACCCAGATGGCAAAAAAGAAAATGAGATACCTCTTCTCGCACGTGTAATAGCCATTGCCGATGTTTATGATGCACTGCGCTCTAAACGCTCATATAAAGAGCCGTTAAGCCGTGAGAAAGCAAAATCAATTATATTAGAAGAAACAGGCCGCCAATTTGACCCAGAATTAGTTGATGTTTTTTTAGCAGTAGAGCCTGAGTTTCACGAGTTTTGCGAAGCTACTCGGAATATATGAGATAATATTCTGACAAAAGAAATTTTCTACTTTAATAAAAAAAGGAAACAATCCCATGAAAACAAACCACTTCCTAGCCTACACCTTAGCATTGCTTGCAACATTCCCCTTTGCTTGCAACAAACAACCAGAACCGCAAAACCAAAGCAAAATTTCCGTATCTGGAATCGGCACGGTAGCAGCCCAGCCAGATATGATTCAAATGAGCATTACTTTGAGCAAAGTTGCTCAAACAACTAAAATGGCTCAAGAAGAGATAAACAAAATGGTTAGGCAGGCTATGAAAGTATTAAAAGAGGCAAACATTGAAGATAAAAATATAAATACAGCCTCACTTAGGTTTAACTCAGAATATGACTATGGAAAGGGGCGGCGTATTTTAATTGGGCAAAGAGCCGAACAAAGCATAACTTTTTCTATTGAAGGTATCAACAAAGATAATGAAAAAGTATCTGGAATAATTGACCAACTTATACAAATCAACGGAATAGAATTAAATCAGGTAAATTTTAGCGTAAAAAATCCAACCGAGTATTATGTTAAATCCCGTGAACTCGCATATAAAAAAGCTGTTGAAAAAGCCAATCAATATGCAGAACTGTCTAAACTCAAAATCATCAAAGTATTGAGCATATCAGAAAATGGATTTCAGCAAATTTCGCCAATACAAAATAGATTATATAACCAAAGAGCAGTTTTTGCAGAAGAAGCTGCTATGGCTGCTACCGATGCAACGGTATTGCCAATGGGTGATTTGGAAATAACAACTAATATATCGGTTGTGTTTTCGTTGGAATGAAAAATAAATAAATTATGATTATCAACCTTGAACAGAATCCCTCACAAAAAGATATTGAGATATCAATTACATATCCGGTAAAGAATAAAATTGTTGAACGTATTATATCATTTGTAAAATCGGTTGATATACAAATAGAGTGCCATTCAGATTACGGTGTAAAATTGATAAATGCCACAGATATTTATTATATTGAAAGTGTTGACGGAAAAACTGTTGCCTGTTGCGAAAAAGAGAGTTATTTTGTAAAAAGCCGCTTGTATCAGATATATGAAAAATTAAAGGACAATGGTTTTATACAAGTTAGCAAATATTGTATTTTAAACATTAACAAACTGGACAAATTCAGACCATTAGACAATAATCGTTTGGAAGCTGTGTTATCCAATGGGGCTTTTTTATGTATTACCAGAAAATATATTTCTGGTATAAAACAAATTTTGCAGGAGATGAACAGATGAATGGAATGAAAAAAATAATCAATGATATAATGTTTATCACAGGAGCGGCTTTGGTTATTCTGGCGATATTCTCGTTATTGTTCAGCGTTGAAATTTCTTTTGTCCCTACTATTTTTGAAATTTTCGCTGCAAACATTGTTATTATCCTAGGTCTTTATCTGCGTGAGAAATTTGAAATCCGCAATTTAATCATTGAGTATTTGGTTGATATAAGCTATATCATTGCCGTTCTTGTTGTATTTGGGCTTATATTTAATTGGTATCACGCAGTACCTGTGTGGCTGCTTCTTGCAATGGCGATTGTAATATACATATTTGCTATGATATTCACCGCTACAAAAATCAAAAAAGATGCAGAAGAATTAAATAAATTATTGCAAAAACGTCAGGAAAATCAAGCCGACAATGCATCTTAACATCAGATTTATGCATTTTGTTTAATTTCCTTAAAGTTTTTCCTTTATATGCCGATAAATATAGCAGGATTATTAAATTATAGGATTTATTATGAACGTTTCAAAAGTAGCAGGGCACGGATATTCAAACTACGCTTCGCATCATTTCAATCGTTTTGAAAAAGCGACTATAAACGTGCAAGACAACAA
>JAITFN010000047.1 GCA_031281345.1 Candidatus Fibrimonadaceae bacterium
GCTCCCTCTATTTGGTAAATGCTTGTGGGCAAGGCAGCGTCTTGTACAAAAATTTCATAAGCACTGTCAAAGAGAATCACAGCTTTATTTTTCAAGGCGTATTTAACCCATAGTTTAAGTTGTTCCTTGTTATAAACCGCTCCAGTCGGATTATTTGGAGAACATAAATATATAATATCCGCAGTTGTTTTTTTATCCGGCAAAGGCAAAAAATCATTGTTTGCATTTCCGTTCATATAAGAGAGCTTTCTGCCTGCCATAATATTTGTGTCTGCATAAACGGGATAAACAGGGTCTGGTATCAGCACTTTGTTTTTTGAAGAAAAAATATCAAGAATATTTCCGAGGTCGCTTTTTGCTCCATCGCTCACAAAAACTTCATCTTCGCTTAGACTCACTCCTTTTTTTGAATAATATCCGCAAATCGCCTGCCTCAAAAAAGAATAGCCCTGCTCATCGCCATAGCCGCGAAAAGTACTTGCATTGCCCATTTCCAAAACAGCCTGCTGCATAGCATTTATAACAGCTGGCACAAGTGGCAAGGTGACATCTCCAATGCCAAGCCTAATAACTCGCTTATCTGGATTTGCAGCCGTATATTCCTTTACTTTTTTAGCTATGCCAGAAAACAAATAGCTATTTTGCAGTTTTAAGAAATTTTGATTTATGTTCATTTTTATCCTCAAACCTAATATATAAAAAATATTTTCTACATTACCTTTGGAAAAATAAACAAATGAACATTTTAGTAACAAACGATGACGGTATTGAAGCGGCAAATTTACACGCCCTAGCCAAAGCAGCAATGGAATGTGCAAATGTGCGTGTGGTTGCGCCCAAGCAAGAGCAAAGCGGTGTTGGTCACAGCTTTTCTTTTTACCGCTCCCTGCATTACGCCCCAGCAGAGAACTTTCCCTGCGAGGCTTTTTGGGTTGACGGCACCCCAGCCGACTGCATGAAGTTTGCCCTGAAGCACATTTACAAAGACTTAAATTTTGACTTGGTTATCTCTGGCGTGAACAACGGCGATAACGCAGGCGTTGCTTCTTTTTACAGCGGAACGGTTGGAGCGGCAAGGGAGGCTGCCTTGTGGAAAGTACCTGCCATTGCGGTTAGTTTGCAAAGGCAAAGCGATATGGCTCTTGAATATGCTTTAAAATGGGTGCAAGAAACCTTGAGAAAAGGTTTGTTCAAAGATATGCCCAAACAAACTCTCTGGAATTTCAATGTTCCCCCTTGCACCAAAGAAAACCCTTGCAAAGGCGTTAAAGTCTCCACCACAAGCACAAGTATGTTTAACGATTATTATGTAGAAGCAGAAAGTTCAAAAAATTATTTGGGAAAAGAAACCGCATATTTGGTGAATGAGGATTCTGCGGCTGGTGGAAAACCCCGTGCTGCTAACGGGGAACTCAAAGCCTACAATTTAATGGGTAATAAAGCACCAGATTTGAGGGAAGGCACGGATGATTGGTGGTTAAGTCAAGGCTACGCCTCACTTAGTCCGCAGAGCATAGATTTGACGGATAGAGTGGAGTATGAGAGATTGAGTAAAAATTATACTTGACAAAGCTTTTATTTTTTTATATTATAATTGGAGGCTATTATGGCTGTTAGAGTTAAACCTGTACAAGCAACTGTTGTTCGCGATGTGAATATCGCTCGGCAAATTATAGCCGAGGTTCGTAGAACACCAAGTCCAAAGCGTTTGGCGGAGCTTAAAAAACTGGATAAAATTTTTAAGAGTATGATTAAAGATGATGATGAATAATCGTATTCTTATTTCTCCGTATAATGGATTAAAATTCTTTTATTTTGAGAAACTTAATGCAACAAGTTCGCTTGAAGGGTTTTGTTGTTCTGTGCAAGAATATAACGAATATTTAACTACCGATGCTGTTCGTTCAAGAAAAGATCATATTGCTTTAACTTGGTTATTGCGAGACAAAGAGCAAAAAAAAATAGTCTCATATATGTCATTGATAACAGATTCAATAAAAATTTCCATAGCAGAGAAGAAATTTCATTCTTTAAATTATCCATTTAAAATGATACCTTCTATAAAAATCGCTAAATTAGCCGTAGATGAAATTTTTTTAGGAAAATACAAAGGAATTGGAACATATATGATAGAATTCGCCGAATCTAGAACTCGTTTTTGTGATGAAATTCACGCTGCTTGCCGTTTTCTGACCGTAGATGCCGATATTGAGCACAATGCAAAGGTTTTGGATTTTTACAAAAAGAACGGTTTTTTCGTAAATGAGGAATTATACAACAAAAATCGCAAAACCATAAGTATGCGAAAAGATATTTATTACTGACTAGCCAACCCTCCCCCAGAGGCTATATTCCCACTAAACCGAAAGATTTTCGCGCTTTTTTACCATTTTTTCATATTTTTCTCCCTTTTCCCCGAAATATATATATATTTATATACGAATAAAAAATTAATTATGAGGTTTTCAAAATGTCAATTAAAAAATTGATAAAATGGATTATACCATATGGTATATATGCTACTTACAGAAATTGTAAAAATAAACATGAAACAATGCACCGTGGTCGGATTGAATCTGTTATTTCATTAGATGAAATGAGAATAAATATTGGAAAAGATTGGATTTCACATCCGTATTACGATGATGCCGAAGAATGGGTTAATGGATTTTGGTCTGAAAATAGTACTTTTTATAAAAGTTTTTGTCAATTAGATTGTACAAATATTGTAGAATTGGCATGTGGGCATGGGAGGCATATTCCAAAGTATTTAGATAAAGCAAAGAGTATAACATTAGTTGATATAAACCAACAAAATATAGATTTCTGCAAAAAACGATTTTTAAATGAGACAAAAATAAAGTATGTTACTAATACAGGCAGTAATTTCAACGGAATTGAATCAAACTCACAAACAGCAATATTCACATACGATGCAATGGTACATTTTGAAATGTTGGATATTTTATCGTACATAAAAGATGCAAATAGAATATTGGTAGATGGAGGCAAAATTTTATTTCACCATTCAAATGCCGCATTTTCGCCTGAATTAAACTATACCCAAAAACCACACTGTAGAAATTTTATGTCAGCGGATATTTTTGCGTATATGTCATTACGTATGGGATTTGTAGTTTTGAAACAGGATATTTTTTCATGGGGCAGTGGTGATAATTTCACAAAAGATATTGATTGTCTGTCGTTGTGCCAAAAGGTAAAATCAATAAACAATACAAACTTAGCCTAAAATATTTGAAATTTTAGTAAGTTTGGCTTTATTTAAGCAATATGCTTCTAAATATAAGGATAATCGTTTTCTATATTCCTATACGTGATAAAAGAAGCCATTGCTCAAGCTGCTGCTAAAAAAAACTTGTCTAGCGAGGTTGCCGAAACCGTTATGGACGAGATTATGGGCGGCAAAGCCTCAGATATTCAAATAGCCGCCTTTTTAACCGCAATGTCGGTTAAAGGCGAAACCATAGAAGAAATAACCGCCTGCGCAATAGGCATGAGAAAGCATTGCGTTAGGGTTTTGCACAATATGGAGTGCCTGGAAATTGTAGGCACAGGCGGCGATAAGTCAAACACATTCAATATATCCACAACAACGGCGATTGTAACATCGTCTTGCGGAATTTCTGTTGCAAAACACGGCAACCGTGCAGCAAGCAGCCGTTCCGGCTCGGCAGATGTTCTAAACTCGCTTGGTGTTAAATTGGATATAAGCCCCGAACACAGCCTTAAAATTTTGCAAAACATAAATTTGTGCTTTTTATTCGCGCAAAACTACCACCTCTCAATGAAATATGTTGCTCCTGTTCGCAAAGAACTAGGCATAAGAACCATATTCAACATTTTGGGACCCTTGGTAAACCCTGCGGGTGCCTCTATGCAGCTACTCGGTGTTTATGAAAAAGAACTCTTGGAGCCTATGGCACAGGTGCTTTTGAACTTGGGCGTTAAAAGCGGAATGGTTGTTTTTGGGCAAGACGGCTTAGACGAAGTTTCAATGAGCGCACCCACAAGTGTTTGCGAATTCAGAGACGGCTGGTTAAAGAATTATGAAATAACTCCAGAGCAGTTTGGTTTTAAGCGTTGCAAAAAAGAAGACCTTGTTGGCGGAACTCCCGAAGAAAACGCAAAGATAACAAAGGATATTCTCTCTGGAATTAGAGGACCAAAATTTGATACTGTGCTGTTGAATTCCGCTGCCGCTATTCACATAGCAAAACCAAACCTTTCCATTGAAGATGCCGTTAAGGTTGCCGCACAAAGCATAGATAGTGGAAAAGCCCTTGAGCAACTCAAAAATTTTGTAAAACTCAGTAATGAAAATTGATTCTAAAAAATGCCGCACCTAATTCCATAACACGCGGCAGAGCTAAATCATTGGTTTCATTTTCTGGCAATTTCTCGCAAACGGATTTCAGAGCCTCTTTTAAATTTCCGCTGGAATTTTCTTTAATGAAATTATGTAAAATCTCTGCGATGCCTCTTTGCAATTCTTGGTGGCAGAATGTTGGGAATTTGCGCAAATCGGTCCTCAGCATACCTATTGATATTTGCCCAGCGGTAGCTTTTACTTTCACACTTTTCTCCAAAGCAGAACCAGGTTTTAACCCACCTTGAAAAACCTCAGTATTCACTCCCCTATTCTCAATTTTCACTTCCCCATTATCAACTATCAATTTTCCTTTATCAATTTCCTTAGCTCTCTCGGTTAAACACCTCGCTTTGTATTCAGTAAATGCTATTACTGTATCTGCAAGCGATAAATAATCCCCGCAGGCTCCAGCTACTATAATAAAGTTTATTCCCTTTTTTGCAAAATCCTTAATTCTGTCTGTAAGCGGAATTAAAGGTTCGCTCTCTGCATTTATGAGTTTTCTCATTCTCTCATCGCGAATTAAAAAATTCACCGCAGAGGCATCTTCGTCTATTAAAATTGTGCTTGCCCCAAGCTCCAAGGCTTCTAGCAAATTTGCCGCTTGGCTTGTTGCACCAGAGGCATTTTTTGTGCAAAAATTTTTTGTGCTGCCTTTTAACGGAAGTTCGCGAACAAGTGGGGAAATATCCGTTCCGTTCACTACCCTGCCTTCTTCGGTTTTAATTGGGGTTGCGCTCTCGTCTATAACAATATATTCCCTGCCGTCTCCCAAAATATGCGGATAAACTGCTTCTTCAAGTGCGTGCAGTAGTGTTGATTTTCCGTGAAAACCTCCGCCTGCTATAACGGTTATCCCCTTTGGGATTCCCATTCCTGCCACTCGCTCTCCATTTGGCAAATTCAACTCAACAAGCAATTCGGGCGGCGAGGCAAAAGGGACTGCGTTTTGCATCGGTGCTTCTGAAACGCCGGATTCTCTTGGCAAAATTGCTCCGTTTGGAACAAAGGCTACAAGATTTTTTTCTGAGAGCTGTGATAGCAAAAAATTTCTGTTTATAAAATATTCAATATGTGCGTTGCAGGCTTCCTTATTCAGATTATTCCAATACATCGCCGTTGTCACCCAATCAGACAAAATTCCTATCAAAAGCTCCGAGGCTTTTTCGCCCTCTATTCTCCTGCCATCTCCGGGCAGATTAAAGCTGACTAAAACGCGAACAATTCCATTTTCAATGTACAGGGAATTTCTCCGCATAATTTGAGAATGGGTTTTTACAATGCTTATATTCTCTGCGGTTTTATCAAATTGCCTCAGCAAAAAATCTGCAAGGGCAATTTCTTTTTCTTTTGTGCCCAGCAAATCTTCTGGAAAACCTAGCGAGTTCATTTTTGCGCTGAGCATCGCTTTGGAAGGCTGTGCATGAGGGTCGCCTTGAATATGGGTGAATTTAATGGTGAAGTCGCCAAAATTGAAATACTGCCCCTGCAAGCTCTTGTACACACCATAAGGTTTTCCGTGCATTTTGAGCAAACGTTGGTGAAGCTCCCTCATCCTTCAATAGCCTGCTTTATCACTGGAACAATTTTGTCAGACATTTTGTCTATACAATAAATCTGTTTGGTTATGGTGTATTTTCTATATGCTTCTGCATTTTTTTCTATCCATTCATTCAAAGCCACTCGCCGTTCCTCGGCGTTTCGAATTTTATGTTTTGATTTTATATACATTTCAGCTTGCTCACTTTGGTTTTTCATATATTCTGCCATATTGAAAATTTTATTATTGCTTATCACAAACATTTTAAGCACAAACACAAAATTGTCTTGCTGAAAATCCGTTTCCATTTTCATTATAAAATTTTTCAATGCTTCAATATCTTTCAAAAAAAAGTCTATAGCAGATGCTCTCATTGTCTCCAAATCTTTTGCCGAAAACTCGCCGGCAAGCTGCTCAAATACGTAATGTTTAGACCAAATGGGTTTAAGCATAGTTTGAATTTAGAAAATTTTTCTATATTCTCAAAGTATGCATTTTATTTCAGCAAAAGTTTGGCACTGGCTTGTTGCGTTGCTTGTTTTTTTGTCTTCTTGCTCAAGGGAGAGTTCTGAGCCGCCGTGGGAAGCACAATCGGTTATGGGCAATGAGTACAAGGGGGGCTTGTATCCTGTTTATATTGTGCTAAAAGAACCTGTGGACAACGCAAACCGCATAAGCTGGAGCACCCGATATGCCCGCGTTGCGTATCGCACGCAGGCAGTAAACTCAAAAAAACAAATAACGGTAGATACCGCTTTTCTCTATTGGGAAACGCCACCTCCGGTTTTTATAAAAATAGACAGCGTTCAAATAAAAAAAGATAAAAAAGATACCATTGTGTCTTGGAAATATGATACTACGCGCTATTACAGAGATACTGTTCTTGCCATTGTAAACGGCGCAGAAGAGAGTTTGCCCATAATAATTGAGGTAAAAAACATTTTACCCCGCATAGAAAGACTAATTGTTGGAGGCATAAGCAAGCCAGGGGATTCTCTTTTAACCATAGCCGCTAACCCCGGCGATAAATTGGAAATTCGGCTTATTTTGGAAAAACCGTTTAAAAATCCTTTTAACGAAGCATTCCATACCATTATTACAATGCCACAGCTTATGGGCAATCTCATATTAAACCGCGACTCAAGTTCAGAAAATACTTTTGTTTACGACTGGAGAGTACCTAATGAAATAATCTCTGATAGCTCTGAATATTTGAAAATAAAAGACTCCGGGGGCCACGGGGAGAGGCTTTACAAAGTACATTTGGTTGTATATACGGAATGCAGCTCTGTGTGGGTTGCGGCAGAAAACGAACTTGTCAAGTATTCGCCCACAGGTATAGAAGTTGCAAGGATAAAACGGACAAGCACAAAAGAAAATGACTTCTTCAATTCCATAAGTGATATTTCCGTTAATTCAATAAATGGAAAATTGTTTGTTGTTGACGATTCCAAAAATTCTTTTTCTATTTACAATAATTATGGAAAACTGCTATATAATAAAACAGACAATGATTTGTTCAAATTGCCATCTAGTGTAACAGTTGATTTGGATGGTAAATACGTGTGGATTGCAGATGCAATAAGTTCCATTGATACTTTATATAAGGCAAGGCTTCGCCGCTTTGCGCTTATATCCGATTCCATTCAGCCTGAGCCTGTTACTGTGAGTTATGATATATCTGGCCCGATAAAAGGGCTTTCCATAAATCAATTCCAAAGCGATTATGTGTGGTTTGCCCTTCCCAAAAGAGATACTGTGGGTTATGTAAAAGGAGTTCCAAATTCGCTAAAATATATGAAAAACACTTGGGACCGCCCATCTATGATTAGCCACGACCCCAGCAATGGAATAGCTTGGGTAGCCGATAGTTCAAGGATAGTTGCCATAGATACAAGCGGAAATATTTTGGCTATCGTAAAGGGTTTTGGCTTTGTGACTTCTGTTTCAGCAAACAAGGGCAATGTTTGGGCATCTGATATTTTAAGTGGCAAAGTTTACCTTTTCAAAGGACCATTCAAAGGAACCGAGCAAGACACAACTTTAACCGTTGTAAATGGAAAGAAAATAGACGGCTTTATAGCTCCAATTTGGGTTAGCGCATATATCGCAGATGGAGGCGCTTGGGTTATAGACAAAGAAGCGGGAATGGCCGTTCGTTTAGATAACAATGGGACTAAAATTGCCTCGGGTACTGGTTTGAAACTTCCTCTTTTAGGAAAAACTTTGCAAATAGTGGAGTGACATTACCCATATATGCCGCAATCCATGCAAGACATCAAAGGATTAATAAAAAACAATCCACTCTCAAAAAGTAACGATGCTTTGGTTATTCTGGGCATTGTTTGCATAGTGCTTATGCTGGTGGTTCCAGTTCCGCCAATATTGCTGGATATTTTGCTCACCTGTATGATAGGTATTGCCCTGATGGTTTTGATGATAAGCATGGTGATAGACAGAGTACTTGACTTTGCCGTTTATCCAAGCTTACTTTTGGTGGTGACTCTTTTTAGACTTTCATTGAACGTAGCTTCTACTAGGCTTATTTTAGCAGACGGCAATGCAGGGCAAGTTATACAGACATTTGGAACTTTTGTGACCAGCGGCAATTTCATAGTCGGTACCATAATGTTCCTCATTTTGGTTATTATACAATTTGTGGTTATAACAAAAGGCTCAACGCGCATAGCAGAAGTTGCAGCAAGATTCACGTTAGATGCAATGCCGGGCAAACAAATGGCTATTGACGCAGACTTAAACGCCGGACACATCACAGAAGAAGAAGCAAAGGAAAGACGCGAAGACATACGTAGAGAAGCGGATTTTTACGGTGCTATGGATGGTGCTTCAAAATTTGTTAGAGGTGATGCCATAGCAGGTCTCATAATAACTGGCATAAATATAATAGGCGGTTTTATTCTAGGTGTTGCTATGCTAGATATGAGCGCATTGGAGGCAATTCAAAGATATACAATACTAACCATTGGTGATGGTTTGGTTAGCCAAATTCCAGCACTGATGATTTCAACCTCTTCTGGTATAATTGTGACCAGAGCGGCTTCAAAAAATAATTTGGGTGCAGAATTAATTTCGCAAATGGCGCAAAGCGCAAAAGCTCTTGCCATAACCGCATTTGTGATGATGCTTCTGGGCATTGTGCCCGGAATGCCAATGATTCCATTTTGGAGCATAAGCGCACTGCTCGGCTTTATGGCTTACCGAATGACCTTTGGGGTTAGCAGCAAGCAAGCTCAGAAAGATGCAGAAAAAGCAAAAAAAGCCGCAGAAGAAGCGGCAGCTCTGCCCAAAGAAGAAAAAATAGAGGATTATCTATTAGTTGACCAAATGGAACTTGAAATAGGATACGGGCTAATTCCTTTGGTGGATGTGAATCAAGGTGGAGATTTGCTTGAGAGAATAACTATGCTGCGCAGGCAAATGGCTGGTGATCTTGGAATTATAGTTCCGCCAATTCGCATAAGAGATAATATTCAACTTTCGCCAAATGAATATTTGATTAAAATAAAAGGAAACAATGTTGGCAAAGGCGAACTTATGATGGGTTCTTATTTGGCAATGAACCCAGGCAACATTAGCCAGAAAATACCCGGAATAAAAACAAAGGAACCGGCTTTTAATTTGGATGCGCTTTGGATAACGGAAAGCCAAAAAGAAGCAGCGGAACTTGCGGGCTACACCGTGATTGAGCTTCCTGCGGTGCTGGCAACACATTTAACGGAAATAATCAAACGCTATGCTTCGGAAATTTTAATGAGGCAAGATGTAAAAACGCTAATTGAAAACGTTAAGAAAAACAGCCCAGCAATTGTTGAGGAAATTTCGGGTTTGCTTGGAATTGGCGAAATTCAGCAAGTTATGTGCATGCTGTTGCAGGAAAGGGTTTCTGTGAAAAATTTAGCGAGCATTTTGGAGCTAATTGCAAATGCCGCAAAAATCTCAAAAGATGCAGTATTCATAAACGAACAGGTTAGGCTTGGCTTAACAAGGCAAATTTGCGAACCATATATAAACAAAGACACCAATCAAATGCCAGTTATAGCCATTGCCCCAGACTTGGAGCAAATGCTAGAAGCCTCGGTTCAGGGTACAAATAGAGGCCCAAGACTGGTGATTAGACCAGACCTTATTGGGCGCATAATGGAAAAAATGGATATAATTCAAACAAAAATACTCTCATCAGGAGACCAACCAGTAATAGTTTGCTCGCCAAATGTGCGTTATCCCCTGAAAAAATTATTGGAAAGCAATTTTCCAAATTTAGTAGTTTTATCTTACAGTGAAATTATCACCGGAGTTAATATAACCGTAGCGGAGACTTTAAGCACTCATGATTAGGAAATACAGAGCAGGCACATTCTCAGAAGCATTCCAACGCATAAAAGAAGACGTTGGTCCTGATGCTGTTATTCTAAATCAGCAGGAATTGCCAAATTCAAAAAATCCAAACGAAAAAGTAGAAGTTACAATTACCCTAGACGACATTGCAGAGACTCCTCCCCCACCAACCAAAACTAGCAAAGATACCCAGAGCATCGGTACATACAATCACAAAGGCACAAAAACTGGCGACTTGCGCCATACGATTAAACACGACAAAGTAGTCCAAGACAGACTCGCTATACACATGGAAGATATGCTCACAGAGGTTAAAAAATTAAGAGAGGAATTTGCCGCAACAAGAATTGATTTTTTAGAGGGTATTAGGGTTGTGCGTTCAAGCATTCCAAAAGAATTCCGTTTCATTTCTGAAATTTTGCACAGAAACGGACTGCCAGCCCAAACAGTTCAAGACTTGCTCGCAGAAGTTATGCTGCTATGCCCCGTAGATTCAAGGGAAGAAACCCATATCAAAGAACAAATGAAAAAAGTGCTGGCAAATAGAATTTCCATAGCCTCGCGCCCACGCCTTCGCAAAGGCAGGCCCTTAACGCAAATGTTCATAGGTCCGGCCGGAGCAGGGAAATCTGGAGTGATATCAAAGTTAGCAGGCAGAGCCACTATGACAGGCAACACAAATATAGCCATAGTGACAACCGATTGCTGCCGCATGGGTGCAGTTGAGCAAATGGAAGCCTTTGCCATTGCCGCAGATGTAACGCTTGAAGCCATAAATTCCCCAGAGGGAGTTCCAGAAGTTTTTGAAAGGCTCAGAGATAAATCCCTTGTTTTGATAGACACCGCAGGCCGCAGCTTAAAAAACGAAGAATACGAAGAAGAAATAAATGCCTTCTACGAGGCCATTCGCCCAGACGAAGTGCATTTGGTTTTGCCGCTCAATATGCGTGACCGCGATTTGGAAAAAGCAGTGGAAGTTTATGCTGCCCTAAAAGCAAATCGTATAATTTTCACCAAACAAGATGAATCTTGCGAACCTGGCGCCCTGCTGTGGCTGCCATTGAAATTTGAAATACCGCTTTCTTATATTGGCAACGGACAAGGTCCCGACAACATAGTTAGCGCAGAGAAAGAAATTATAGCGGAGTGGTTGTTGAAATAACGGAGACTCAATATGGAACTTAAGAAAATTATTCATGCAGTTACCAAAACCATTGTGATAGTGGTGTTTTGGATTATATTTTTAATAGACTTGCTTTTAAGTCCCGTAATCTCATTTAAAGAAATTGCTTTTGCCCTTGTTAAAGCCATTGTGCTCAGCGGAATTTTTTGGGTATTGTTCGTTATGTTGGTGGACACTTTTCTCAAAACAATTTTGATGGATGCAAAGGAAAAACAAGTGAACAGAGTTGACGGAGGTCTCTCCTATCACGTAACAGAACCGAGTCCTGAAGAACAAGCTTGGCTAAAAACCCAAGAAAAAGAAAAGGCACGAGCTGAAGCACAAGCTGAGGCTGAAGCTGAGGCTCAGGCACAAGCTCAGGCGGCACAGGCAGCAGTGAGGAAATAATGGAAATAGAAGCTCTTTGGACTGAATACAAAACAAATGGTAGCACTACAGCGAGAGACAAACTGCTTGCCGAATATACGCCTCTTGTACGATACACGGCGCAGAGAATGGCTATAAACTTACCAAAAAGCGTTCAACTTGGCGATTTAATAGGCACTGGTGTAATGGGATTGATAAAAGCGGTTGAATCTTTTGATACAACCAGAGACGTGAAATTTGAAACTTATGCAACTCATAAAATAAAAGGAGCCATTCTAGACGATCTCAGAGAACAAGACTGGATTCCACGCTCAATAAGGCAAAAATCCAAAATGGTGAAAAATGCGTACATAGAACTTGAAAAAGAAATTGGACGCACCCCTTACGACAACGAAGTTGCAGAACACTTAAATTTAAAACCAGCAGAATTCGAAGATCTTTTAAGCGAAGTTGCCCCAACAACCATAATCTCATTAAACGAAGCTATATCCAATAACTACGGAGAATCTCTAGATATAAGCCTTATAGACACCATAGAAGACAAAGATGTAGAAAATCCATTGGATAGACTAAGTTTTGAAGACACAAAAAAAATTTTAGAAAAGGCCTTGCACGAATTGCCAGAAAACGAAAGGCAGGTGATAGCTCTTTATCACTACGAAGAATTAACCCTAAAAGAAATTGGAGTTGCAATGAATTTAACGGAATCGCGCGTTTCGCAAATTCACTCTAAAGCTATGTTAAAACTAAGAGCCAAATTGCTATTGAAAATGTAACACCACTGAGGAGGATTTTTTATGCTGCCGCCAATACAAAGTCAAGAATTGGTACAACGTTCAGAAACACTGTCTGAATTGCGTTCGCACGAGCAGGGAAAAGCTTTTGGCGATATTATAAAATCCTCTACAGAAATGCACCGCTTGGAAGAATTGAAAAACAACACAGTTCAAAAAGACGATGGCTCAGAAGCGCTGAATCCCGATGGCGGCGGAAATCAGCAAGAGCAACAGAAAAGGAAAAAACAAGAAGAAGAACAACCAGAAACCAACACCCCAGCCGGCCACCCGCTAAAATTAGATGGCGGTGATGTTATAGATTTAATGGCTTGAACTCACACGAGGTTGCGTACATTTTCTATATTCAAATTGATAGAGTAAATTTTACATAGTTCAAAAAATTGGAGGGGAAAGTCTTATGACTATATTCAGGCAATTGCTGTTTGTTTGGCTTGCTTTTTTTCTTATGGCATCCATAAGTTATCTGTTCGTGAGGGACATTGTGCACGACTATTTAACAAAAGAGGCGGAAAATGCCTTGTCTTACACACAGTCAAAAGTGACTACCGATTTGCTGGGGATAGAAACATCCTTGCAAAATTATTCGCATAGCATACGCAGCATGATTATACATGGCTGTTCCGCAAAAACATTAATGGAATATATGACTGGAATTACAAAGTATCTCACTTCTAGTGATACGCATATATCCGGCTTTAACGGCATTTATGGAACTTTTGATGTATTCGAAGATATTTACCTTGACGGAACTGGCTGGATACCGCCAAAAGATTATAACCCAAAAGAACGCCCGTGGTACAAAGCAGCCATAGCCGCAGGTGGTAGCATAGCTACAACAACACCATACATAGATGCACATACGGGAGAAATTGTAGTCACCTATTCAAAACTCATTTTTGATAATGATGGCAAGCAGCTTGGTGTTGTGTGCATAGATTTGTTGCTAGATAGAATATCTAAATATGTTGTTAGCACACGCCTTGCCGAAGGTGGTTATGGAATATTATTGAACAAAGATCTGGAAATTATCGCAAGCCCTACAAAAAAGAACATAGGCAAATCTCTCTCTGAATTGCCGCACAAAGGTTTTTTAGAGGTAGTGGATGGTTTAAAAAAAGGTATGGATATTTTTGAGCATAAAATAATAGATGACAAGCATGATTTTATTCTGTTTACCAAACGATTTGAAAATGGTTGGCATATGGGAATCGTAACTCCAACAGACCAATACTACCAAAAAGTTACGAATATGAAAATGTTTCTCTCCGCTTTAGGCACATTTTGGGCATTGACTCTTAGTTTTATATTGTTTCGCCTTGCTATGGCAAAACAGAAAGCCGATGAAAAAAATATGATGGCAGAAGCTGCATCAAAAGCAAAGAGCGATTTTCTTGCAAAGATGAGTCATGAGATAAGAACGCCTATGAACGCAATAATAGGAATGGCAGAACTAGCACTCCGCGAGAGCAGGCCAAACATTATTCGCGAACATATTATCACAATTAAGCAAGCCGGAGCCAATCTTTTATCAATAATCAACGATATTCTGGACTTTTCAAAAATTGAAAGCGGCAAGTTGGAAATAATCCCTAGCGACTACCAATTTTCTTCGCTGATAAATGATGTGGTGAGCATTATCAGGATGCGCGTAGTGGATTCAAATTTGAGTTTTGTTGTGAATATAGACTGCAATGTTCCAAATTCTCTTTTTGGAGATGAGGCTAGAATAAGGCAGGCTATGCTAAATTTATTGACCAACGCTGTGAAATACACAAAAAAAGGTTTTGTTTCTTTTTCTGTTAGCGGAGAGATAACCGAAGACAAGGTTTTTTTAACCATAGATGTAACAGATAGCGGAAATGGCATAAAGCAAGAAGATTTGAGAAAATTGTTTGGAGAGTTTGTGCAAGTTGATTTGGCATCTCATAAAGGTATTGAAGGCACAGGACTTGGCCTTGTGATAACGAAAAAACTTGTGAATGCCATGGGCGGAGACATAAGCGTTCAGTCGGAATATGGCAAGGGCAGTACATTTACAATTACGCTTTTGCAAGAAATACGCTCGCCCGAGCCTTTGGCATCGGTTGAAAAACCAGAAGAGAAAAGTGTTCTTGTTTATGAGCCTAATGAAATACATGCCAATTCCATAATATGCACCGTGGATAATTTGGGTGTAGTTTGCTATAGAGTAGAAAACGATTATGATTTGCGCGAGAAACTGCAAAGTAAGGATTGCACATTTTTATTCGTTTCTTATTCCTTGCTGATAAATGCCAAAGCGATAATAAGGGAACTTAAATCCAAAATCCAAATAGTTGTGCTAACAGAATTTGGCAATGCCACAGCAGATATGAAGTTGGATGCATTGTCAATGCCGGTGCATTCCCTATCGGTTGCGAATATATTGAACGGAGTGTCTGGTCGTTTTTCTTATAGCGCAAATGAAGATGCTTCTGCGGCAAGGTTTAGCGCGCCTAAGGCTAGGATTCTCATTGTAGATGATATAGGCACAAATTTAAAGGTAGCCGAGGGCTTGCTTTTGCCTTACAATATGCAAATAGATTTATGTATGAGCGGCTCTGCGGCTATTGAGGCGGTAAAAAAGTACTCCTACGACTTGGTGCTTATGGACCACATGATGCCGCAAATGGATGGCATTGAAGCCACAAAGCTCATAAGGGAAATGGGCAGCGAAAATCCAAGCTATGCGGAGCTACCCATTATAGCACTAACGGCCAATGCCATTTCTGGCATAAAAGAGATGTTTTTAGCAAATGGCTTCAACGATTTTATATCAAAGCCCATAGACACTGTTAAACTCAATATTGTTTTAGCAAGATGGATTCCAAAGGAGAAACAAGAGAAATTGGACGCTATAATTGAAAAAAATTCTATATTATAGCTTGTCTTATGAAAAATTTTAAAAAATATATCCCCGATTTTCTTTTAAAGGCAATATCGGGGCTTGTGGAAACCTACGGTAATATTACCGGAAAGAATGTGGAAAAAACGCAGAGCTATTTGGATTTATTGATAAAAGCCATATCAAAGCGCGGTTTGTATGCAGAGGAGATGCGTGATTGGGATATAGGTTTGGTATTGAAGTCTTCGAAGTTGTATGATGTTGGCAAAATTGCGGTGAAAGACGAGATTCTCAGTAAACACGGCAAACTAACAGAAGAGGAATTTACCGAAATAAAAAAGCATACGACTAGCGGCGAAGGAATTATTGAAAAAATGAAACAAAAGCCAACGGAACACGAATTTTTGAAACACGCTAAAATTTTTGCCGCTACTCACCACGAAAAATGGGACGGAAGCGGTTATCCAAAAGGCTTAAAGGGACTAGAAATTCCGCTTGAAGGAAGGCTTATGGCCATAGCCGATGTTTACAATGCTCTAGTTTCCGACAGACCATATAAAATGGCATTTTCGCACGAAGAAGCCGTTGAAATAATCACAGACAATAAGGAAAAAGCATTTGACCCTGATTTAGTGGATGTATTTCTTGAAATTGCAGATGAATTCAAAAAAATTTCAATGACTGGTAAAAAAACAAATGACTGAGGATAGAAAAACCATATATCTTGTTGATGATAATGCAACAAACTTGGCAGTAGGCAAGAATGCTCTTGTTGAGCATTACAAAGTTTTCACCATGAATTCCGGTGCTTTTCTTTTGAAATTTCTTGAAAAGAACATTCCCGATTTAATTCTTTTAGATATTGAAATGCCAGAAATGAATGGCTATGAAGTGATAAAAATCATAAAGAGCAAAAGGGAAACCAAAGATATTCCAGTTATCTTTTTAACAGCAAAAACCGATGGAGATAGCGAGCTTGAAGGGCTTTCTCTTGGTGCTATAGATTATATAACCAAACCATTTTCTCCCTCTCTTTTGCTCAAACGCATAGAAACGCATTTAAAGCTTGCAAATTACAATAAACATCTGCAAGAGATGGTGGCGGTTAAAACCAAGTCTGTATTGGAGCTTCAAAACGCCATTTTAAAAGCGATGGCAGAGCTTGTGGAAAGCCGCGATGATATTACTGGCAAGCATGTGGAAAGAACGCAGGGTTATTTGGCTTTGTTGATTGATGCGTTGATAAAACGCAGTTTGCATGCAGAAAAAGTGTGTAATTGGAACATAGATTTGGTGCTTAGGTCTTCGCAGTTGCATGATGTTGGCAAAATTGCTGTTAAAGACGAGATTCTCAAAAAGAACAGCAAACTCACAGATGATGAATTTGCTGAAATAAAAAAGCATCCTCTTTGCGGCGAAGAAATTATTGAGAAAATAAAACGAAATACAACCGAGCACGAGTTTTTGGAACACGCTGGAATATTTGCTGCCACTCACCACGAAAAATGGAATGGTTCTGGTTATCCAAAAGGGCTAAAAGGCGAAGAAATTCCGCTTCAGGGCAGGTTAATGGCCATTGCAGATGTTTACGATGCTCTTGTTTCAGAACGCCCATATAAAAAAGCCTATACGCACGAAGAAGCTGTGAATATCATTAAAGAAGGCAGAGGAACTCATTTTGATCCTGATTTGGTAGATGTATTTATTGAAATTGCAGATGAATTCAATAAAAGGGTTCATAAATGATAGAACCCAATAAAAAAAGAACAAGAGTCATACGTTCCGTATTTAAGCAATTATTATTTGTTTGGCTTGCCTTTTTTCTTATGACATTCATAAGCTATTTGTTTGTAAAAAACATTGTAAACGACTATTTAACTAAAGAAGCGAAAAATGCACTGACTTATACGCAATCAAAAATAGCTACCGATTTGCTGCAGGCAGAAACATCCTTGCAAAATATCACGCAAAGCATACGCACTATGATTTTACGTGGTAATTCTGCAAATGTAATACAGGAATATCTAACTGAAATGACAAAATATTTAATGTCCAATGATACACGGGTATCAGGTTTTAGTGGTGTTTACGGTGTTTTTGATGTATTCAAAAATGAGTACCTTGACGGAACAGGAACAGATTGGATTCCAAAAGATTATAACCCAAAAGAACGCCCGTGGTACAAAGCAGCCGTAGCCGCAGGTACTGGCGTAGCGGCTACAGCACCTTATGTGGATGCACAAACAGGAGAAATCATAATTTCATATTCAGAGTGTATTCTTGATAATAAAGGCAAGCAGCTTGGCGTTGTGAGCATGGATTTGTTATTGGATAGAATAATGAAATATGTTATAGACACACGCCTTACCGAGGGTGGCTATGGAATATTATTGAACGAAAATCTGGAACTTATAGCCTCTCCAACAAAAGAAAATATGGGCAAACATCTCTCTGAATTGCCATACAAAGGTATTTCGGATATAGTGAATAATTTAAAAAATGGTATAGATATTTCTGAGCATAAAATAATAATAGACGACAGGCAGAATTCAGAGTTTATTCTGTTTACCAAACGATTTGAAAACGGCTGGAACATGGGAATTTTAACCCCTAAGGATCAATACTATCAAAAAGTAAAGAAGATGAGACTATTCATCGCTCTTTTGTGTGTATTTTTGGCAGCGGCACTTAGTTTTATATTATTCAGCCTTAGCGTAGCAAAACAGAAATCCGATGAAAAAAATCAGTTGGCAGAAGCCGCATCAAAAGCCAAGAGCGATTTTCTCGCCAAGATGAGCCACGAAATAAGAACGCCTATGAATGCGATAATAGGAATGGCAGAAATGGCATTGCGCGAGTATATATCAGATGCTGCTCGCGAGCATCTTATCACAATTAAAAAAGCTGGATCCAATCTTTTATCCATAATCAACGACATTTTGGATTTTTCAAAGATAGAGAGTGGAAAATTGGAAATAATTCAGAGAAATTATTTGTTTTCATCTCTGATAAATGATGTAGTGAGCATTATTAAGATGCGTATCGTGGACTCAAATCTGAGTTTTGTGGTGAATATAGACCCCAATGTTCCCAATTCTCTTTTTGGAGACGAAATTAGAATAAGACAGGTTTTGCTGAACATATTGAGCAATGCCGTTAAATACACAAAAAAAGGCTTTATCTCCTTTTCTGTAAACGGAGAAATAACCGGAGACACAGTTATTTTAACCATAGAGGTTACCGATAGCGGCATAGGTATAAAAAAAGAAGATTTGGAAAAATTGTTTGATGATTTTGTGCGATTTGATTTTGCGGTCAATAAAGATGTAGAGGGTACGGGGCTTGGGCTTGCCATAACAAAAAATCTCATTAAAATGATGAACGGAAATATAAGCGTTCAGTCGGAATATGGCAAAGGCAGCACATTCACAGTTAAATTGCCGCAGAAAATACGCTCTCGCGAATCTTTTGATGCTATTAAAAGCGATAGCGTAGCGATTAAGTTCAATGCTCCAAAAGCAAGAATTCTCATTGTGGATGATATTGATACGAATTTAAAGGTAGCCAAAGGTTTAATGTTGCCTTACAAAATGCAGATTGATTTGTGCTCAAGTGGCATTGAAGCAATTGAAAGGATAAAAGCAAATGATTACGACTTAGTGTTTATGGATCACATGATGCCAGAAATGGATGGCATTGAGGCTACAAAGCTAATAAGGAAAACTCACGCAAATTTGCCGATTATCGCACTAACCGCCAACGCTGTTTCTGGCACAAAGGAAATGTTCCTCTCAAACGGCTTCAGCGATTTTTTATCAAAACCCATAGACATCATTAAATTGAATTCTATTTTGGAAAAATGGCTGCCAGAGGAAAAACAAGAAAAAATGATGGAAACTGCGCACGAAAGTTTAAATGTAAACTTAGAAATACTTGACACATTCCACAAAGACGGGCTTAAAAAAATAAAAGAAATCAAAGAATGTTTGGAAACTGATAATTACCATCTGTACACCATTTATATCCACGCACTGAAAAGCGCAAGCGCAAGTGTAGGAGCTTTGGATTTATCCGAAATGGCAAAACTCTTGGAAATGGCAGGGAAACAAGGGGATTTTACATACATAAAACATAACACATCTAAATTTTTAACTGCTTTGGAAAATCTTTTAGATAACATAAATGCTACTCTTTTAGAAAACAAGAGAAATGAACAAGAAGGTCCAGTTGATTTTGAAGCCCTGAAAGTAGAACTTAATAAGCTAAAAGAAGCTATTGGCATTTTTGACTCCGATGCCATTGACAAGGCAACCACATCTCTGAGAGCATTTACACAGGTGGCAGAAGTGGAAAATATTTTGCAAAAAACATTGACTGGAGAATATGATGAAGTTGTGGCTATAATAGATAATTTAGCGGAGAATACGTTTCTATGATTAAAAAAATATCAAAACACTTTACTTTAGTTCTTTTCTTTGTTTCATTTTTAACACTCTTTGTGGTGTCTATTGTCGTAAATCATTTTATCAATTTTTCTGTACGTACAATGGAATACAATATAGAACGCCGCGTGATTTCTGTAGCTGAATATCTGGCAAGTTCCGTAAGCTCAGATGAACTGGATAAATACCAAAAAGTAGAAGATATGGAACTCCAATCGTACAAAGATTTGCGCAAAAAATTGTTGGAATTTTCCAAAAAAAACGATGTTAAATATGCGTATTTTATTCGTCCTTTAAAGGATTCAATGCAGTTGCAGTATATAGTGGACAATGATTTTAACGAGGAAACACGTGTTGGTTTGGATACTCCGCCTTATGATGCGCGCCCCCTGCATTGGATATTGCCAACATTGGAAGGGCAATCCTCTTTTTCTGGTTTGGGCAATTACACTCCTGGCTGGGAAGGACTGCTAACTAGCTATGTACCTATTTTTGACAAAGATGGCAAAGTTAAAGCGATTGCCGGAGTGGATATAGAAGAGCAAGATATTGCATCTGCTAGGAAAAAGATATCCATTCTTACTGTGATTCAAATTATTTCCATAGTGCTTGTGTTCATAAGCGGTTTGTTGAGTCTTCTTCGTTTTCACGGAGAAGCCCGCAAAGCAGAAAAAGCACAAATCAAAGCGGATGAAGCCAATGAAACCAAATCTAAATTTTTGGCAAATATGAGCCATGAAATAAGAACTCCGATGAACGCAATAATAGGAATGGCAGAACTTGCCCTGCGCGAAAATATGACTTCTATTGCAAAGGAATATATTTTAACAATTAAACAAGCTGGGACAAACCTTTTATCCATAATCAATGATATTCTGGACTTTTCAAAAATAGAAAGCGGCAAGCTAGAAATCGTTTCAGTTAATTATATGTTTTCATCTTTGATAAACGACGTAGTAAACATTATCAAAATGAGAGTTACAGATTCAAGATTGCGATTTGATATAAACATAGATAGTAATATACCGAATGTTCTTTTTGGAGATGAAGTAAGAATACGGCAGGTGTTGCTAAATATATTGAGCAACGCCGTTAAGTACACAAAAAAAGGTTTTGTCTCTTTTTCTGTAAATGGAGAAATAACCAAAGATACAGTTTTTTTAACTATGACGGTTGCAGATAGCGGCATAGGCATAAAAAAGGAAAATCTGAAAAAATTATTCGAAGATTTTGTTCGGTTAGATTTTACGATCAATAAAGATATAGAAGGTACGGGGCTTGGGCTTGCCATAACGAAAAAACTTGTGGATGCTATGGGTGGAAACATAAGCGTTCAGTCGGAATATGGCAAAGGCAGCACATTCATCGTTAAATTGCCGCAAAAAATACTTTCTCACGAACCTTTCGGTAATATTGGAACTCTAAAAGAACGCAGCAACGATGACCTAATAATTAAATTCAATGCTCCAAAGGCAAGGGTTCTTATTGTGGATGACATTGATACAAATTTGAAGATAGCCAAAGGCTTGATGCTGCCTTACAAAATGCAGGTTGATCTGTGTCTTAGCGGCATTGAAGCAATTGAAAGGGTAAAAGCAAGTGATTACGACTTAGTATTTATGGATTATATGATGCCGCAAATGGATGGCATTGAGGCCACGAAGCACATAAGGGAAACGTATGCAAATCTGCCAATTATCGCCCTAACCGCCAACGCTGTTTCTGGTGCAAAGGAAATGTTTCTCTCAAACGGCTTTAACGATTTTCTGTCAAAACCCATAGACACCATTAAACTGAATTCTATTTTGGAAAAATGGCTGCCAGAGGAAAAACAAGAAAAAGCAATAGAAACTGTGTACGCGAGTTCAAATGTAAATTTAGAAATACTCGACACATTCTATAAAGACGGGCTTAAAAAAATAAAAGAAATAAAAAAATGTTTGGAAACGGAAAACTACCATTTATACACAATATATGTCCACGCACTGAAAAGCGCAAGCGCAAGCATAGGAGCTTTGGATTTATCCGAAAAGGCAAAGCTCTTGGAAATGGCAGGGAAACAAGGAGATTTTACATACATAAAACATAACACATTTAAGTTTTTAACCGCTTTGGAAAATCTTTTAGATAACATAAATGCTACTCTTTTAGCAAACAAGAGAAATGAAAAAGAAGGTACTGTTGATTTTGATGCCATGAAAATAGAGCTTAATAAGCTAAAAGAGGCTATTGGTATTTTAGATTCCGATGCCATTGACGAGGCAACCACATCTTTGAGGGCATTTACACAGGTGGCAGACGTAGAAGATATTTTGCAAAAAATTTTAATTGGAGAATATGAAGAAGCCGTCTCTATAATAGATGCCTTGACGGAAGAAATTAAAAATGGATAACAGAATGATTAAAAAAATATCAAAACACCTTGTTTTAAACCTTTTCTTTGTTTCCTTTTTAACGCTTTTTATAGTGTCTATTGTCGTAAATCATTTTATCAATATTTCTGTACATACAATGGAATACAATATAGAACACCGCATAATTTCCGTGGCTGAATATTTAGCAAGTTCCGCGAATATAGATGAATTGGATAAATACCACAAAGTAGAAGACATGGAACTCCAATCATATAAAAATTTGCGCAAAAAACTGCTGGAATTTTCCAAAAAAACTGATGTTAAATATGCGTATTTTATTCGCCCTTTGCAGGATTCAATGCAGTATATAGTGGACAATGATTTTAACGAGAAAACACGAGTTGGTTTGGATACTCCGCTCTTTGACCCACACTCCGAACCTTGGATATTGTCAGTATTGGAAGGGCAATCTGTTTATTCTGATCTAGGTAATTACGCTCCTAGTTGGGAAGGGCTGTTGTCTGGTTATGCACCCGTTTTTGACAAAGAAGGCAAAGTTAAAGCTATTGCTGGAGTGGATATAGAAGATAGTGATATTATATTTGCAAAACAAATGATATTCATTCTTACGGCGGTCCAAATTATTTCCGTGATACTTGTGTTCATAAGCGGTTTGCTGAGCCTTCTTCGTTTTCACGGAGAAGCCCGCAAAGCTGAAAAAGCACAAATCAAAGCGGATGAAGCCAATGAAACCAAATCTAAATTTTTGGCAAATATGAGCCATGAAATAAGAACGCCTATGAATGCTATAATAGGCATGGCAGAGCTTGCCTTGCGTGAGTATATGACTTCTATTGCAAAGGAATATATTTTAACCGTTAAACAGGCCGGGACAAACCTTTTATCCATAATCAATGATATTCTAGACTTTTCAAAAATAGAAAGCGGAAAACTTGAAATAATTCCGATTAACTATAAGTTTTCATTTCTGATAAACGACGTAGTAAATATTATCAGAATGATGATTACAGATTCAAGATTGCGATTTGAGATAAATATAGACAGCAAAATACCGAATATGCTTTTTGGAGACGAAATTAGAATAAGACAAGTGTTGCTGAACATATTGGGCAACGCCGTTAAGTACACAAAAAAAGGTTTTATATCATTTTCCGTAAACGGAGAAATAATCGGAGATACAATTCTTTTAACTATGACTGTTGCAGATAGCGGCATAGGCATAAGAAAAGAAGACTTGGAAAAATTGTTTGATGATTTTGTGCGATTTGATTTTGCGGTCAATAAAGATGTAGAGGGTACGGGGCTTGGGCTTGCCATAACAAAAAATCTCGTTAAAATGATGAACGGAAATATAAGCGTTCAGTCGGAATATGGCAAAGGTAGCACATTCACAGTTAAATTGCCACAGAAAATACGCTACTGCGAATCTTTTGATGCTATTAAAAGCGATAGCGTAACGATTAAATTCAATGCTCCAAAGGCAAGAATTCTTGTTGTGGATGATATTGATACAAATTTAAAGGTAGCCAAGGGTTTAATGCTACCTTACAAAATGCAGGTTGATCTGTGTCTTAGCGGCATTGAAGCAATTGAAAGGGTAAAAGCAAATGATTACGACTTAGTGTTCATGGATCACATGATGCCAGAAATGAATGGCATTGAGGCCACGAAGCGCATAAGAAAAATGTATGCAAATCTGCCAATTATCGCCCTAACAGTCAACGCTGTTTCTGGTGCAAAGGAAATGTTTCTCTCAAACGGTTTCAGCGATTTTTTATCAAAACCCATAGACATCATTAAGTTGAATTCTATTTTGGAAAAATGGCTGCCAGAGGATAAACGGGAAAATTAAAAATTCTATATTTAAGTCAATGGAAACACGTTACAACCACAAAGATATAGAAGAAAAATGGCTCAAAAATTGGAATGAGCAAAAGAATTTCAAACCTGCTAGCGATGTGAGCAAAAGCAGTTCCGAGCATTTTTCCATTGTAATTCCGCCACCAAATGTAACAGGTGCATTGCACCTAGGTCATGCGCTCAACAACACCATTCAAGACATTCTAATTCGCTATAACAGAAAGCTAGGCAAAAACACACTCTGGATTCCCGGCACAGACCACGCCGGAATCGCAACGCAGGCTGTTGTGGAAAAACGATTGCTCAAAGATGAAAAGAAAACCCGCCACGATTTAGGCAGGGAAGAACTTGTAAAGAGAATTTGGGACTGGAAAAATGAATACGAAGCTCGCATAACAAGTCAGTTGAAATTGCTAGGTTCAAGCTGCGACTGGGACAGGCAAAGATTTACGCTAGACCCTATGTGTGCAAAAGCGGTTCGCTATGCCTTCTTTAACCTTTTTAAAAAAGGCTTGATTTTCAGAGGCAAAAGACTTGTGAATTGGGACACACATTTGCACACCGCTGTTGCAGACGATGAAATTTACCACGAAAATGTAAAAGGCCATTTTTGGACATTCAAATATCCACTCGCAGACGGCAGCGGCTACATTCCCGTTGCAACAACCAGACCCGAAACAATTTTGGGCGACACTGCGGTTGCAGTTCACCCCGAAGATGAACGCTATAAAAAATTCATTGGCAAAACTTTGAAAGTACCTTTTGTGAACAGAGAAATTCCAGTTATCGCAGATGCTATTTTGGTGGACAGGGAATTTGGAACAGGCTCGGTTAAAGTTACCCCCGCACACGATCCAAACGATTACGCAACAGGGCTTCGCCACAAACTCCCGATGATCAACATATTAAACGAAGACGGTTCGTTGAATGAAAATGCAGGTGAGTTCAAGGGCTTGAAAGGAGAGAAAGCGAGAGCTGCCGTTGTAGAAGGCTTGGAAAAAGAGAGTCTTTTGATAAAAGTAGAAGACCACGAAATGCAGGTTGGAAAAAGCGACCGCTCAAAAACGATAATTGAACCGTATTTGAGCGACCAATGGTTTGTGAAAATGGACAAATTGGCAGAGAAGGCAATGCAAGCCGTTGAAAGCGGAGAAGTGAAATTCACACCTGCGCGCTATGCAAAAAATTATCTTAATTGGCTAGGCGAAAAACGCGACTGGTGCATAAGCCGCCAACTCTGGTGGGGGCATCAAATTCCTATATGGTATGCAAGCTCCGAACCAACACATTTCGCAAACAGAAAAGATATTCATTATTTTAAAGCAGAGAGCGGCGATTGGCTAGTTTGCTCATTGGAAGAAGATCTGCCAGAAAATGAAAAATTAACGCGAGACCCTGATGTTTTAGACACTTGGTTCAGCTCCGCTCTTTGGCCCCACAGCACAATGGGCTGGCCCAGCGAAACAGAAGATTTAAAAAATTTCTACCCAACTTCTGTTTTAGTAACCGCACGTGATATAATTTCCCTTTGGGTAGCTAGAATGGTTATCTTTAGCCAAGAAAATATGGGAAAAATTCCCTTTAACAATGTCTATATAAACCCAACAATTTTAGACGGTCAAGGCAGAAGAATGAGCAAATCACTCGGCAACGGCGTTGACCCATTGGACATAATAGAAAAATACGGAGCCGACTCCTTACGCTTTGTGATGTGCTCAATATGTACAGAAAACCAAGAAGCAAGGCTTCCGGTGAAAAAAGAAAAATTAGAAGACGGCAGAGAAATAAACATAAGCGAAAAATTCGAAATAGGTCGCAACTTCGGCAACAAACTTTGGAACGCCGCCAGATTTCTTCAACCACATATATCGGGAGAATCGGTGAATCGGGAGAACCTAAGTTCAGACAACCTAGAAGACAAATGGATACTATCTCGCCTGAACACCGTTATCAAAGAAACTCAAAACGCCATTGCAAACTACCGCTTCTCCGAATATGCCGCCACAATATACCATTTTGTTTGGGACGATTTGTGCAGTCGTTATTTGGAAATAAAAAAAGGTGAAATCTCAAAAGAATCCAGTTCTTTGCTCTCTTATTCGCTTTACACAGTTTTAGATTTGTTGCACCCAATTATGCCCTTTATAACAGAAGAGTTAAACGACATTCTATTCCCAAATTCGCAAAGGGTTATTTTAAGGGAATTTCCAAAAGCAAACGAAAATTTAATAAACGCGGAAATAGAAAAACAATTTGAAGATATATTTACCATTGTGGAAGCGGTGCGTTCAGTGCGAGGTCGCTATTCCATAGCTCCATCCCAAAAAATTACCGCTGTTGCAAAAACCACAGTGGATTTAAAATCCAGTAAATCAATGATAGAAGATTTAGGATTATGCAGTTTTGAGCTTGGAGAAAAACCAGCATTCAGCGCGAGTGTTGTTATACCAGGCGGAGAAGTTTTTGTTCCTTTGGAAGGAATTTTGAATAAAGAAACTGAAATTGCCCGCCTCAAAAAAGAAATTGAAAAAGCGGAGAGTTTTGCGGCGAGCATTGAGAAAAAACTTTCCAACGAAAACTTTGTGAAGAATGCACCTGTTGCTGTGATAGACGGCGAGAAACAGAAATTAGCTACGCAAAGGGATATTGTGGAGAAGTGCAAGGTGGCACTAACAGAGCTAACTTAAATCTCGGGCTGCTTCCCCGTCAACCTAACAAAAATCTCCACATACTTATCCACCGTATTTTTAACCACATCGGGTGGAACTTCTGGTCCTGGATAATCTTTATTCCAATCCAAAGTCTCCAACCAATCGCGGATATACTGCTTGTCAAAGCTCTCTTGGTTTTGCCCTTCTTGATATTTTTCGGCAGGCCAATACCTTGAAGAATCCGGGGTTAAAATTTCGTCTATCAAAACGGTTTTGCCGTCTATTTCGCCGAATTCAAATTTTGTGTCTGCTAAGATTATGCCCTTGCTTGCGGCGTATTCTCTTGCTTTGCTGTAAACTTCCAAAGTTAAATCCCTGAGCGCCCCCGCTATTTTTTCTCCGACTATTGGGATTGTCTGTTCATAGGATATATTTTCATCGTGACCGGATTCAGCTTTGGTGCTTGGGGTGTAGATTGCAGGCTCTATTTTCGCGCAGAGTTTTAAACCATTTGGCAAAACGTGCCCGCAAATTTTTCCGGTTTTTTGATAGTCTTTCCAGCCAGAGCCTACTATGTAGCCTCTCGCTATGCACTCAACATCGTGTCGTTTTGCTTTTTTAACGAGCATTGAACGCCCTCGCAAATAATCGGCATTTGGTTTAAGCACGGCGGGGTAATCTTCAACATTTGCACTAACTAAATGATTTGGCATTCCGAGTTGTTTAAACCAAAAAAGCGAAAGCTGATTCAATATTTTGCCCTTGCCCTGAATTGGCGTTGGAAGAACCACGTCAAAGGCAGAAATGCGGTCGCTTGCCACCATCAGAAAGTGCTCGCCAAGGTCGTACATATCGCGAACTTTGCCTTGGTGAAACAAGGGAACTGAGGTGATAGGAGTTTCAAATTTTAAAGACATAGAGAGAAATGTAGAAAATATGGCCTATACCCTTGAAATTTCGTGTGAAAATTTCTATATTTAGTGTGTCTTTTAAAAGGAGGCTATAATAATGGCACAGAAAAAAGAAGCAAAATCAGTTAAAGCACCTGCGAAAACCGCAGCTAAAAAAGCTCCAGCATCCAAGGCTAAGGCTGCTGCTCCCAAAACAGCATCAAAAAGCAAAGCTGCTGCTACTCGAGAAATTGAGTTCAAAGCATATTCTCCAGCTTCTGGCTCTGTTGCCGTTGCAGGTGATTTCAATGGTTGGAAACCTGTTGCTCTAAAAAAAGGCAAAAATGGAAATTGGGGCGGGAAAATCAAATTAGCTTCTGGCATTCATCAATATAAACTTGTTTTTGATGGACAATTTTGGCAAACCGATAATGCCAATCCAGAACGCATTTCCGATGGTCATGGCGGAGAAAACAGCGTTGTAAGAGTTTAAATCCCTAAATATGCCGAGCGAAAACAAAGAATACAATGTTTCTTTTGGCGATAAGGAAATAGCTTTAGCGGTAGGTCAATTTGGTTCTCCGCTTTGGATATACGACTTTGGAGTTATAGAAAAGCGTATATGGGATTTGCGTCATTTTGGCGTTATTCGATATGCACAAAAAGCGTCTCCAAACATAAACTTATTGTCAAAAATGAGAACTGTGGGGGTGGATGTAGATGCCGTTAGCGCAGGCGAGGTTGTCCGTGCTTTGCGTGCAGGCTTTGAGCCCAAGCACATAAGATATACCGCCGACATTTTAGACAGAGATGCGCTTGATTTAATAAAAGAACATTCAATTTCGGTTAATATAGGCAGCCCGGATATGCTTTTTCAGTTGCACGAGGCTGGTATAAATGTGCCGCTTGCAATACGCATAAACCCAGGTTTTGGGCACGGGCATTCCAACAAAGTCAATACCGGTGGCGAGCTTTCAAAACACGGTATATGGCATAGCGACCTTCCTAGCGTTATTAAAAAAGCAGAAGAACTTGGCTTTATTGTTGAGTGTTTACATATTCACATCGGTTCCGGTTCGGATTATATCCACTTGTCTCAGGTTGTTTCTGCAATGGAACATGCAGTTAGTGCCATTGGAGATGGGGCTAGAGAGTCTCTAAAAATAATAAGCGCAGGCGGAGGGCTCCCTATCTCTTACAAAAGAGACGAAGATTGGCACTTGGATTTGGATAAATATTACAATATTTGGGACAATGCGCGAAAAAGAATTGGGGAAAAAATTGGGCATTATCTTCAGCTGGAAGTGGAACCTGGTCGTTATTTGGTGGCCGAGAGTTGTGTTTTGGCAACGGAAATTAGAGCTGTGAAAAAAATGGGCAAAAATCTGTTTTATTTAATAGATGCGGGTTTTTCAGATTTAATACGGCCTTCTTTTTACGGAGCCTATCACCATATTTCAATTATTCCAATGAGTGGGAAAAAAAGCAAAGAAGAGGTGGATGCCATAATCGCTGGACCTTTGTGCGAAAGCGGCGATGTTTTTACACAAGAAGAAGGCGGAGTAGTTGTTAGCCGCAAATTGCCGCTTGCCCAAGTGGGTGATTTGCTGATTATTCACGATGCTGGTGCCTATGGTTCTGCAATGAGCAGCAATTACAATTCCCGTTTGCTTGCACCAGAAATTCTGTGGGAAAAAGGCAAATTTTCGCAAATAAGAAAGCGGCAAACCTTTGAGCATTTGTTAGAGAATGAAGTTGTGGAGTAATGTGAAAGCATTTGTTGCGATAATTTTTGTTGTCGTTTTTATTGCAAATGCACAGGACCGAGATTCTGCCGTTGTTGATAATGACATAAAGCCAATGCGCCTTGCTGTTATAGGTTCTGGAATTGCTGCCTCGTACACGGCAATTTATTTTGCCCTTTTAAAAGACGGATGGTGGGATAAAGTGGAACCTTTCCGTTTTGAACCACTCCATTCAGATATGAATTATGCCGCAAATTTAGATAAATTCGGGCATTTTTATACAGGTATTTTTATTGGCGAATTGCTTGCAATGAGCTATGACTGGGCTGGAATGAGCCCTTTTGCTTCTACGCTTTGGGCGGGCATAACGGTTGGTGCTACGCAAATTATTATAGAATTCAAAGACGGCTTTTCTCCTTATGGTTATAGCGTTTGGGATGCTATGGCGGGCACCTTGGGCGGTTTTTACGCTATGGGAAAAATGTATATCCCTGCTATGCAATATATTGATTACAAATTTGCGTATTGGCCAAATTCAAGCGGATATTGGGACTATCATAAAGAAAAAAAAGAAACGGGAATTTGGTTTGATGATTATTATGGAGGAAACCAAACTCATTGGCTTTCTTTTAAAATTCCCCAAATATCACCTTTTGCTCTTGCCATTGGCCTTGGATTATACGATGCGTACGATCTCGGTAATCCAGAATGGGAATGGGATAAAATTCGTTATGAATACTATATTTCTCTTGATTATGATTTTAATGCAATTTTTCGCCCTCAAAAAACTTGGAGCAAGAATTTGATAACAATTTTGAATCATATAAAATTCCCTGCACCTGCCATTCGATTGCATCCCGGTGCTAAATTTTTCTTTTTGCACCCTTGGCAAGGGTTTTATGTGTCTTTTTAATTTCCTAAATTGTAAAAAATGGAAAACATAAAATATAACGAGCAAGGCTTAGTTCCCGTAATTGCGCAGCACGCAGAAGACGGCACAGTGCTTATGATGGCTTGGATGAACGAAGAAGCCTTTAAGCTAACCTTGGAGAAAGGTGAAATGGTGTTTTGGAGCCGCAGCAGGGGAGAACTTTGGCACAAGGGTGCTACCAGCGGGAATTTTTTAAAAGTAGTAAGCTGGTCGCCGGATTGTGATTTTGACTGCCTTTTGTTCAAAGTTTTGCCACAAGGAAAGGGGGTGGCTTGCCATACTGGGAAAAAAAGTTGCTTTTTCCTATTCCAAGATGTACTATTATTGTAAATAAAATGTATATTATATGTAATTAGGAGTTCTCCACACGGAGGTGCATTATGGGCACTAAGGCAATATTTGGAACGGCAATGGTGGCAATCGCCGCTTTATTCTCAAATTCAATGGCGCAGGCTGATTATACAGAGGCTTTAACTGGATTAACTTCCAGCCAAAAAACTTTGGATATGGTGTACGTTAAGGGCGGAACCTACACAAGAGGGTGTTCCTCAAGTGACAATGCGTGCGAATCAACAGAAAAACCAGCACACAGCGTAACGCTCAGCGATTATTACATAGGCAAATACGAACTTACAAATGCTCAATGGGTTGCTGTGATGGGTGGTAGCGGAACTAAGGATAACAAACCTAAAACTAACATCACTTGGTACGATGCCGTTGAGTTTACATGCAAACTGAGCAAGCAAACCAATAGAAAATATCGCTTGGTGACCGATGCCGAATTTGAGTATGCGGCTCGTGGAGGCATAAACAAAAACAATTTTCTCTATTCCGGTAGCAATACTGCCAATGATGTAGCGTGGACTTCTGCCAATGCTGGCGGTGGTTATACAGCAAAAGATGTGGGTACCAAAAACGCTAATACACTCGGCATATACGATCTAAGCGGTAACGTATATGAATGGACACTTGATAGTTGGGGCTGGGGAGCTACTTATAGCAGTTCCAGCGGGCTAACAAATCCACTGAACAGACCCACTGCTCACACTCAAAAGACTCGCCGTGGCGGTAGCTACGACCAACCAGCTTCGGAAAGCCGTGTTTCTGCGCACAAAATACGTTCAATTGAGGGTAAGGATGGCTCAATAGGGCTTCGCTTGGCTCGCTCAGTAAGTGACAACGACCCTGCCGCCAAAATAGACCCTTGTGGCATAACACAACCTTTCCCATCGGGTGCCAAAACAAATTACCGCGATGAAAGAATAGCTACAGCAGACGACGAAGCTTGGATATATGATATGGGCGAGTATAACCCAGGCATGGGCTACGTGCTTAGGCTTTCGCCTAACGGTGCTGCAAAATACGCCATGATTATGACTTATAACGGTAACCAAATGGTTACAGATCAGGCTTCTGGTGAGTGGTTTACAATCAACGGCCAATCATTGTATATAGTACCGAGTTCTGGTGCAGCAAAAAAATACATATATCTGCCACTTTGCAGAGAACGGTGCGACAATATGTCCTTGATGCCTTCAACTGATATGCCTGGAAGGTACGAGCGTATAAAGCTCTCTGATTTTTCTGGGGCGAGCAAAGTAACTCTTCCAACAATTTCCAGCCCTAAAACCCCCGAAGCATTAGCCCAAGCCGCTAATAAAACTAACGTTAATATGGCTAGCCCCCCAGAAACTGGACATGATACACGATTGATAGAGGGTACTACGAGAGCGTGGGTACAGGATAACGTTGCTATGAACGCTGGCGGTACACATAGATATCGTAAAGATTTTGACTCCCAATCAGATATGAGGTTCGTAGTTTGGGATGCCGCAGCCAATACCTCAACCTTGTTGGCACATGGTCCGTGGTTCACAGTTGATAGCACATTCCTGCGAGTTAGAGATCCCAATGGTGCCACCTATGATTACCTATACAATGTAGTAGGCGATACAGTATTATATCACATATCTTTCCAATCTTATGAACCAGGTGATTTCAGGATGTTCAAAAAGATGAACGCAAGCAGTGTTCCACAATGGAAAGAGCCTACTTCTAATGATACCTACAACCAAGGTGCTTCTAAATACATTCCACCTTCTGCAAATGGTACAATGCCGACTATTTCTTCATCTTCCAGAGCATCTAGTTCGTCTGTTGCAACGTCGCCTAGTTCATCTTCTAGAGCATCTAGTTCGTCTGCATTGTCGTCAGTATCGTCTAGCTCAAGAGCATCTAGTTCGTCTGTTACAGCAGTATCTAGCTCGTCTGTGGATGTATCGTTTAGCTCATCTTCAGAAGTGGATACATCTAGTTCATCTACTGACGATGAAACACCGATTTTGTCTCAAATTGCCACTAACAATTTGGCAGTGCAAATAAAAAATGGCGTAAATTTGCAAGTCGCAAGTGATGCATTTGTAGAAATTTACGGCATCAAAGGAAATTTAATAAAGAGGCAGAACTACAAGAGTGGCGTATATATCCTTTCATTAGCTAATTTGCCAAAGGGGATATACCTAGTTAAGGTGCAATTTGGCAGCGATATGAAAATATTGCGAGTGCCTGTTATGTAGGCTCAAAAATGACAAATCTTTGACATTAGTCCGAGATTTTGTCCCAAAAATATGCTTTTTTAGGCGGAAAAATGTTTCTTTTTCTAAAAAAAATGTATATTTATAGAGAGTTTTTTTGAGGTATTTATGGTAAAAAAAATAATTGCTCTTGGCTTTTGCGCTGCGGCGTTAATAGCTTGTGGTGAAAGTAAATTAGACCCAACAAATCCGGAATCCATAAGAAAGCATTATGCTAAAATGGACCCGCCGATTCAAATGAGCAACGACAAATTTGTCTCTTATGCGCTAAAAGAAGATATTACCAATATGGATATGTTTTTGACTTGTAGCAAAGACTATCTAAACACTCCAAACGGCAGCGGAAATACAGCACTTGCTGTGGCAGTAAACAAAAAGAAAACCGCCGTGGTAAAATACCTTTTGGATAAAGGTGCAGATATCAGCGTAAAAAGCGACCAGCTTGGCTTAACCCCGCTTGAAGATGCCGCCACACGCGAAGACTCCACAGTAAATGGGATTTTCTCTATGCTCATAGAAGCTCAAAAGAAAAAAGACCCAGAGCTGCACAATGTAGGTGCCGCTTTGCACATGGCTTCTCGCTATGGTGCTCTTAAAAATGTGCAACTTCTCATTGAAAACGGTGCAAACCCAAATGCAAAAAGCTTGGAAGGTTTAACTCCGCTTCACGAGGCAGCAAAAGAAGGCAGAAAGCCCGTGGTTGAATATTTACTCTCAAAAAAAGTAGAAGTTAACCCAAGAGATAAAGACGGCTATACTCCAATGGACTGGGCAGAGGCAATGGGCTCAGGTTCAACGTTCCCAGATGTTGCTAAGGTTCTTCTAAAAGCTGGTGGCAAGCATACAGATGAATGGCGCAAAGCTTTTTAGATTTGTTTAAAATTTTCAGTATTTCTTTTTAATCTCTTAGTCCCCGTTCTCCAGAGCGGGGTTTCTTTTATTGTCTTTTTTTTCCATTCATTTTCTTCAAAGGCAAAATAAGGCTCTGTTTCTACTAAATGCCTTGCATTGTAAGGGCAAACTCTTTGGCAAATATCGCAGCCAAAAATGCTGTGTTTTGCCCACTTTTTTTGCTCCTCGTTAAAATCGCCTTTATGTTCAATTGTTAAATAGCTTGCGCATTTGCGAGCATCCAAAAAGCCATCTTCTGTTAGAGCTTTGTTGGGGCAGGCATCTATGCACTTTCTGCATTTATCGCATTTAGTTGAGAGTTGGGAGTTGTTTTGTGTTTTTAGTTCTCCGTTGAATAATACTCCTCCTATAAAAAAGGCACTGCCGAATTTTGGATTTATCAGCATCGTGTTTTTGCCTATAAAACCCAGCCCAGCCATTGCCGCAAGCTCTCTTTCTGCAATGGGCAAAGAATCCACAAAAGGCTCTCCTTCAACTTGCTTCGCTAATTCTTTTAATATACTTATGTGATAATCCCTGCCGTGAGCATAGGCTGCTATGGGTTCGTGTTTTTTTTGCAAAGGGCGAGGATATTTCCAAAGTGCAATCCAAACGGCATTGTAGGTTTTTCCGTTGAAATTTGCTGGATGCTTTCTCACTTCTGCCGTGTTTGCCATCCAAGTCATATCTGCGTTAAAGCCATTGTTTAGCCAGTGTTCCAAATTTGCACTGTGCGGCAATGTTTTTGGCAGGGCAATGGTGGCGCTAGCCAAGCACTGGGTCATAGAGCTAGTTTGTCGGCGAGCAATAGGGCATCTTTTAGCGAGCCATAGTCCGCTTTGTTTTGCCAAGCTATATCAAAGCCGGTTCCGTGGTCAACACTTGTGCGCAAAACACGCAGCCCAAGCGTGGTGTTTACACCACTGACTAATTTTTTACCCAAATTAAATGCAAGAGTTTTGGTCACAATATGCCCTTGGTCGTGATACATTGCAATAACTCCATCGTATATGCCACTGTGCAACTGGGGAAAAACAACATCGGCTGGGAGAGGTCCAATTGCATTTATTTTCATTGAGCGAAGTTTTTTTACAGCGGGCATAATACTGAGCATTTCTTCTTTGCCAAATAAGCCATTTTCGCCCGCGTGCGGATTTATTCCGGCAACGCCTATTTTTGGATTTTTTATTCCTTTTGATTTTTGCAAAAATTCGTTTAACAAGCGACCTACTTTCACAATTCTCTCAGGCTTTGCTTTTTTTATTGAATCTGCCAAAGAAACATGAGTGCTAACGTGAGCAACCACCCAGTCTCCGTGAACAAGGGCAAGCACAGGTTCTTTGTCGCCGCACATTTCACCTATAAATTCCGTGTGTCCCTGAAATTTCGGAATGGTTTTTTCCACCGCCTCTTTGCAGAGGGGTGCCGTTACCATAGCAGCAGCATGGCCTGCCTTCACCCATTCAACTGCTTGCCTAACCCAAGCAATGCTTGCGGCTCCAGCTTCTTTTGAAACCTTACCAGGTTCTATCTTTCCGTCAAATTCTTCGCTTGCCGCGCAAAACGGAACTCCGCCTTTTATTATTGTGCTTGAAATGCCGAGTTTTTTTCTGCATTTTTCAAGAATTGTAATATCCCCAACCAAGGCAACCGGATGTTTGATTTTTGGCAAATTTGCCATAAGTTTCAAACAAATTTCCGGACCTATTCCGTTTGGGTCTCCAATGGTTATGAGTATAGGTTTTTTCATAATATTTTTCGCTAATCGCTCTCCAAAGGTATTTCCAATTGTTCAGTTGTCTCTTGCTGATGCACAGGTTCTGGCTCAGGTTGCTTTTGCAAGGGATATTGAGGAATTAAAAAATCACTGTTCAGAATATCGCTGAATTCTGTTAAGCGCGGAAGGTCGTCTGGAATTTGGTTTATACCAAAATATTTTAAGAATTCAGTTGTGGTTATATAGGTGTATGGGTTGCCCACTGTTTCTGCCCGTTCCCCTAAAGCTATGAATTTTTTATCCAAAAGGCTGTGCAAGGGACCATCGCAAGAAACGCCGCGAACCGCCTCTATGCCTGCTTTTGTTATGGGCTGTTTGTAGGCAACAATGGCAAGAGTTTCCAAAGCGGCGGCAGATAATCTGCGAGCATTGTTTTCTGGGAAAAGTTTGCGGATATAGGGATAATATGCGTTTTTTGTTCTAAAGCGATAACCACCTGCTACCGCCACAATTTCAAATGGGGATTTTATTTTTGCAAGCTGTTCGTTTGCGTGCCTAAGCGCACCGGAAACCTGCGACTGGTCTAAGAAATCGCCCAAAATATCTTTCAATTTTTTTAGAGTAACAACTTCTGTTGAGGCAAAAACCAATGCTTGTATTATGCTAGAAAGCTCCTCTACGCTTTCAATGGGCGGCAAGTCGCTAACGCTCTGCAATTCCTGTTCTTCTTGTATATCTTCGCTAGACATTAAGGGGTAATATACTAAAAATCTAACTCACCCTGCCACTCCCCCCTCCCCAACAATGTAACCCCTTACTGCTGTATAAGGAAACGAGGTGTTCACTTAATACTGCTATGAGTATTCTTGTTCAAACAAAAGGATTAAACCTACCAGACTTCTTGGCATAAAAAATAACGCCAAACACCGTTGCAAACAAAACCACAACCGCCATTGCAATAAACGGCAACGAATGACCCTCAGCTACTTGGTAACAAATCACCGAGAGGCACCAACCTAGTATTGTGGAATACAATGATTGCAAAATAACCAAAGCAAAGCCCACTTCTCTCACAGCAACCGAAACCGCAGAAACGCAGGGCACATATAAAAGCACAAAAATCAAAAAGGCAAAAGCCGCAGCTGAGCTGTAGTTGAAAGCCTTTTGCATTTGCTCAAACATAGATGCAGATTCGTCTATTATCTCCGAACCTCCTAAACCCAAAGGATCAGTGATTTTTTGACCGAGTTCTTTTGCGTTGCTTGCAATGGAGGCAAATGCCTCGCCAAATCGCTCGGTTAAAGAAAATTCTTTTTCCGTTTCTTCTTTTGCCTCTGCTGCTGCGTCTTGAGAATAAAGGGTACTCATCACGCCCACTATGCTCTCTTTTGCAAACAAACCAGAAAATAACGCAACCGATGCCTGCCAGTTGTTTTCGCTTATTCCCATTGGCGAGAACACAGGGGTGACTGTTTTGCCAACTGTGGAAAGAACACCTGTGGAATTAAGCACTCCCAAAATTGCCATTATGGGAATTAAAATTTTTCCAGCTTTTCTGATAAAAGCCCTTATTCTAAAAAAGGCGTTTCTTGCAGCAGCTCCTATTTTTGGCCTGTGGTATTGTGGAAGCTCCATCACAAAGGGAGCTAAATTCCCTTTGTACACCGTGCCCTTCAGCAAAAGTCCGGTTACCAGAGCTAGGAAAATGCCAATCATGTAAAGCGCAAAAATCATATTTTGAGCGTTATGCGGAAAAAACGCCGAGGTGATAACTATATATACCGGAAGCCTTGCACCGCAGCTCATAAAAGGAACCATAAATACGCTTAAAATTTTATCCCTTTTATTTTCCAAACTCCTTGTGGCCATAATGGCGGGAACCGAGCAACCAAAGCCTATGAGCATTGGAATAAAAGCCTTGCCAGGCAACCCAATAGAGCGCATTATTCTATCCACAACAAAAGCAGCTCGCGATATATAGCCGGAGTTTTCAAGCAACCCCATAAAAAAGAACAATGAGAATATAATGGGAAAAAATGTGGAGAGAGCTTGAATACCAGAACCCACTCCGTCTGCCAAAATGGAAATCACAGACTCCGGTGCGTTTATGTTTGTTAAAACATATCTTAAGCCATCCACAAAAATTGCACCAAAGGCTATATCAAAAAAGTCTATGAACACTCCGCCCACATGAACGGCTAACCAAAAGAGCAAATACATTACAAATAAAAAGAGAGGCAACCCTATATATTTGTTCATAATGAACTTGTCTATTTTATCGCCTGCTTTGTATGGAGAAACTCCTTTTGCAACGGATTTTGCAACTATGCTCTCTATGCGATTATAGCGCCATTCGGCAAGGATTTCGTCTTTTTCTTCTTCGTTTTCAATAAGCGGTGGAGGCGGCAATATAGGATTTTGTTCCTGCAATAGAGCGTCTGCTACTTTGCTTATTATCTTATTTTTGCTTCCGCTCTGGAGAGCCGAAACCGCCATCACTGGAACGCCTAGTTCTTTTTCCAATTGCTCGGTATTTATGGAAATTCCGTCTCTATTAGCAACATCTATCATATTTAGCACAACAAGCATTTTTATGCCCTTTTCTTGCAATACGGTTGTTAAATACAAGTTGCGTTCAATGTTTGTGCTGTCTAAAACATTTATCAAAAATTGCGGTTCGCCAGAAAACAGATAATCCCGAGCAACGCGTTCGTCTTCGCTCCAAGTGCCTAAATCATAAGTGCCGGGCAAATCCACAAGTGTTGCGTTTAGTTTTGGGTGCTTAATTTCTCCCATTTTTTTATCTACAGTAACGCCGGGCCAATTACCAACTCTTTGCCGCCCGCCTGTCAAGAGGTTAAAAATGGTGCTTTTTCCGCAGTTGGGGTTGCCAGCTATTGCTATTATCATAATCCCTCCCCTTCCATTAAAACCACATCCGCTTCGGCTTTTCTCAAAGAAAGGCGGTATCCGCGGAGTTCAATTTCCATTGGGTCTCCAAGTGGGGCGGTTTTTATTTTAAAAATCTCTGTTCCTCTTGTTAAACCAAGCGCTAAAAGCTTCATTTTATAGGAATTTTTGCAGTTTTTTACATAACCAGCTATTCTAGCTCTGCTGCCAGATTTTAGCGTAGATAGAGTTTGAGATTGAGACATAATCTTAAAGATAGAAAATTATTTCGCTTTTGTCAAGGGGGACCCGCTATTTTCTATATTCTATCCATGAAACCATTTTTCACACTTATTTTTATGGTAACACTTGTAAACGCACAAACTCATGGATTCGGAGCTAGAATAAACCAAATTGGCTATGGAGAGCAGGCTAAAAAAATCTTGGTTTTGAAAGATGCTGGAGCCACCTCTGTTGAATTTAAGGATTTAGCGAACGGCAAAACTGTATTAAACGTGCCCTTATCTGCTCCAGCAACTTGGGAATATAGCGGAGAGTCTGTGCGCAAGGCAGATTTTTCTGGGATTGCGAAAAAAGGAATTTATGCCGCATACGTAAATGGAGCCAGAATTTCTGATAATATAATTGTGCAAAACAATGTTTACGAAAATGTGTTCAAAGCCGCTTTGAAATGGTTTTACTACCAAAGAGCTAGCACTGCCCTACCCTTTGAATTTGCCGGAAAATGGATGCGAGCAGCCGGACACCCAGACACCAGCGTTAGCTTTTACCCAGAAGCCGAAAAACCCGCAGGCTGGAAAATCAGCAGTCCCAAGGGTTGGTACGATGCAGGCGATTATGGCAAATATGTTGTGAACAGCGGAATTTCTGTTTTCACTCTTTTGGAACTATATGAGCATTTTGAAAAAGAACTCAAAAAAGTTTCTTTGAACATTCCCGAAAGCAAAAGCCAAACACCGGATATTTTAGAAGAGGTGCGTTGGAACCTAGACTGGATGCTAACTATGCAAGACCCAGCAGACGGTGGAGTTTACCACAAATTAACCACCGCAAGATTCAGCGGGCACGAATTGCCAGAAGGCGATCTTGCAAAGAGATATGTGGTTATGAAAACAAGCACCGCCGCTTTGAACTTCGCTGCTGTTATGGCACAAGCAAGCCGCGTTTACAAACCCTTTGACGCAAAATTCTCCGCGAAAGCCATTGCCGCTGCAGAAAAAGCATTTGAATGGGCAACAAAAAATCCGTCAATCCTATTCAAGCAGCCCGAAGGCATGAACACAGGCCCATACGCCCCTAGCGATGAAACAGTCCAAGACGAAAAACTATGGGCAGCAGCAGAACTCTATATCAGCACAAAGAAAAAATCTTACGAAAATATAATTGATAACGTTCCATTTGATGGGCAAACACCGTGGTGGGGCAATGTGAATTTTTTAGCTGTGTACAGAATTTCCGATGCCAAAAATGGATTTAAAAAAGATTTGAACAAAAAGGCTCAAGATACCCTTATTGCTGTTGCAAATACGCTCAAAGATATAGCAGAAAATTCCGCTTATGGAATACCCGTAAATAAATGGAATTTTGTTTGGGGTTCAAACTCTGCTGTTGCAAATAATGGCATTTTGCTTTTGCACGCATATTATTTAACAAAAAATAAAAGTTATCTAGATGCCGCTCAAAGAGCTTTGGATTATCTTTTGGGAGCAAACCCCATTGACATAAGTTATGTGACCGGGCACGGCAACAGAACTCCAATGTCTCCGCACCACAGACCCTCCGAAGGAGATGGCATCACAGAACCGGTGCCGGGTATGTTGGTTGGCGGGCCGCACGAGGGTGGGCAAGATGTTAAACCAAATGGGCGTTGCGAAAACTATGTGCAAAAAGGCAAACCCGCTCTCTCCTATTTAGACAACGACTGCAGCTATGCAACCAATGAAGTTGCCATAAACTGGAACAGTCCCTTAGTTTATCTTTCCGGTGCATTGCACTTTTTGAACGCAAAATGAAAAAAGTTTTTGTTGACGGCCAAGAAGGCACAACGGGTTTGCAGATAAGAGAAAAACTGCTCACCCGCAAAGACGTAGAGCTTTTGGAAATTGAGCCTGAACTTCGCAAAGACACAAAACGCAGAGCGGAACTTTTGAACGCAGCCGACATAGCTTTTTTATGTTTGCCCGATGATGCCGCAAAAGAATCGGTAGCACTTGTCCAAAATCCAAATACCATTGTTATAGATACAAGCACCGCACACCGCACAAATGATGCTTGGACTTACGGGCTTCCAGAACTTTCACAGAGTCACGAAGAAGCTATAAAAAAATCAAAGCGAATAGCAAACCCAGGCTGCCACGCCACAGGATTTTTGCTAGCTGTTTACCCGCTTGTGGCAAAAGGCATAATAAAAACAGATGAGAATTTAAGTTGCTACAGCGTAACAGGTTATAGCGGCGGCGGTAAAAAAATGATAGCCGAGTATCGGGAAAATTTCAAGTCCATCAAATTTGAATCAGAATCTGTTTTAGCCTCAAAACCTTATGCACTTGGTCTTAGCCACAAGCATTTGCCCGAAATGCAAAAGATAGCCAAACTAAAAAATCCGCCTTTGTTCAATCCAATTCTTGGTCCCTATTATCAAGGCATGGCCGTGACGGTGAGCTTGTTTCCATATATGCTAAATGTCATAAATTCCTTTGACGAATTGAGAAATTTTTTAACTGATTATTATAAAAACGGCGAGTATGTAAGCGTTGTTCCAGCAAGTGAAAACCCCTCTATTTTAGACCCAACAATATGCAACAACACAAACAATGCAAAAATATTTGTGTTCGGACGCGAGGAACACGGGCAAATAACCGTTGTTCTGGATAATTTGGGCAAGGGAGCCAGCGGAGCGGCTATTCAAAATATGGAGATAAGCATAAAATGATTAAACTTATTTCGCAGGCACTTTTATTTGCATTAGGACTTTTGATTGGCTTCATCGGTGGATTAGCTATTTCAAAAAAAATGTCGCCAGAAAGTTACCCTTTGTGCATTTCTGATGATTGCCACCAAAAGCATTAGTTATATGCAGTTTTTTACTATATTTGTGCTAAAGCTTTATTGGATAGGAAGAAATTATGAAATGTCAAAAGAGTAGTGGAAAAAAATGTTTATTTTGGTTCATTAAACGTCATATGGGAGTTTTTTGTTCAAGGGCTAACCACGAATACATTGTAACTTGCTATCAAGAGCGGAAATTGGAAAAATCAGGAGAACACGATGCTATAAATGAAGAGTTAATGCCATATAATTACAATGGGCGAAAAATTCATCATACTAAATATATTAAAACTATGATGAGTAATTTTGCAACAAAAATTAACGCTAAATATACCAATGAATATATCAATCAGCTAACAGAATTAAATGAAATGATTTCAAACCTTATGGCTAAAGGAGAAGAGAAGGTTCTCAACTCTCAATATGAGAAAACAAATATAGAAGACGAAATCAGCAAAGTTGGAAAAAATACTGCATCAATTCGAGTACTTGAAACTGAAATTAAAAGAATAATAGGAGATTGCATAACCGAACTTACAACATATAACACTAATGGCAATGAGGCTATGAATAAAGCTAAAAGATTACTTGAAGAATATAACTCTTACTATAATACAGAACTAAAATTTTGTCTTGAGAGAATTTTTATTTATTGGACATCGTTTTACACTGCATATAAAAAAGCGCATAGCAATAACCACAACGATTTAAATATAGACCAGGATGTATTAATGGATATTGGTAAAGTTAACAATCCTGCACAAGGTTTTCAGGTTATAGAATATATTGATGTAATTGACCCATATAGAGATAGAAATAAAATGGTATGAGGTAATTAAATGGAAAAGAAGGCAATATCAAATGAAGTTAGTGATATCATCAATGATGCAAAAACTGAAATAATCAATGAATTGAATAAAGCAAAACAATTGAGCGATCTCAAAAACGATGATAAAAGAATAATCAGTATAATTACGAATTTATATGGAATAGCTTTACAGGCTTTTATAACCGCAAAAGCTAAAATTGTAGAAAGATGGAACGATGTCAATACGCAAAGAGAATATGCTTGGCATTTGGGATATGATGAATTACTCAAACAAGCAGAAACCTTGCTGAGGAAAAGAATTGAGATATTAAGCCAAATTGATGTTGTTAATGAAAAATATAAAAGAGAATTGGAAAATTTAGAGGAAACTACTAAAAAGAGCATTGAAGACTTAGAAGAGCAATTCAGTGATAATGCCGATTTAAAGCTAAGACATGTAAGAAAGGAAGATCTAGCAAAAAAAGTACAACAAATAATAGATTTTGATAATCCTGGTGGAGTAAGGAGGTATCAATGAATTTTAAAAAAGAATTGCTTGGCGTATATGAGCGAGTGAAAAAATCTTCTGCGATTGTTCTTGTAGTAGCTATTATTGTTGACACTTTCTGCTTTTCATTATTATTTGCAAAAGAGGCAAGTGGAGTTTTTTGGTGGGTGATATTATTTGGGTTAGTATGCGGAATTTTGACCAATATCGCATCGTATATAAGTTCTGAAAGCGGTTTGGGATATTATAGAAAAATATCCAAGATTCAGTTACCCGAAACACAAAGAGCCAGAGCCGATGCAAAGTTAATTTTTATAACAACGCTGGTTATTATTATTCTTTTGCAAGCTCCCTTAGCAAATTTGAGATATAAACAAATAATGAAAAATGAAAAAGTTTATGAAACAGAAATGGAGAATTATAACAATACCATAAATAGTCCTGAATTCAAAAATCGCTCACAACGAGACAAAGGTTTATTCCTCAAAGATTATAAACCTAGATACGATGACGGCAACAGCAATATAATTTGGGATTATTTAACCTTGATTTTACCGATTTTTACCAGCGGCATTTCATTTGTGCTCGGTGTTAGAAACAAGAGGAGATTTGATGAAATTGAAAAAGAATTGGAACAAGTGGATAGAGAAATTGATAGTATAGAAAATGAATATCATGCAAAAATAAACCAATTGAACGAGCAAAAAAACAGTCAAGGAAGAAAAATTGAAGAAGACAGAAATAGAGAACTTAATGAAATATCCGAAAAAGCAAACAGCATGCTGATAACAGCACGTGATATAATAAGGAAAATAGAAAGAGCTGGGCGATTCAGCGGTTTAGAAAAAGCAATTTTAGACGAAGATATTGCACGCACTCGTTATAATGAACTTATAACTCAATTAGATAATCAACTTGAACAAGAGGCACCCAATCTCAGAAAAATACACGTAAAAAAACCTTATGAAGAACTGGTTCATCTATCAACTGTGATACATAAAGAATTGTCTGAACTTGCAAAAATGCCTGGCAACTTAAAAACTCTCACGTTGGAGAGTATAGAAGATATACCAGGATTTAAAGAAAAACTCAACAAACTGGAGGCTTGTGATGAAAGCTAAGAAAAAACCTTGCGTTATTATAACGATATTAATGCTATTAGGAATCGTAGCATGCAATAGTGTTAAAGATAACTCTGTGAACGCATTGATTATAATAGTTGGTCGCCACGCAAATGCAAACGCATTCCACGAAACGTTCTACGAGGAATTGGAAGGATATTTGAAAGAGACTGTATATGGTGGCTATATCGGTGTAATTTCAAGCGAAGGCATTCCAAGGATTGCGGAGAGATTCGATTATTTTGAGGCAATAGACCAAAACGAAAAAAAACGTGAAAAGCAAATTAAAATAAACACGGATATTGTCCTTGATTTTTTAAGAGAGGGAGATAGTACTTATGCCATAACTCCTGAAAATGATCTATTAAAAGCAATTCAAGAAGCAAGCGCACTATTAAACGTTTTTGAAAGACAAGCAAAACGAGATGGAAAAAATATAAAGGGGAAACGAATTATTATTATGGACAGTGGTATTGTAACAGCAGGTGTTTTAGATTTCTCAACACACGGCATTGATACTTTTGATTCGTGGTATAACGATGAAAAAACTAAAATCTTCACAGATAGCATTGCTGTGCGATTAGAAAAAAACAAAGCATTGCCTAACCTTAAAGGAACAAACATTGTTTTTATTGGACTTGGCGATGTAGCACGGCCTCAGAAAGAATTATCCACTCTTGTAAAAAAATATGGTTTGCCAACTATATGGACTACTATTCTTAATAAAGCTGGTGTTAACGCAGATAGCATTGAAGTATTGGAGTTTCCCAGTACAAATAAGGCTAATGATGTAAACAAACTTCCTCCAGTTAGACCTATAGAATTCGCAGACTTTATAATTAGTTTAGGGGAAGAACAGATAAGGTTTGAATTGGGACGAGCGGTCTATAGCAATCCTACAGAAGCAGAAAATAATCTGAAAAATTTTGCAGATAATGTAGTTAAATATATCAGTAGGAATCCAGATGTTAAAATATATGTGGTTGGTTCCGAATCAAAAGACCAAGACCGTCAATATACCACTGCTTTATCCGAGGCAAGAGCAAAAACCGTTATGGAGACCCTTGCAAAGTTCGGTGTTTCAAAAAGTAAAATGGAAGCTTTTGGTTTAGCTGTGTCTTTACCAGGGCGAGAAAATGATAGACCAGGCAACAATTTTAATTCAGAAATTGGGAAAAAAAATAGAAAGGTTGTACTCATTCCGAGTGATATTGGGGACCAAGCGTTTTTACAAAAAGTGAAAGATACAAGAGATAGTTTGTATAAGTAACTAATTCCTCACGCAACGAACAGAGTGGCTACCGAATTTACTGCGATTTGAGTCTTGGGTTCCTTTATCGCTGTTGTATTTTAAAGACCGCAAATCACCTTTTTTGCTCGCTTCCCACCATTTGCCTTCTTTGCCTGCATCTAGGAATTTATTTTTCTGGCTATAGCCACCAGGCAAAGCTGCAAAACCCAAAGCATCTGTTCCAGATATTTTTGGAAAACTGTTCCAACCTTTCTTAGCTTTCAATTTCTTGCCTGCTACATCGGCACTAGCTAAAGCATCCCATTCTTTGCCGTTTGGCAAATGCCAACCTCGCGGACAAACTTTTGCAGCCGTATTCCAATCGTAAAGCCTGCCATATTTGGTGCAATTTGCGGGTTTGTTATCATAACACAAAGAATTTTTTGCTTCATAATTCAAATTCTCTGCCATCCAAACATGCTCACCTATTTTAACATGCTTGTAAGTTTTATTGTCTCTAGAATCACAGAACAGTTTTCCAGTGTCGTATTCGCTGCCATTGCATTTATCATAAACAACGCTATCGGCAGAACAGAATTGTTTTTCAGGGTCATAGCCATCATTGCCGCATTTATCGCGAAGCTCGCCACTCGCAGTACAGAACTTCTCCAAAGGGTCGTATCCATTTCCGCCACATTTTTTCTGAACTTCGTCACGAATACAGAATTGTTCCGCTGGCTCATATTCCTTTCCACCGCATTTGCTGTAAGCCTCGTTTGAGCGGCAAAATTTCTTTGAAGGGTCATACACCTTGCCACCGCATTTATCGTGCACCGCACTATTGGCAAAACAGAATTGCTTTTCGGGGTCAAACGGAGTCGTTTTGCCGCATTTAGGAGAATTGTCATCGCAGGAAATGGAGAATAAGGCCCAAAATAGCAGGCTTGCAGTTAATAGAGAAAGTTTGCGCATAAGAAATAATATAAAAAATTATTTCTCCATAAAAACGAATTCCAAACCGCCTGATACTTTTTGCCGCTTGTATTCTTTATATCCATTTTTTATATACAATTTCAGATTTTTTTCGCTTTTGCTACTTGTGAATAATTCAAATGTTTTGCCTTGATATAACTCTTCTATGGCTTTCAGCAAGTTTGTTCCAAATCCTTTCTTTTGATGTTTAGGGTGTACAAATAATCTGCCTACATAAACTCGCCCATTTTCTTCACGAGCACGAATAGAGCCTATAATTACATTATTTTCTTTATCAACTAGCTTTAAAATTGTATGTTTTTTAAATTCATTTTCCAATTCTTCCAATGTCTGCGTGAGTGGCTGGATTGTGTAATAATTCAATAAGTTGGCTTCGCCCATATAAGCCAATTTTTGCAAGTCCAGTATTTTTGGTAAATCTTCAAAAGTTGCTTTTTCTATTTCTATAACCATGCTTCAAATATAGAAAATTTTATCCCCTATGTTTTACATTCCTTCAATATCTTCACCGTATATGGCTTTATTTGAATATTACGTGTATCCTGCAAACATTCATCATTTAATATATCCAATAATGCACCGTTGAAACGAGTGCTTAAATTTATAAACGTCTCATGTTCATCAATATTTACGGCGATATATATTTTTTCTTCCTCAAAACAACGTTCAAATATAAAAGGTTTTTTGTACTCCAAAGATACTTCCAGATATTTGCCGTATTTTAACGCGTTTTCATTTTGCCTTAAATGCGCGAGTTTGCTGATATGTTCTGTTAAATCATTGCTATAATCAGCACTTTTCTCAATATCTATATAAGGACGTAAAGCTTGATCGCTACCCTTTTCTTTAACTCCCTTTATGCCCCATTCACTACCATAATAAACTGAGGGAATACCGGGCAATGTAAAGAGCAAAGTATATAATGTAAATAAATATTCAGGTTTAGAAATGTTGCTTGCAATGCGGGGCTGGTCGTGATTATCCAAAAATGTATATAACGGCAATCCATTCTGAGGAACAGCGTTTTTTAAACAATGTGCCAGTTCATATAGATTATTATTGTTGTGACTGGAAAATATGCTCTTGTACAACATATAATTGGTAACGCTGTGCAATGTAGAATCATTTACCCACCTTGAATAATCGCCGTGAACAACCTCGCCCATAAGCCAAAAATCTGTCTTTTTCTCTTTTGTAATTTGACGCAATTCTTTCATAAAATTAAAATCCAATACATCGGCAGCATCTAAACGCATCCCGTCTATATCAAAATTATCTATCCAAAATAGAGCGGCATCAAGCAGATACTTTTTTATTTCCTGATTTTGAAGATTGAATTTCGGCAATTCATAAAAACCAGCCCACGTATGATAATCAAATTGGTCGCCCATTGGGCTTCTCTTGTCAAAATTTACTCCAGAAAACCAATTTGCAAAATTGCGTTCATTTTGCTGCAATTTTTTGAAAGCAAAAAAATCTCGCCCGCTATGATTGAAAACAGAGTCCAATAAAACACGGATTCCATTATCGTGCATTTTTTTTACCAATGATTTAAATTCATCGCTCGTGCCAAGCCGATTATCTATTTCAAAATAATCCGATACATCATAGCCGTGGCTACGTGATTTAAGCACAGGGCTGAACAATACCGTATTAAACCCCATTCCTTTTATATGAGGTATCCATTTTTCAATTACGCCGAATTTATGCTCAAATACCGCATAATCGTTCATAAACGGCGCTCCAGCAACCGAAAGCGCATAAATATGGTAAATCTGCGCATTTTCAAACCATTTCCTTTCCATAATTCCTCCTATACCTACCATTCGGTATATAAATATAGAAAAAATTTGCGGGTTTGTCAAGGCATTGTTAGGAATTTTTTGAAGCTGGCAGGATTACAACCCGATTTCTTCCCGATTCTTTTGCTGAATATAACGCCTTATCTGCTTCATCTAATAATTGAGCATAAGAATTATTATCATTCGGTACAACGCTTGCCATACCTACGCTGATTGTTACATATTTAGAATGTAAACTTATGGGATGCGGTAGTTTCATATCCTCAACACTTTGTACCAATGTTTTTGCAAATTCCAATGCTTCATCTTTTTTAAGAAACGGTAAAATGCAAACAAATTCTTCTCCGCCAAACCTTGCGACAAAATCAGTTTCCCTCTTTACATTATTTTTTAAGCATTGAGCTATAGCAATAAGTGCCTTGTCTCCTTCCAAATGCCCCAAAGAATCGTTATATTTTTTGAAATAATCCACATCTATCATTAATACTGTTATAGGAAGATTTAAGCGGTGATTTTGTTTCCATATTAAATCTATATGTTCTAAAAATGAACGTCTATTATCCAGTTTTGTTAACTCATCTGTTGTTGCTAAGGCACTTATCTTTTCGTATGCGGAGGCAAGCTCTTCAGTCATTGTGTTGAAGTCATCGAACATAACCTCAATATAATCTTTTTTGCCATCTTTACGTGAAGGTGGTATACGGATTGTAAAATCCCCCTTAGAGATTTTTCTTGCTGCTTCACCAATAGTCCGCATTGGGCGGTTCCAAAAGACATTGTGGGTAATGGCAATGCTGACCATATAAAATGCCGCTATAATAAACGTATAAGCCATAAGAACATTGATAACAAGCATAGTATGGGTTTCATTCATTCTTCTTTCAAGAAAATAGAGAAGAATCCATACATGAAAGCCATTAATGGCAGCAAATCCAAAAACTATCAATATATAATGTTTTATTGACCAAGTTTTAGCATTAATACGTGGATCTTTTTCTTTTTTCATTTTTAAACCTCACTTTATATATTTTTTTATATATATTGTTCTAACAGAAATGTAGAAATATATTGGAGAAAAAGCAAATCTTTTTTGAAATTTTTTATTAATTTATGAATAAATACCGTGCATAAACTGCTGAACAAGTTCTTTTACCGCTTTTTCGTCCAATTTTAAGCCAGAAATGCCGTAAAAATACAGTGCAATATATGAATTTATTATTCCAATAAATGACCAAGTTAATGTTTCACTCTTGCCTTTAAGATTGCCGTGCCCTTTACTCATTTTATTAAACATGCTTTTTATTATGTCAAATTGCTCAAAATGGTATTTTTCCACTATTTTATATACCGCCGATGAAGGCGGCATAGACAAATTTGCCAACATAATTCGAAAAAAGGCTTTATTTTCATGAGCAAATTCAAAATATGCTTTTGTCAGTTTTGATAGTGTATGATATATATCTTCGTAATAATCTTTAGGTTTAGATTTGTATTCTGCATTTTCTGCGACTATCTTATTCAGTTTGTCATAATATATACGGCAAACAGTATCAAATAATCCCTCTTTGCTATTAAAATAATAATATAAAGTTGGTTTTGTTATACCCGCAGCTTCTGTCAATTCACTTACAGAAACACCTTCATAGCCTTTCACTGAAAACAAATCCAGAGCCTTTTCTAATATTGTCTGCTTTACATTTCCTTTTTCGTGCATATTTTTAATATAGTAAATGCTGCTATAGTATCAAAACAAAAGTCCCGATTGTGATAAGTATGCCTCCGATAATCGTCTTTATTGTTATCGCTTCCTTTAAAATTATAAATGCCATTGCCATTCCAATTACCAAACTGAATTTATCAATTGGTATTACTTTTGATGCTTCACCGAGTTGCAAGGCTCTGTAATAGCACAACCAAGATAAGCCAGTTGCAATTCCCGATAAAATTAAAAAGAGCAAATTTTTATGCTCAATATTTGCAATCTCATTGTGTTTTCCAGTTATAAAAACTATAGCCCAAGCCATAACCAATACAACAACGGTTCTAATTGCCGTTGCTAAATTTGAATTTACGTTTTGAATACCGATTTTCACCAAAATAGAAGTCAAGGCAGCGAAAAACGCCGATAAGAGCGCAAATAAAATCCATGTGTTGTCGCTATTCATAGTTATGCTCGGCTCAACCAGCTACCAATGCCAGCATGATGTCCGCTATGCTTATTTCTTTTCCCGCTTCGAGTAAGCCCGCAATACTCCTTTAAAAGTTGAATCTAAATCCAAAATAATTTCTTCAGATTTCAAAAAGTCAATCATTTTTTGGTTCATAATTTTTACAATTTCTTCTTCTACCACTTTTTTCTTTTCGAAATATTCACTAAAATAAAAACTACCTCCTCCACAGAAGTGTACTTTAAGTCGCCTGCCTTCACAGTAGATTTTAAATCCACCGCTATGCGTAACATTCACTGTCTCATATTCGGCAGTGCCATTCAAAAACGTGATAAATTTTTGCATTTTATGCTCCTTTGTTAATGAAAAAACCTACAGCAAATATAGAAAATGAACCAGCAAGGACTTGAACCTTGAACCCGCGCCTTAAAAGGGGATTTTGAACCTGCAAAATCGGCTAAATTTCGCGGTTTTTGGGGTATTTTTGGAAAAACTGATAAAAAACTGATAACAGATTTTTGGGATTGATAGCAAATTTAAAATTTTTTATCCATATAATTTGCTATAATCCCTGCAACTTCATCCGGTGTTTTTTTGCCTGTATCAATAACCAAATGGTAGTTATTTTCATCTGCAAAATCAACTCCAAATTTCAAATAAAAACGTTGCCTCATATTTTCGTTTCGCACTCTAACACTTTCAAAATCTGTTTGTTCCATTTTTCGATCAGATTTGGCAAGCCGTTTAAAAGCTTCCTCTTCGGAAAGGACAAATAAAATATTCAGTGAATTTTCAACAAAATGAAAACCTAACCGAAAATCTGCAATGATGTTTTCAGTACTATTGCACAAGTCGCGAAATTTAAAATTGACAAAATCGTCAAGGCCTGGTTCTTCCTTGCACTTTGCTTGAAATTCGTTTATATTCATTCCGAATTCCCTTTCGGCAAATTCTCTGGTAAAATTTCCAACCGATAAAAATCGGTAACCCAGTTTTTCCGCAAGAATTTTTCCAACAGTAGATTTGCCAGTTCCAGCATAACCGCTTATGGTTATCTTGTTTGTTTTCATAAAACCTCCTCATTTTTTGTGGTGTCTTTGTATCTGCTCATAAACTTTTCTTTACTGAATTCAATCTGTGAAAGTGCTTTTTCCAAACCGACTTCGTGAATTGGGTCGCTGTAAATATAGTCTTCCTTATTTCCATTTTGGAAAAATCTTCCACTCGGATCTATCATCAGGTAACTATGAACCATATCATCATTATCTTCAACAATGGTATTTTCTCCAAAAAATCTCTTATTGAGCATCAAGAAATTTGACCATTGTTCTTCGGTTATTCCTTGATTATCGCGAAAAGGCAACTGCCTCAGAATTTTTATTCTGTTTGGGGTAAATCCCTGCAATTGCTCAACTACACATTCGTTGTAATTGTGCCTATTCACAGTCACATTGAATTTTATGGATATATCAGGATTTTCTACCCTTGCTTTAATTAGCAATTTTTCTACTTGTTCCTTTTCCAGAACCTTTCTGCTATTGTCGCAACGTCCAATTTTGCGACAAGTATCTGTGTTTAGGCTGTCTATAGAAATTCCAAGCATATCAATATATTGATATATGTCTTGATTAAGTTTCAAGAGCGAACCATTGGTAATTATGGACGTTTCAAACTTCATTTCCTTTGCAAGTTTGATAATCGCTAAAAATTTCTCATAAAGAATTAGCGGTTCACCTCCAGCGAAGTTTATCCTGATAGGCTTTCCCGTTCCGCCGAATTTTCGATAAACGACTTCTTTGTTGGAAAGCTCATTTAGAATTTTGCGAACAGCATCTTGGTCTTGCCAAATTTCCTTTGGATTGTCCCATTTTGCGAAGCAAAATTCACATTTGTAGTTGCACCTTTCGGTGACGTGCCAGTTGTAAGCGGTTTGCATATTGTACTCCTATTGGTTAACATTTTCTTGTTTGAAAAGTGTAGCGAAGCTACCTGAACCAAATCAACATGCTATTGCAAGCCAATTCAAAGACTTTTCATATATCACAAAAAATTACTCTTGCATTTTCTTTTTCACCTCTTTATTTTGACCTATTATTAATTCTCTTTTGCACAATTCAATCCTTTTGATTTCATTTCCTTTATGATACATTTTTTTGAAATTTTCATGATTAAATAAAGAGAGTTGAATAAGAATGTCTTCTTTAATATTCTCGTTTTGAGGATTTTCTGCCATTTCTCTTAATTTTTTAGGAACTTTGCTCCCTAAAGGTTCTCGTAAATGCCCAAGGGCAATACAAATTCTTCTCAACATATTTTCAGAGCCATTCCATTCATCTAATATTTTCATTAAATGCTTTGCCCAAATAGCTGGGCGGTCTTTGTAACTATTATTAAAAATTTGCATTCCAAACCAAGGAGCATTTATCCATAATTCAGAATCTTTATGTTCCATCACCCATAAGATTGATTTTTCAAAAATACGAGCCATAAATTCAGGTTCTAGAATTGCGTTTAACTTTTCTAAATCTGTACCTGACAATAGACAATCTGTAATTTCCTTATCTGACCAAGCATAATAATTCATTTTAGGATTCTCCGCTAATGCAATTAAATTATCAAATTCTTCTTTTTGGATAGTTTTATTTTTCAAGCAAATTTTAATCTGAAGTTTGCGGCTTTCAGTTAAAAAGGTTTTATATTCGTTGTATAGAATATTTTCTATTGCAGTAGAAAACATATAATCCGTTCTGCTTATTAAATATTCGGCGTATTCTGGAGTAATGAAGAGTAATGATTTTTCAAATTTTGGCTGTTCAAATTTTTCATAGGTTTCTTTCATTAATTTTCGCCAATAATGTTTCCATGAAATATGTATCATTCCACTTTGTCCAGACTGATTTATAAAATCATCAAATGTTGATCCGTTATAAAAATAAATTGCCATTATTTGTTCATTTTCATAAGACCATTTAGGAAAGAAAAATGGCTTTTCTAATATTTTGTTTCTAATTTCGTTATAAATGTCCTGATTTAAGTAAGGGATATTATAATCCTGTAAATTAAGTTCTTCGCCTTCATATAACCAAAATTCAACTGCAATAATATAATGCTTGTTACGATATTCCTCCAACAAAAACCATGGAACCTTATCTGCATTCAAAATCTCATTTATTTTTATTGCATATTCATTTTCTTGCAGTGGCAGATCATCATCGTCATCATCATCTTTGAATAATGAACTCATATTCACTTCTTTGGAATGTTTATCTATTTCTTTTGGCGGCTTTGTTTGTTCATATTTGCGGGATAATTTTTGTAATTCCTTTAGTTCATTAAATTGTTTAAATGTCAATTTATAGGTCAAATCTATATTTAATTTTCTAAGTGTTTCTTTAATCTTTTGTCCGAATATCCCATCGTTATTCATTATGTTAATAATATTATCTAACCACTTTCTAGGGAAAGGCAACTCCCAGCTTTTAATTCTATTGCCACAATGCAAGTATATATCATCATCATGTGGTTCTATAGATAAGCATATTAGAAATTTATAATATTCTGCATATTCTGAGCCTGTACGTTTATAAAATGGATCTGTGATGCCATTTGGAGTAATTATGTCATAATAATTTTTGTATAGCATAGCAAAAAGTGCTATTATGACATACTCGTTTTTCAAATGTAAAATTCCCCAAATACATACATCGTTTTTATTTTCAATTTCTTGCCTTAATAATTTTATCGGAAAATGTTCTGTCCATTTATTTATAATTTCTATATATAAATCTATATCATAATAACATTTTCTTTTTCCAAGAATTTCCCAAATTTTTAAAAATGATTTTTTAGTCCCTATCAATATCAATAGATGTATTTTTTTTGAAATATCTTCTAAGTGTTTTCCTTCATGTGAGATTATTTCATTTAAAGAAACTTGTAAAATTGGTTCAATTAAATCATCTCTATGCGAAAATATTTCACTTACTTTATTTAAAAAATCCTTATCATAAAAATGGCTTTTTTGACCATGAATACTATTCCAAATTATCACGTCATCTTCAATTGTTTCTTTTTCAAAATCCAAGAATCTAGTAACTTTGCCACATTTTTTTATCTCTGTTTTTAATACATAGTTAATAAATTCTTCTTTCGTTTCCCCTGGCCATAACGGAATACCTACTTTCCGTATTATAAACTTATAAATACAATCATTTTTCTCTTCTGCTGCCTTGTCTAATAATGCCCCGCTATATTTTTTTAATTTTTCAATTATTTCGTTATCAGACATTTCTTGAGACAAAATGTTTTCTGGCAATTCCAGCTCAGTTTTTTTACTTTCAGTATCAGTTTTTTCTGAATCTTCACTGGGATTAGAGTATTTAAAGCATTTATATTCAAAATTATCTTGGAATATTGGTGGAATAACTTTTTTTATTTTTTCATATAAATCATTAGAATAGAATTTGTTCGTCCCGTTTTCTTTTAAAAACCAGCGAGGGTCAAAATGAATTACCACCTCACTTGCTTTTTCCCGATCTTCATAGTTATCACTGCTACGTTTGCTAATATTCAAATCTTGTGTTTTTTCTTTAATAAATTTGGCAATATCTTCAACAAGTAATGATTCTTCTTCTTGTAAAATAATCTGTTCTGTAATTTTGATAATATACTTATCTAATTCTGATAAATAATCATAACTGTACCCGTAATCGGTTTCCGAACTAACTTTCCAAAAAAATATTCTTGTATAATCCTTAAAACATTCATATATATTATGATGTCTATAAAGATATCCTTTTTGCGAATACTCATCAAAAAAAGAATATATTTCTTCTTCCTCTACCTCAATAAGAACGAGATATTTTATAAACTTTTTTGTAGTTTCTTTATCAAAAAGCAATTCATCTTCAAAATCTGCAAGAATACGAGATATTAAAGCGGCACTTTCTTCATCAGTCATTTTAGACATACTTCATCCTCTTTGTGAAATGATAACCACCTAAATAATACTTACATTCATAAATATTCAACCATATTCCCTTTTCTTCATATATAATTCTACGCCTGCGTTCCGCAGCCTCATAGCTTTCATATAATTCTTTATATTCTCCATGACTATCTGTACAATAATCACAAGTCCTACTCGGAGTTTGCCTATCTTTTGGAGAATGATGATATTTCTTGCATTTTTTACATCCATAAGGAACTACGTCTAAACCGAAGTTATTTTTTACGTATTTAGCAGCTTTTTCTGCTTCTTCCCAAGAGGAATAGACACTAAGTGGCTCACCATTTTTTTTGAAACATGTATTGCTTTTCATAGCAATCTCCTATTTTGATTGTTCTACACCGTTCTGTTAGAAAAAGCCGTAGGCAGTCTGAACTTATCCGTTATACACTAGGTATCGTGATATCCTAACTCTTATATAATATACATTTTTTTTCTCAAAAGAGTAAAAAAATATTTATTTTTTATAAAAGTATTGTAATTCCAACTTTCAAAATATAGTAATTTCTTAAAACCCTGTCAAGGGGGAATAATCCTATTTTTTTATTTTTTTGTAAAAATCCCGTTTTTTCTGCGTTTTTCAGGATTTTCTCAAAAATTAGTCAATTGAGCTAATTGTGAATCGATTTAGACCAAAATCTTTATATTGTATATATATATTATTCAGTCAACTTTTCATTATACCCTATCGGTTCCCAAAATAAACTCATAGCCTTTAAAGGAAAGATAGTAAATTTTTCTAACTTCACAAAGAATATGGCAGTCTCCCCCTCAATCCTGGAAAAAGAAATTGCAGAATTAGAGCAATTGCTAGCCGACAAAAAACGCCAGCTTGAAGAAACAAAAATATCCACAGCAACACCAACGCAGGAACAGATAAACAACCATTCCTCCCCAGAAACCAAAATAGCCCTATTTCGCTCAATGTTCAAAGGCAGAGAAGATGTCTATGCCAAACGCTTCGAAAGCAAGAAAACTGGAAAATCCGGCTACCAGCCTGTGTGCCGAAATGAATGGGTAAAAGGAGTGTGCAAAAAACCAAAGGCAAGCTGCGGCAATTGCAACGGGCGTTCATTTGAATCGGTAACCGATGGAGTAATTAGAAACCACCTTTCCGGTGCCATCGTTATGGGAGTTTATCCCTTATTGCAAAACGAAACCTGCCATTTTCTAGCGGTGGATTTCGACAAGGAGGCGTGGAAAGAAGATGCCAAAGCCTTTGCCGAAACTTGCAAGCTGGAAGGGATAACCGCCGCCCTGGAACGTTCCCGCTCAGGAAACGGCGCTCATATATGGATTTTCTTTGACAATCCCGTTCCAGCGGCAAAAGCCAGAAAACTCGGCACTTTTCTAATGACCCGCACTTTGGACAGACGGCCTGAAATAGGACTTGATTCCTTTGACCGCTTTTTCCCCAATCAGGATACAATGCCCAAAGGCGGCTTCGGCAATTTAATCGCTCTTCCTCTACAAAAAGAAGCAAGGGCAAAAAATCACAGCCTTTTTCTAGATGAAAATATGTCTCCTTATGCAGACCAATGGGCTTTTCTCGCTTCCATAAATCGACTGAGCGAAAATAAATTGAACACGCTCATTCAAAACGCAACCCAACGGAATGAGCTTTTGCCTGTGAATTACGATTCTACCGAAATAGAAGACGAAACCAAACCTTGGCAGAAAAAATCCACCGTTTTGCCAGCCATAACCGAACCTATTCCGCAAGAAGTGGAAATCAAGCTAGTTGACCAGCTATATATAAATCACACTGGCCTGCCTCCGATATTGCGCACTCGTATTTTACGGCTTGCCTCTTTCGCAAACCCCGAATTCTATCAGGCACAGCGAATGAGACTCCCAACCTGGAACAAACCGCATATTCTCTATTGCTATGACTTCTCCGCAAAATATATCGGCTTGCCCGTGGGATGCTTGGATGGTCTTATGGCAATTCTCGAACATTATCATATCAAGCCAATTCTATCAAACGAACAAAATCGCGGGAAGCATCTTGACGTTCAATTTTCCGGTGAACTAAGAGAGAAGCAAAAAGAAGCGTTTCAAAAATTAATGGAAAATCAAACGGGAATACTTTCCGCTTCCACCGCATTTGGCAAAACCGTTGTGGCACTTCGGGTGATAGCGGAGAGAAAAGTGAACACCGTCATTCTGGTTCATCGCAAACTGCTCGCAGACCAGTGGGTAGAGCGAATACATAATTTCTTAGGAATTCCTAAAAAAGACATAGGCTATTACAGCGGCACAAAGAAAAAACTCACAGGCATTATTGACATTGCGGTTATGCAAAGCGTAGTCAAGAGAAACAAAGTGGAAGACTGGATATCTGACTATGGTCAGATTATCGTTGATGAATGCCACCATATTTCAGCTAGCTCGTTTGAGCGAATAGTAAGAAACTGCCCAGCATATTACCGCTTGGGCCTTTCGGCAACGGTTATTCGCAAAGACGGTCAGCACCCCATTGTTTTGATGAATTTAGGAGAAGTCCGCTACTCCAATACCAGCACAAATGCCGAATTCTTTTTTGTGCAAAAAATATTTCCCCGTCATACCAATTTTCACATGGACAATGAAGACTCCGCAATTCAAGACATATTTCATAACCTTTACCTAAACAAGGAACGGAACGAAATGATTATCAAGGATATTCTCGAAGCATATCGTAAAGGGCGTGAATGTCTTGTGCTAAGCGAGCGTGTTGAGCATTTGGCTCTGCTGAAAGATGCTTTGGAAAAGCATATACCCTCTCTTTTTGTGTTAAAAGGCGGGCTTGGAAATAAGCAATTGAAAACAATTATGGAAGAAATTGAAAATAAACAACCGAATGAGCACAGGGTTATCCTAGCCACAGGAAAATATCTCGGAGAAGGTTTTGATTTGCCAAGCCTTGACACCCTGTTTTTGGTTTTTCCTTTTTCGTGGAGAGGTATGCTAATCCAATACACAGGTCGCTTGAATCGTGCTTCTCAAGGAAAAAAGGAGATACGGGTTTATGATTATGTTGATGAGAAAGTGCCTGCGTTATTTAGGATGTATGGGAAGCGGTTGAAGGGGTATAAGGCTTTGGGGTTTGTGGTGTCGTAGTGAGAAATTTACTATATTTCCTATAAAATACCATTAGGAGATTATAAACTATCTATGGCAAATTGGGACTCAAAGCGTATAGCTGATGCAATAGCTGAAATAGAAGATGAAAAATTTGTCTTACCAGTAATCCAGCGAGAACTCGTTTGGACTGAAGAAAAGATGGAACTATTATTTGACACCCTTTTAAAGGGAGATAGCTTTGGCGGTATAATAGTTATTGAAGAAGAAAAGGACAAACCACCATTATTTAGCTATAGACCTTTTATAAAAGACGCAAAAGATGGAGAGTCTAATCAATCTAGAATTGATAGTTTGCCACAAAACCAATTGTTTGTGATTGATGGACAGCAACGGTTGCAATCATTCTATATTGGACTAAATGGTTCTTTTAATGGGAAAATTTTATATTTTGATTTATTCAGTGATTATTATAATTCTGAATATGAATTTAAATTTGAAAATGACGAAACTAAACTTCCTAAACAATCTAAAGACAATCTTGAAAGACCAATAAAAAATCATTTTTGGTATCCTGCAAAAAACCTTTTAATAAAATTAAAGGAGGGTCGCCCTAACCAAGTTGTAAAAGAAATTATTGAAACAGCAAATATTAATGATGATAAGGAAGAGGAATGTATTAGAGAGAATGTATTGTCTTTTTCAGATAGTATTTTGAACAAACTTGCCATAGGAATATCTAAAGTTAAAGTCGATAAAACTTTGCCCGAGGAAAAAAATAGGCAACGGATTGTTGAAATGTTCAAAAGATTAAATGATGGAGGAACTCGGTTGTTAGCGTTTGATTTAGTAGCGGCAAAACTAAAAGGATATGAATGGGAAATGGAAGGTTTCTTGAGAGAAATGCAGGAAGAATACCAAAATATTGGTTTAGACCAAGATAATCTTGTCAAATTAATTTTCCTTTTGCAAGATAATTATGATAAAGAAATGGCAGCAATAGAAAAAACAGATGCTGAATTTGCTATACATAGTAGAACTAAAATTGAAGCAACGTTAAAGGCTTTAAAAGATTTTCTAAAATATGCAAAATTATATGATTACTATAAAGATAGTAACCGTTCTTTTATACCATTATTTTTTATAGCGTATCATTTATTCCATAAAAACAAAGACGATAATAGTATTCGCAATTTTTTTGATAACTATGAAACTGGAAATAGCGATTTTGTTTATATACGTATATGGTTGATTAATTCATTACTCAATGGAGTTTTCAATAGTAGAGGCTCAGGCTGGGTACATAAAACTTGTATTAGAAAAATTCTTAAATTAATCAAAAATTATAAAGGCAAACCTTTTCCAGTTGATGGATTGTTTAATATTTACACAAATCATCCAGTTACCTTTACGATAAATTATACCAAAGATGATATAGACAAATTAGATAAAGATTTTGTTTTTTATTTAATGTATGATTTATCAAGCGATAGTCGAGAAAATCACAAGGATCATATAATGCCAAAAAGCATTCTTGAAAAACGTGGTTATCCACAATTTAAGATCAATAGTATAAAAAATAAACAACTTTTAGACCCTAAAACTAATTGTAATGCGAAAAATGGAAAACCATTTGCCCAATGGATCAATAACCCTGAGTATGTCAAAGATAGGCATATGTATATGTCACGACATTTAATACCAAACGATGAATCGTTGTGGCACGAAGATCACTTTGAAGATTTTATAGAAAAACGAGCAGAGTTAATTTTAGAGAGAATATTAAAATATGCTGAGTACAATACTGAAAATGGGAGAAAACTTTCATTTTTACCGAATGAAGAGATATTCAGAAAAAAACTTTTTAAAACAGATAAAGCGAACTGTACGATAAAATATGTTGACGGCACAGTGAAAGAATATATTTGGCCTGCTAAAGATTGTAATGATGATATAAGAATTAGATTTTTTGAGAATAGCAAAGATATAATAGAAGCTATTTTTGAAGTTAAGGGAGTATAAATTGGCGTTTATATCAGGGAAAATTACCAATAGAAGAATTCAATGAAACGGTTTTGGGCTGTTGTAACCAAAGGGAACCGAAACAGAAAAGACATCGGAATCCTATGTTGTCAAACTAGCAGATAAGCTGACGTATTAATCTTTGATATTTTTGAATTTCTTTTGTTTTAATTTCTTTTGGGTAATAATTCTCAAACTGCTCTAAAAATTGGCTTCTCCCACCAACCCATTTTATAAAAGGTTTTGCTGGTTTGAGATTCATTTTAAGGAATATAAAAATATTTTGATATATACTATTAGCATTATGCGGTTGCAATTTCAAAGTTTAACTGTATATAGTGAAAGATAAATCTGGCGGCAGAAGCTATTTTTATTAAAATTTACTATATTTTAAACTAACAGGTAAAAACATGCAAAATATATATATTCCGCCAATAAAAAGTCAAGGTATAAAAATGAAATTTGTAGAGTGGATTAAATATGGAGTTTCCAATGTGATAGCAGATATGGACAAAATGATATTATGAGAAATTTATAATGGAAAGTTTTATTTTTATAGCTACAATTATTTATGTTTGTTATTTCATAATTAGTAACTATGGCGATAAAATACTTAGCAGAGTAAGCAATTCATACAAGCAAAAAATCGAAGAGTATGAATATATATGTTCATTACTTGTTAAAGAAACATTTGACGCCATTGAAGAAATTGATTTGTTCTTGCGATCGTCAGATTCTTTTCTCAACTTAGAACAAGCTAAACATATATTAAACGGCAAAAGATACTTATATGACAAGCTATTCCAAATCAATCACAAAAAACTTAGAAAGACCGCGGATTACCAAAAACTCATATATGCAAAAGATATTTTTGTTGATAAATATAAGTCATTTGTACAACTCGTGCTTAGACATAATGAACGCATATTAGAGAAGCAATTTTTAGATGCTTGTAAGCTGGTAGGAGATGTTGAAGGAATTAAACTTGATAAACAACAAATGCAATGCATTATAAAAGAAGCGCACAACCATTTGGTAATTGCAGGAGCTGGAACAGGCAAAACAACAACAATTATCGGGAAAATTAAGTTTTTGCTTAATAAAGGTATATGCAAACCAAATGAAATACTTGTATTGTCCTTCACTAATGCTTCGGCATCCGAGATGAAAGAACGCATTGAAAAAGAAACAAACCAGCCGATAGAGGCTTCTACATTTCACAAATTAGGACTAAATATCATCGAATCCACAGATGGAATTGTCCCAAAGATTACGCAAATTAAGCTACCTTCTTTCATAAAAAACCAATTGTCCAGTCTGATGAAACAAATTGGTTATCTGCAACAATTATCCACCTATCTGTTATTCAATTCAGTAGTCGCAAAATCAGAATTTGAATTTGCGAATGAAACAGAATATAAAGAATATTTGGAATGCAATCCTCCCACAACTTTAAAAAACGAGAAAGTAAAGAGTTATGGCGAATTGGATATTGCAAATTTTTTATCGCAAAATGGAATAGCATACGAATATGAATCCGCTTATTCCATAGATACAAGAACTTCCGAGTATGGGCAATATCACCCAGATTTTTATTTGCCCACATATAAAGTATATATTGAATATTTTGGCATTGACAGCAATGGGCAAGTACCTGCATATTTTCACGGAAGGAATGGAAAAAATGCATCGGAGATATACCAAGAATCAATGAGTTGGAAACGTAAATTGCATAAGGAACACAATACAATAATGCTGGAATGTTTTGCTTATGAAAAATTTTCTGGTGATTTGCTCAAAAACCTTGAGGAAAAATTAGAAAAACAAGGTGTTATTTTCAAGCCTAAAGCACCCAACGAAATACTTGATGAATTAATGGCAAGCGAAAAATCTTTAATAGATGGTTTTGTTGAATTGGCAGGAACAATTATTAATTTAATTAAAAGCAATGCATACACTATTGCAAAAGTACGAAGCATGATTATGGCAAGCCGTATGTCTGTTGAATCCAGTTTAACTCTTTTGGATTTGATAGAACCAATATACCAAGCTTATTCTCAGACGCTTGCGGAAAGAAATGAAATTGACTTTAACGATATGATTAACATTGCTACTGAATATGTAACGGAAATGAAATATTGCCATAATTATAAATTTGCGATAGTTGATGAGTATCAGGATATTTCTAAATCTAGGTTTTCCCTGCTCAAGGCTATGCGAAATGCTAACGATTACTCGCTATTTTGTGTTGGAGATGACTGGCAGAGTATTTACAGGTTTGCTGGAAGCGATATAGGTTTTATTCTGAATTTTGAGAAATATTGGGGTATTTCAGAGAGCAGCAAAATTGAAACAACTTATAGATTTGCCCAAAAATTGATAGATATCAGCGGTGAATTCATTATGCAAAATCCAAACCAAGTGAAAAAATCCATTAAAGGAAATCAAATAGATAAATTTTTCCCACTTGAAGAAATCAACGGCTATACAGAATTTAAACTTGTAGATTTTTTGCTTGAAAAATTAAAGGATTTGCCACAAAACAGTTCTGTGTTTTTTATTGGGCGATATAATTTTGATATTGATTTTATCAAGAATAGTGCAAATTTCTCATGCAGTTATGATAATCATGCAAATCAAACTTGTCTTGCATTTCAGAATCGCAGAGATTTAAAATTAACTTTTTTAACTGCACATAGTTCCAAAGGATTGCAGGCAGATTATGTATTTATTATCAACAATAAAAAATCACGTATGGGATTTCCAAGCAAAATGCAAGATGCTCCTATATTAGACTTGCTTCTAGAAAACAGTGACAATTATCCATATTCTGAAGAACGCAGATTATTCTATGTTGCACTTACAAGAGCAAAGAAAAAAGTTATTTTGCTTACGCTCAAAGACAAAGAGTCTGAGTTTGTCACAGAATTAAGGAACAAGTATAAAAAGGAGATGGAACGAGAGACTTTTACTTGTCCGCGTTGCGGAGGTCGTCTTTCTAAGAAATCTGGACCTTATGGTATTTTTTTAGGTTGCGACAACTGGAAACGCAAGGGTTGTCCATATACACGGACACTCACAAGAGGAAAGAGGATGGAAACAAATCAACTTATTGATAATAATTTAGTATATTATTAGCTTGATTAAGCAAATAAAAGGAGTAAAAAAATGCGCATCGAAAATATCAAAATACGAAATTTCCGTAAACTCAAAGAAGTTAAAATAGATTTACGAGATGATAAAACTGTATTTATAGGAGCAAATAATAGCGGAAAAACATCTGCTATGGTTGCAATGCGATACTTCCTAAAGACTGAGTCTAAAAGTTTTAACATCTATGATTTCACAATTTCCAACCACGTAAAAATAAAAGAAATCGGTATAAAACTAGAAAACGAAACAGATAAATCTCCAGAGCCACGTGATTTATCGTTGTGGGAAGATATTTTGCCATCATTTGATATTTGGTTTTATGTAGGAGACGATGACATCCATTACGTAAGTCATATCATACCAACACTTGACTGGGCTGGTGGATATTTAGGTGTAAGATTACAATATGAGCCAAAAGATGTCGCTGTCCTTTATAGCAAATATAAGGAAGCTCACGAACGCATCAATGAATTGAAAGAAAAAACATTCGTAAACGGAGAAAAATGCGATACAGATTTATTCCCGAAGGATATGTTTGCTTTTTTAGAACAAGATCTGCAGCAATATTTCACTATAAAATTCTATATATTAGATCCAGCAAAAAAAGACGTAAACCAAAAATCTCTTTGTGAACCGATAGAAGAAAACCCGTTGGTTGGACTTATTCAAATAAACGAAATAAATGCTCAGCGTGGTTTAAATGACGAAATTAAAGATAATGATCAACATCGTTTGTCGAAACAACTTACAGAATATTATAATTTACATCTTGATCCGTCCAAAAATCCAACGGAACCAGAAGATATAAAAGCTCTAGATGCTATATATAAGGCACAAGATGTTTTTACAACGAATATGCGAGATTGGTTTTTGCCAGCTTTGAAAGAAATAGGTAATTTAGGATACCCAGGGTTTTATAATCCAAACATTACAATAAATCCGCAACTAAAACCAACGGACGGGCTTGACCATGATTCTGCTTTACAATATGAGCTTGATGGATGCAATGATTCATTTCTTCCAGAAACCTATAATGGATTAGGCTATCAAAATCTTATATTCATAGCATTTAAACTAATTCGTTTTAGAGATTCTTGGTTAAAAATAGGCAAACAAAAAGTCTCTCAACCACTTAAAACTAACATTGAATATCCACCAATACATCTTGTATTGATAGAAGAACCTGAAGCACATTTGCATCCACAAGCTCAACAAGTATTCATAAAGCAGGCTTATAAAATTCTTACAAGCAAGGAAGAGATTAAAACTGGGAAATTGACAACTCAACTTGTTGTCACCACCCACTCAAGCCATATAACTCATGAATGTGAATTTGCAAATTTGCGATATTTTAAACGAATTCAGCCTGTGGCGGGAGAAACGCAAAGTACTAATGTTATGAATCTATCTAGTGTATTTAGAGACGATAAAGATACGGAAAAATTTGTTTCAAGATATATTAAGGTCACACACTGCGATCTATTTTTCTCGGATGCGGCAATTTTGATAGAAGGCGATGCGGAACGTATTTTACTTCCGCATTTCTTACGCAAAATAAGCCGTTTAAATCAATCTTATATTAGCCTATTGAGTATTGGTGGTAGTCATGCTCATAAATTAAAACCTTTTATAGAAACTTTGGGGATTCCAACGCTTATTATAACCGATTTAGACGCAACAAAAGAAATTGAAGAAGAAGGAAAAAAGAAATGGAAATCAGTTCCTGTAGAACGCAAGAAAAGTCAAAAGACAAATAATGATACTTTAAAATTATGGTTCCCAAAAAAAGAAAACATTGACGATTTACTAGCATTATCATCTGAGGATAAAAAGCAAGACATACCTTATGCATTACGAGTTGCATTTCAAACGCCAATCAAAATTGATAGTTCAGAAGTATTGCCATACACATTTGAGGATAGTTTGTTTTTTGAAAATAAGGCTATTTTTGATGGTATAAAAAATATAAAGGGGATGATAGGAAAAGTAAAAAAGATTACAAATGCACAAAATGCATTTGATATTATACGTAACAACGGATTTAAAAAAGCAGAATTTGCCTTAGATTTACTTTATCTCCAGAATTTTGACAATATAAAAATACCTACATACATATCAGAGGGTTTGCAATGGTTGGAAAATATATTGCAAACCAAATCTAACAATGAGGCAAACAATGCAAAATAAAACTTTTGCCCTAGATGATAATCATATTGACGACGATGTTGACACAGAAATAGCTAAATGTATTAATTTAGAAAATCTGAAGAGTTTTTTTCTGTTTGCTGGTGCTGGGTCTGGCAAAACACGGTCACTAGTAAAAGTATTAGAGGCAATAACTACTTCCACAGTAGGAGAAAATTTACGATTGCGTGGTCAGCAAGTAGGTGTTATCACATATACAAATAATGCCTGTGACGAAATCAAACGTAGGTTAAAAAACGATGCACTTGTATATGTTTCAACAATACATAGTTTCGTTTGGGATTTAATACGTGGCTTTAATACAGACATAAAGAAATGGTTAAAATCAAAATTGGAGGCGGACATATCTGAACTGCGAGACAAAAAACCTTCACGTCAAGGAACGAAAGCTGAAATTGATCGAATAAATAAGATTAAGGATAAAGAGGAACGTTTAAAAAAATTAGATAACATCAAAAAATTCACATATAATCCTAATTCTAATAATACAGAGTTGGAATCGTTAATCCATTCTGAAGTTTTACAACTAGGAGCATCTTTTCTTACAGAAAAACCGTTAATGCAAAAAATTCTAATAAAAAAATTTCCAATACTTTTGATAGATGAAAGCCAAGATACAAACAAGGGACTTATGAATGCATTTTTATCAGTTCAAACAGTACATAAAGATAAATTTTCTTTGGGATTATTGGGAGATACTATGCAACGTATTTATGGAGATGGCGAATCTGATTTAGAAAAAAAATTACCTGAGGATTGGGAAAAACCAGCCAAGAAAATGAACCATCGATCTCCAACACGAATTATCGAATTAATAAATAAAATCCGTTCCGATGTTGATGTTCAAAAACAACAAGAACGACAAGATAAGAAAGGAGGATTTGTGAGACTTTTTATCATTGCCTCTAACAAAGATAAACAAATAGCAGAAACCGATGTTATGCGGCAAATGGCATCCATAACAGGTGATGCCGAGTGGAATAAACGAGAATCTGTTGTTTCATTGATTCTTGAACATCATATGGCTGCTAACCGTATGGGATTTGGTGAAATGTTCTCTAAGCTTTATAAAGTCGATGAATTTCAGAATGGACTTTCAGATGGTACTTTACCTGAAATTAGAATATTTTCTGAAATAATTTTGCCGATATTGGAAGCACATAAAAAGGATGACAAATTTGCAATAGCTAATATCGTAAAAAATAACTCTTGGCAATTTAATAAGCGGTACATAAATGAGCATAAAACAGAGACTAAGAAAATTTTAGAAAATAGTAAAATAAAAATAGATGAATTATGCAACGCATACGACAATAACCCTGATATAACATTTAGGAAAATATTAGAAATCGTTTTTGCTAGTGGTCTATTTAATATTCCAAATGGGTATAAACCAATTCTAACGAGAACGTCAGAGGAACGAGAGAAAGTGGCTAATGTTTTTAGCGAGGAAATCGATAAAGCCGAAGAGTTATCAGTTGATAAAATAAATTGTTTAGATGAATTTCTAAACACGAAATTTTCACAAATTCGGGAATATTCAGCTTACATTAATAAACAATCTCCATTTTTTACACATCAAGGTGTGAAAGGATTAGAATTTCCAAGAGTTATGGTAATTATTGATGATTCTGAAGCACGAGGATTTTTATTTTCATACGAAAAATTGTTTGGAATAAAACAAAAAACTGATACAGATATTAAAAATGAGAAAGAAGGGAAAGAAACTGGAATAGATAGGACACGGCGGCTATTTTATGTAATTTGTAGCCGCGCAAAAGAAAGTTTAGCAGTAGTAGCTTATACAAATAATCCGTTGGGATTAAAGGCGAGTTTGTCTGGGAAAGGTTGGTTTTCTGAAAATGAAATTGTTGTTATAAATTAACTTTATATAAATCTCTATAAAATTAATATTCATTTCATTTTTACCAATTTCCATATTTTTCTATAGAAAGCTAGTAGTCATTCTTCCGTTATATGAATATCTACCATAATACTGACTTTCACAACCTTGATGTGGTCATTTCGGAAATGGACAACTTAACCTATCATTTGAATAGATTTATATTCCATTAAAAAAATTACATATTTCGGGATTTTTATTCTCGTCCATCAGTAACCTTGCAATATCCGTAAATAATTCAAATTCTGTAAAACATTCTTTTGGATTCTTCGAATCAATTCTTAGAAGCTTCTTTTTGTAATCGGCACTAACAACTTTATCTTTTATATGTTGTGTTTTTCTTTGCTCAATTTTATCATCTTTGTAATAGAGATAGGAAAAATCAAGATGATTTATTTCTGCCGTATCCTTATTCATTATCATATGCAAGTATTTGTGTTTAAGAAAGCGAGAGCCATTTCTATCAATAAAGTAGCAATCTGTTAATAGCGTATAATTACTTTTATTTATATCTATTGTTTCCTCTAATGATAAACTTATTAAGTTGTCTTCATATGGTTTTATTACATATTCAAGCTTATCTAATGGTATATAAAAACCTTGAGCTACTAATATATTTTCTTCCTCATTAAAAAAATATTCATATTTACCATATTTTTTTGAAAAAATATTTTGAAATTTCTCTTTTTTAAATGGTACGCCAAATGTTCTCTCCTCAAAAATATTTTTTAACTTAGAATATTCTGAAAAATTACCATAACGATGGGGACGGATTTTAATACTTGATTTAGTAGGATCTAATAATTTTAGTTTTTCTATGATTTCTTGATTAAAATCTGGATATATTACTATATCTTTTTTCCGGTAAGCCGTCTCAAGTATTTCAAAATCATCTATAATTATTAAATCCTCATCTGCATCTCTATAGTCGATAATCTCTTCTGGCGTTTCAATTGGAGATAGTAATAATTTTTTTTCATTTTCTATTCTATTTTCTCTGATTGAAAGAAGTAACAAGCAAGTCAACCCTAATTGTAATTCTGAATCTCTATATGGTGAAATTGCTAAATAGCCTTTAGATTTATTTTTTTCTGATTCCGAAAACCAAGAATTTGTCATTTCATCAATATTATCTTTTGTTAAATTTAACACTTTATTTAAAATATCTTCTTCATTTTTTAAATTAATCTGCTCATTTGTATGTAGTGCAGATATTTTTGATAATATTTCATCAATATTTTTTTCCTCATCAAAAAAATATTTAAATGCATGACAAAGTTCTGTTCCACCAGATGAAAAAAGGCATGAACCGTTAAGCTCCTTATTAAAAAGGTCAATAAATTTATATTTCTCCATATTCTTACCTCTTTGTTTATATAGGACAAATTTATAATTTACATATACAAAGCACGGAGTGAATATAGAAAAATTCCACAAAAATTTAAGATAATCATTAGAAATTGATTTTAAAGACTATGTATAAGTGATACAATTATTTTAGTGTTGTATTCTAAATCTATAGTGGCTTCAGCGTTTGATGAAAACGTAAGAAGCTTTTAGTGGATTTTTTTGGAGAACGAAAATCAAGCCTCTATTAAAGGCTACTTTTGACTAACATAAATGAAACTATTACTTAAAAATCATATTTACTATATTTATATTAGGAATTATGACTGAAAGTCAATATCTAGAGTTTTATAATTATTTTGGAAAGTTCAGAGAGCCTCCTTTAGAGGGTATTTTTTGCAAAAATGAGAGTGAGGGGGCAAATGGAAGTTTGCCCTTTTTTATTTTCCGCTTTCTGCTGAATTGTCGTAACTGGTACGATAACAGTAGGAGATTAAACAATGGCTGACATTTTCCAAAATAATGAAATAAAAGGCCTTAATGAAATCTTAAAAAAACTTCGAGATGGCAAAGAATTGACTTCGCTTAATGATTTTCCAAATACTGATATCGTATTTGTGGCTGGATTATTTTTGTGGTACAAGCAATATAAAAAATATGATATAGAAATTCAAGGATTAATTAGACGTTCTGACTATTTTGAACAATTAGAAAAACTATATGGTTTCTCACATAATCAAATTTTTGAAGAGGAACAATTTGAAACAAAAATTTATTCTCCTAATTATATTCCACCAATTTACATAACAGAAAAAACACTTGATTGTTTTTTTAAAGATGATAAAGAAAATATTATGTATGTTATGAACAAATATAAGGATAATTTTGATATTTTGGATTTTATAGATAAAAGAACTTCGAATTATCAAAATTCTATAAAGAAATTTAGCGAATATGAGATTGAAATAAAACAAAGATTAGAGAAATTTTCACCTATTTTTACTTTTATTTTCATCGTAGCAAGTAAAAATTTAGCTACGAAAAAAGATGAAGCATTTGATGATATAA